>NZ_JAEMSD010000451.1 GCF_016462955.1 Bradyrhizobium sp. | reverse complement strand
GGGGAATTCCAGGCCCATCTCGCGATAGCGGTCGGGATCGTCGCCCCAGTTCTCACGCACCTTGACGAACAGGAACAGATGCACCGGCACATCCAGGATCTGCATCAGCTCCTTGCGCGAATCCGCGCCGATCGACTTGATGGTGGCGCCGCCCTTGCCGAGCACGATCTTGCGCTGGCTTTCGCGCTCCACGAAGATGGTCTGCTCGATGCGCACCGACTTGTCCTTGCGCTCCTCCCACTTGTCGGTTTCGACCGTGGACTGGTAGGGCAATTCCTGATGCAGCTTTCGATAGATCTTCTCGCGCGTGATCTCGGCCGCCAGTTGTCGCATCGGCGCGTCCGACATCTGGTCCTCTGGATAGAGGAACGGGCCCGGCGGCACCATCTCGGCGAGCGTTTTGCGGATGTCGTCGACGCCGTCACCCGAGATCGCCGAGATCATGAAGGTCCGGACGAATTTCATGCGTTCGTTGGCGGCCTGGGCCAGCGCCAAGAGCTTCTCGCGCTGGACCAGGTCGACCTTGTTGATGACCAGGATCTTGTCGTGATTGACGCTGGCCGCCTTGGCGAGGATCGCCTCGGCCTCTTCGTCGATCCCGGTCTTGGCGTCGAGCAGCACGCAGACGAGATCGGCATCGTGCGCCCCGCTCCAGGCCGTCGAGACCATGGCGCGGTCGAGCCGGCGCTTGGGCAGGAAGATGCCGGGCGTGTCGACCAGAATGATTTGCGTGTTGTTCTCGATGACGATGCCGCGGATCAATGCGCGCGTGGTCTGCACCTTGCGCGAGACGATCGTAACCTTGGCCCCGACCAGCGCGTTGACCAGCGTGGACTTGCCGACATTCGGCGCGCCGATCAGCGCAACGAAACCGCAGCGTGTACCAGTGGGCGCCTCGCCGCTTGCTTCAGCCATCATTGCCGCCGCCAACGCCTTCGCGTTCGATCATCACCGACGCCGCCACCTTCTCGGCCGCGCGCTTGCTGCCGCCGACGCCTTCGGCCGGCTCCAGGCCCGGCAGGTCGACGGCGACGCGAAACTGCGGGTCGTGATGCGGACCGGTGCGCTCGACCTCGCGGTAGACCGGCGTCGGCAGCCCCTTTCCCTGCGCCCATTCCTGAAGCACGGTCTTGGGGTCGCGCAAGGGACGGCGCGGCTTGTGCATGCGCTCGGTCCAGTTGCGCCTGACGAATTCGGCCGCCGCGGCGTGGCCGCCGTCGAGGTAGACGGCGCCGATCACGGCCTCGCAGATGTCGCCGAGGATGGATTTGCGCAAGCGCGCATCGGCACTGGAGCCGACCGAGCCGAGCTTGATGTCGTCGAGCAGGCCGAGCGACTTGGCGACGTCGGCGCAGCTTTCCTTGCGCACGAGCTCGGCAAGGCGCTTGGACAGCTCGCCCTCGTCGGCGTTCGGGAAGGCGTGATAGAGCATGTCCGAGACGACGAGCCCGAGCACGTGGTCGCCGAGGAATTCGAGCCGTTGATAGCTGTCGCCGCGCTTGCGCCCCGACTTCAGCGCCGAGACATGCGTGATTGCCTGCAACAGCATGTTCGGGTCGGTGAAGCTGTAGCCGATGCGCGCCTCGAGCGCCGCGTTGGCGTCCGTGCCCTTGGCCTTGCTGCTCCGCGCCCGCTTCTTCTTGGCAGGCGTCCTCGGTGCAGCTTCGCTCTCGGGAGCGGCTTGCGCTTCGGCCGGTTGGATCGCGATGTCCTTGGCTTCGTCTTTCATCGGACGATTTTGAAGAAACGATTCCAGCGCACCGCCCAGGGCCAGCGCCAGAACATCCAGGCATGCTCGCCTTCGGCGATGGAGAAGAAGATCATCTGGGCGCGGCCGATCAGATTCTCCTGCGGCACATAACCGACCTGGCCCAGGAAGCGGCTGTCGGTGGAGTTGTCGCGGTTGTCACCCATCATGAAGAAGTGGCCCGGCGGCACGTTATAGACGTTGGTGTTGTCGACGTAGCCGTTGTCGGCACAGTCGAGCGTCTCGTAGGACACGCCGTTCGGCAGCGTTTCCTTCCAGCGCTTCACCCGGGAGATGCCGCCGCCTTCCGAGCCGCAGGGCTCCTCGCCGACATATTCGCTCATCCGCTGCCGCTCGACCGGCGTGTCGTTGATGTAGAGCAGCCCGTCCCGCATCTGGATGCGGTCGCCGGGAAGGCCGATCACGCGCTTGATGTAGTCGGTGGAATCGTCCTTCGGCAGGCGAAACACCACGATGTCGCCGCGTTGCGGGTCGGAGCCCCAGATCCGCCCGGAGAACAGCGGCGGCGAGAACGGGATCGAATAGTGGCTGTAGCCGTAGGAGAATTTCGACACGAACAGATAGTCGCCGACCAGCAGCGTCGCCTTCATCGAGCCCGAGGGGATGTTGAAGGGCTGGAACAGGAAGGTGCGGATCACGAGCGCAATCAGGAGTGCGTGGATCACGACCCGGATCGTTTCGCCGACGCCGCTCTCAGTTTTCGTTCCCGAAGTCACGCTCATTGCTCTCTCAATTCCGGCCGGCGGTCACAGAGCGCCCTCCTCCCGCGAACGACCTACCGGTCGCGGCCCAAGGAGATTGTCCTGATTCTGATAGTGAGGGCCAATTCCGGCGTAAAGCCGAATTCACCCATGCTGATTTGCGTCAGCGGACTTTTAGACGGTTGTCGGAGGTCACGCAATCAACGATCTCATGGAAACTTCGTAACACATTGATTTCATGAAATAATCACAAGACAATTGCAGCAAAGATCAGTCCTTGGGCCGCGGCACGGCGGAAATGATGACGAAGGCCTGCGCCAGCGGCCAGTCGTCCGTGATCGACAGGTCGATCCGGGCCTCGAACCCCTCCGGCGTCAGGGCCTGAAGCCGGGCCAGGGCGCCGCCGGTCAGTTGCATGGTCGGCCGCCCGCCCGGCAGGTTGACCACCCCCATGTCGCGCCACCAGACTCCGCGCCGGATGCCGGTGCCGAGCGCCTTGGAGCAGGCCTCCTTGGCGGCGAAGCGCTTGGCGTAGGTCGCCACCACCATCTTCTCGTTCTTCGCCCGCCGCTCCGCCTTGGCCCGCTCGGCCGCGGTGAAGATGCGATCGAGGAAGCGCTCGCCGTGTCGCTCGATCACCTTGGCGACGCGGGTGATGTCGATCAGGTCGGAGCCGATGCCGATGATCATGCCCGGCTCCGGCCGCGGTCCATGGCGGCGCGCATTTGGCGGACCGTCTCCGCCAGCCCCACGAACAACGCTTCGCCGATCATGTAGTAGCCGATGTTGAGCTCCATGATCTCGGGAAGCGCGGCGATCGCCTCCGCGGTCGCATAGTCGAGCCCGTGCCCGGCATGGACCTCCAGGCCGGCGGCTTTGGCCAGCTTCACCCCTGCCACGATCCGCCGCCATTCGGCCTCGGCCTTCTCGGTGTGGCCGTCGGTGACGGCGTCGCACCAGGCGCCGGTGTGGATCTCGATCACGGGCGCGCGCAGCCGCGCCGCCATCTCGATCTGGGCGGGATCGGCGGCGATGAACAGCGAGACCCGAATACCGGCCTCGCTCAGCCGACCGATATAGGGCGCCAGCGCATTGTGCTGGCCGACCACGTCCAGTCCCCCCTCGGTGGTCACTTCCTGCCGACGCTCGGGCACCAGGCACACGGCGTGCGGCTTGGTGGCAAGCGAGATGCGCATCATGTCGTCGGTCGCCGCCATCTCGAAATTGAGCGGCTTGGAGATCTCGGCCTTCAGCCGCGCCATGTCCTCGTCGCGGATGTGCCGGCGATCCTCGCGCAAATGGGCGGTGATGCCGTCGGCACCCGCCTCGATCGCCAGCAGCGCGGCGCGCACCGGATCGGGATGGCGGCCGCCGCGCGCATTCCGCACGGTTGCGACGTGATCGATGTTGACGCCGAGGCGAAGCTTCGAAGTGGGCATTTCAGGGCTCACGAAATCAGGGCGATAGACGCAGACGCAATGCGTTTATCCATTAACACGTTCGACTTTGGCGACGACTGCCTTTGCGCGCAACTGGGCCAGGATCGCGCTGAGGTGCTTCAGATCGTAGACTTCGAGATCGATCGTCGTCTCCGTGAAATCGGGCGAGCGGCGTTGCATGCTGATGTTGTCGATGTTGCCATCGTGCTCGGCGATCACGGTCGCGATCTGCGCCAGCGCGCCGGGCTCGTTGACGTTCTCCACCTTGATGCGGGCCGGGAAGCGCTGCGGCGCGGAGTCCTCGATGTCCCAGCGGACGTCGAGCCAGCGCTCCGGCTCCTCCTCGAAATCCTTCAACGCGGGCGACTGGATCGGATAGATCGTGATGCCCTCGCCCGGCGTGACGATGCCGACGATGCGATCCCCGGGCACGGCGCCGCCGTTCGGCGCGAACTTCACGGGAAGGTCGGAATTGATGCCGCGTATGGGGATCGCAACAGGGCTGCGCGGCGGTTCCGACGACTTCTCCTTGAGCTTGGCCGCCAGCCCCTTCTTGACACCGTAGCGCGCGATCCGCTCCTCCTTGTAGTCCGGGTACATCGCACGCGCGACGTGGGAGGCCTTGATCTCGCCGCGCCCCACCGCCGCCATGACGTCCTCGATCGAGGTGCGTGCAAGCCGCGGCAGCGCGCCCTTGAGCTTGTCGTCGGCGTATTCGATCTTGGCCCGCTCGAACAGGCGCTCGACGATGCGCCGGCCGAGGCCGACATATTGATCGCGCACCGCGGTGCGGGTGGCGCGGCGGATCGCGGCGCGCGCCTTGCCCGTGACGGCGAGCGTTTCCCAGGCCGACGGCGGCGCGGACTGCGCCTCCGAGGTCAGCACCTCGACCTCGTCGCCGTTCTGGAGCTCCGAGGACAGCGGCGCGAACTTGCCGTTGATCTTGCAGCCGACCGCGCTGTTGCCGACGTCGGTGTGCACCGCATAGGCGAAATCGATCACGTTGGCGTGGCGCGGCAGAGCGATCAGTTTGCCCTTCGGGGTGAAGCAGAACACCTGGTCGTGGAATAGCTCGAGCTTGGTGTGCTCGAGGAATTCCTCGGGATTGGCGCTCTCGGACAGGATGCCGATGGTGTGGCGCAGCCAGGCGAACGCATTGGATTCGCGCTTGAGGAATTCGGTCGGCGAACCCACGCCCTCCTTGTAGAAGACGTGCGCGGCGATGCCGCGTTCGGCGATCTGGTCCATCGCCTCGGTGCGGATCTGGAGCTCGACGCGCTGGTTGCCGGGGCCGATCACGGTGGTGTGGATCGAGCGATAGTCGTTCTGCTTCGGCGTCGAGATGTAGTCCTTGAAGCGCCCCGGCACGACCGGCCAGGTGGTGTGGACGATCCCGAGGGCGCGATAACAGGCCTCGATGTCGTTGACGACGAGGCGGAAGCCGAAGATGTCGGACAATTGCTCGAAGCCGACCGACTTTCGCTCCATCTTGGTCCAGATCGAGAACGGCTTCTTGCGGCGGCCATAGACCCGCGCCCCCAGGCCCCGGTGGCGCAGATTGTTGGAGAGCTGGTCCTCGATCTCGCCGATCAGATTGCGGTTGCGCTCGGCCAGTGCGTCGAGCCGCTGCATCACGACCGAATAGGCTTCGGGATCGAGGGTGCGGAAGGACAGATCCTCCAGCTCCTCGCGCATTTCCTGCATGCCCATG
>NZ_JAEMSD010000892.1 GCF_016462955.1 Bradyrhizobium sp. | reverse complement strand
GGTCGGATCGCCACCCTTGAGGAATGTCGTCCACCCCGCTTGGGCGACGAGTTGCGTGACCGACTGCACGCCATCGACGTTGGTGATCCGGCGGATCTCAGCCCCCGCACCGAAACCGGCGGAATAGATCGTGCCGCCGTTGGCCCCGGTGGGGTCGTAGCCGAAGGTGGCGAGGGCCGCCGAGCCGGCGACGGCGTTCGCCGATGGCACGACGACCGTGACCACGTCTTGGGCCGTGGCGGCAGCCGGGAGCACGTTCCAAGACACCGCGAGCACTCCCAGCCATGCGCAACAATGCCCACGTGCGGCGAGGGAAGATGGCGTCATGCGAGCATTCCGTGAAGGTTTGGGTGCCATTCGGCGGATCATTGTTGGCCGCTGTCGAAGAACTGGGTGTGGCCGTCGAGATAGAGAGCGTTGTAGCCGGCCGGCCCCAGGGCGAAGCCGCGATGCGGCTCGACTCGCTTTGCCGTCGGGATCGAGTATCCGCTGAACGGGCCGCGGAAACCAGACAGGCCCGGAGAGAGCGTCGAGTTATCCCATACGAAAAGACTCGTCGCCTGGTTGGCGGGGTTTTTCTTCTTCAGGGCGCTGGCGATGCTAAACGCATAGGTGTTGCGGTAGGCCCGCCGTTCGTCTGGGTGGCTCGGGCAGATCCAGATGCCGCTCTCGATAGGAAGCAGATCGAGCGTGGCATAGACGGCCTCAAGGCCGTAGACCTCGGGGATCGCCTGCGGATCGTTGGGCGTCCGCAGCCCCGGCGCCATGCGGTAGGAGAAGTTGCCGGTCTTGTCGGCGTCGGGGAAGAAGCCCCGGCGGGCGTCTCGATAGAGGTGGGTGATCAGGCCGAGTTGCCGGAGACTGTTGGAGCAGGTCAGCAGCCGCGCTCGTTCCCGCGTAAACTCCACAGCCGTAAGGAGCAGTCCGAGCAGGACGGCGATGATCGCCACCACCACCAGGAGCTCGACGAGGGAAAAACCCTTCTGCGGGCGGCACCACCGGATTACACCGGATCGCGCCGGGGTGGTCATGACAACCGGCTGGGGCGCCGCGGCCCGCTGCGGCGTTGGTCGTGGCCCGTCCATGCCCGTCAGTTCCCTGCGGTGTCCGCGGCCCTGGCGTCGGCCAGCAATGTGTCGACGGCGGCGTCGGCCGTCGCCCATGAGCACATGAAGCGATAGCCCCCCGAACCGATGAAGTTGTAGAACTTCCACCCCTTGGTCCGCAACGCGGCGGCGATTCCGTCGGGCAGTCGCGCGAATACCGCGTTCGCCTGCCGGTTGCCGAGGACCTCGACGCCGGAAATCTCGCGAAAGCCGCGTTCCAGCCGGGCTGCGGCCGCGTTGGCCCGCATGGCGTTGGTGAGCCAGCCACCGTTCTCGAGCAGGCCCACCCAGGGCGCGGAGAGGTAGCGCATCTTCGAGGCCAGTTGGCCGGCCTGCTTGCACCGGTAGGCAAACTCGTCGGCGAGCGGCTTATTGAAGAGCACGACGGCCTCGCCCACCCCCATCC
>NZ_JAEMSD010000058.1:10872-21443 GCF_016462955.1 Bradyrhizobium sp. | reverse complement strand
GAGTAGCGGATTTCTACTCCGCGGGTTGCAGGTTCGAGTCCTGCCGGGATCGCCACTACCGGAATTTTCCCCTTCAATCTCAATATCTTGGCTCTCTGTTAGCCACTGTTTTCAAAACCGTTAGCCACTCGACGTTGCTGGTTTGATCGCAGCGGCCGCGCGCTTCTCCATCGCCGCTGCCGCCATGCGCTCCTGCTCGACCTCGTCGATGTACACTTGCACTTGCGCGAGCGTGGCGTGACCGCTCACCGCCATGATCTCTGGTGCGGTGCATCCCGCATGCGCCAACTGCTTGCAGGCGGCCTTGCGCAAGCCGTGCGCGCGATAGTTTCGCGTGCGGCCATCATCGCACAGCACCGACTTCAAGCCGGCAGCAACACACCAGTCGGCGAACTTGTTGCCGAATGCCGCTGCCGACGCGAACGGCCGGCCGTAGTCATTGACTAGGAGCGTCAGCACGCCATCGGCTCTTGCTGCCTTCGGCAATGCATCGAGCGCGGCCTGCAGTTCGGGCATGATCTTGATGGCCAGCAGCTTGCCTGTGGAGCGCTGTGTCTTGTGCGGCCGCCAAACAAGCTGACCGTTGCGGATATGCTGGTCTCCGATCAGGTGCGCGTCGTATCGGCGGGACGCGATGTTCAAAAGCAACTCGATCGCGACGCGGGCTACCGTGCCGAGCTTGTGGTGTTCGCGGTATTGCGCGATCTGCGGCTCCAACCAGGTCATGTGGCCGATACTCTTCGGTCCGGCCTTCTTCAGCGTCGCGATGCTCTCGGTCGGATCATGCGCCAACTCGCCTTGCGAGATCGCAAATCGGATGAGGAAGCGAACGGCCTTGAGGTTATTCTTCTGCGCGTTGGCGGTTTTGCCTTCGAGAAACGCGGTGATGCTCTTTTGCCTTATGGTCGCGATGCGGTTTTCGCCGTAACGCCGACCACCTGGCGTCTCGAATGTGCGGAAATTGTCAATGATGCGACGCCAGGTGTCCTGTGTGTCCTTCGCCAGCGCCTTGGTGAAAACATCGTGCTTGTAGAGAGCAACCGCCAGCGCGTCGACGGTCCCGGCCTTGGTGCGGCTCGCGCCGATCTCGCCGACCGGTATTGCGCCGCCGGTCTTTTCGACCAGCGCGAAATAGGCGTCCATCAACTCAGGCGTCAGCACCAACTGCTTACTGCCCGTCTGCAGCGTGACCCGCTTCTGGCCCTTGCGGCGAAACACATGCCTCCACTTCTTGCGAGCGTCTTTGAAGCTGTGAACGAAATCCAGTTTGGTATCAGCCATTGTCCCCCTGCCCTAATCCCACTCACTCGATTCCTGATGACTGCCGCCCGCCGCTCCCGGCTTCTCCGGCTCGCCGACATGGACTCTGATCGTACCGTCCTGCGCGATCTCGACATTGCGAACGTGAAGGCCGACGTCCTGCACGGCTCTAACAGCGCGCGAGACTTCACGGCGGTTAAAACGCCACGGATTGGCGCTCATGGGGCATGACCTCGGGGTGGGTCCCGGGTGAGGTAAAGCCGCGCGGCGCTCGCTCTCTTGCTTATTTTTATATCGAGCCTTGGCACCCAAACGGGGGTGAGGCAGCACCCCGGGCCGGGACTCCGAGGCTGTCTGGCGCTGTTAATATAGCGCTCCCGCTTCAAAAAGCAATTATCTGCCCCAAACACTTCGCGGGCGTGGATCATTTTACCACCCGCGAACCGGCCGGATCACCACGTTCGTCGGCCGCTCTACCCACCACTCGGACCCTTTTGCTGGCCGCCCGATGATCCAAAGGGATGCCTCCGCGAATGTCTCGTCAAGCAGAGTTTTTTGGACGTAGCGAAGCGCGGGTTGCGCCACCCAGTGCGAGGACAGCCGCGCGGGGTATGCTGCGAACCGACGACGAATCCGAGATCGAGTTCAGGAAAGGTGAAGCGAAGCTGCCAACGGCCATGGTCGCGGAAATTCTCGGCGTAGAGTTGGCAACTCTGAACAGCTGGCTCCGAAAATATCACATGGTGATCGCTGACCCGGACCCAATCCGCCGACGCGGACGCAGCAGCATGTTTTCTTTGCTCGACGTGTTTGCACAGCCCGGCGATGCATCCGCGCGCGAATAATTTTTGTTCTTGTAAGCGCAGCTTGCAAAGAGTCACACCTATCTCGCCGATGTCGGTGGCTTCGACGATAAGCGCGCGTGCGACACTGCGAGTGCATGCTGAACTCGATGCTCGATCGGCACACGCTGCAATCCGGTCGTTTTGGCAACGGCGTCGACTTGTGTTAACTTCACGGGCCATGACGAATTTGTACGTAGGCGGTGTGATGTTGAAAAAGATCGTACGCAGCCTGGGTGAGTCGGCCGACCCGATCGAAGCTCTACAGCGAGAGATCGCTGCACTTGAACAGCGCGCGGCAAGCATTGAACGATCTCTGAGTGAGAGCCGTGATCAGCACGAGGCCGCGATCTCAAAGCGTCGCGACCTGCTTGAGGCGCCGGCGATCGACTTCGACGGCGCGGACCTCGTTGAAGTCAACGAGAGGCTGCGCCTGACCGAGACCCGCATGGCCGATCTTGCCGACGCTCTGTCAGCCGCTCAGCGGAGGCGCTCGGCGGCCTCAGCTAGGCTTGCCGAAGCGAGAGATCAAGAAGCGCGCGGAATCGAAACCGCGCGCGTCGACCAAATGCTTGAGGCCGCTATCAAGGCGAAGAGAGGATTGGACAGTGCCTTGGCAGCCTTCGTCGCGGCGTATCAGCCGTTGACCATGTCCGGCGAAATGGCTGCGACTTCCGCTACAGCATTTCACGAAAGGGTGGGCACGTTCGCTGCCGACGCCGTCACGGCCACGAGGGAATATCGTGAGCAAATTGCGAATGGCTCGCGGGCCTTGCCCGCTGCTGCGATGGTCGCACTTCAGAAGCCAGCCGCGCAAGACAGGCGGTCCAAGGAGAGCACTTGAGTCTTGGTGAGAACGAGCAGCTGTCGGAAACGATGCGCCGCGAACTTCGTTTCGCCGCTCTGCATGAGGCTGGTCACGCTGTTGTCGGCCGCATGGTCAACAAACCCGCTTCTTTCATAACTGTTTGGGTTGACGAGCATAGGCGCGTACGGGGTTTGATGATGACCCACCCACCAGTGTCTGCCGCCGACGAGCGCCGGTCGGCTGACCCAAATGAACATTTAGACTTCTGCACGCGCATCGAGACCCTTATGAATCCAAGCGCATCCGATTGGCTACGTAATGAGCTTGCGTTCCACCTCGGTGGGATCGCAGCTTGCCTCGCCGTCGATCAGCAAAAAGCGCTCAGGTCTAGCAGAGGCGACCTAGATAGCGCCGGCGTACTTGCGCAATCGTGTGCAAGGGGCGCGGAAAAGCCAGTTCACATTTTGCTTGCGCAGGCGTTGCGCTTTGCTGCGCAAGTTTGTGATGAACAGCGCGCCTCGATTCTGGCACTCGCCAATCGGTTACTGGTTGACCAGTACAGGATGGAGGCAGAGGCTATCCGCGACACCCTCGCCGAAACAGGCTTCCCCGCACCAGGCGGACCCGAACCTGATCCTTCCGATTGGGAGCAATGGCCATCATCCTTCATGGCCGCGAGAACGAGAATTTGGTGGCGCGGGTAGCTAGAGACATGCCGCACTTTGCGGCAAACGCCCGTAGACAAATTCCGCTCTTGTCCGTGAGAACGTTTATCGCCGGGCGGCTCGGCAGGGACGTCATCGAAGTTACGACGTGCGGACTAATGCTGCCGCTTTGGGATCGTATCTGTAGTGAGTGATGGTGCCATCCTTGATACGGCTAACCGCGTCGTCGATGACGAATAGCGGCACCAGAAACCATTCGCGAGGCGTCACTGGATTCCCGAAACGATCCTTGATCTGCACATCAAGGCGAGCCGGATCAAAGACTCGGTGAATGACATTTTCGAGCTTGGACCGGTTGATGTTGTAAAGTTCGTACGTCGCGACGACATCGACCTCGGCCATCAGGAACGTCGGATCGAGCTTCGCGTTTGCGATACGCCGCTCGACGTCTGTGTTTGTCACACCGATCTTGTGCAGAACGTCCCGATGTGCCGCAACTACCGGGTGGTCGGACCTACTGCGAAGAACGTAGATCGTACCACTAGCCAGGTCACCCTCGACGTTCTCGTCGGCAAACAGCGGTCCCGCTGCCGGGTCTGTGATCCGCCTCCCAGCATCGTCCCGGTGAAGCGCACGTTGGAGAGAGCGCAATAGCACGTCGCTCTCTGTGCCATTGTCATAGATGACGCGCAGCCGGCTATCACGACGTTCGTACTGCGTCGTGAATTCCTCGCCAACTTCCGCGATATAGGCAATCTGGCCGCCGACGATGAAAAACTCGCCCTTCTTGATCTCAGCCATCGTCTGAAAGGGCCTCGTCTGGCGCAAGCCACTTTCAAGGTCTTTCCTCACCTGAGCGAATACCGGTTTGAACGTGTCGAAGTCCTTGCAGGGCGTGCGATTCGCGATCTCCTCGGCAGCGCGCTTATCAGCAGCAGTACGCACGTGCCGCAGTTCCGTGATGTCGGATGCGCCCTCTACGCCTTCCAGTTCGGCTAGCAGTTCGTCGTCGTCCATTGTCTCGACGGGCGCGGCGGGAGAGGTCGCCTCACTGTTCAGGAGGCCCTGACGATCGAGCGGCGCGAGAAGCGAACGACAGTCCTCAAGACCGCGCAGTCGATCGAGGCGCACCGCGTAAAGCCGCTCGAAGATGTCGCGATCTTCCCCATGCTGCGGGACGCGGCCGTGGGTTTCGACAAACCGCTGGATTTCCTCGAACCCCGCCATGATCCGCTCCTCGCGAGCCGAGCGACCGCCCTTCTTGTCCTGCGGAGCGAAGTCGGTAAGCTCTCTCTCAAGTTCGTCGAGATCGAGGTCAATCGTCATAGCGACCTTCTCTCTTGAATCGCATGAAAGCTGCAGCACCTTCGGCCAGATGCTTTTCCCATGAATCGGTGGATGCAACAGAAGGGATACGGCCCCGCTCGCGCTTGAACTCCACCGCTCGCTTCGCGATCACTTTCGCTTCCTCAGGTGTGATCTGCGTCCGCTTACCGGCAATCGCTGCCGCAACCTGTTTCAAGCTATCCTCGCTCATGGTTTTGGCCAGTATGGCGTAAGCCTCGCCGAAGGGATTGATCCGATCGATCAGGTCAATGTCAAGCTCGCGCACATCCACCGCGAACCTGCGCACGCCGTCGATAAGGGCGGTGTTGCCTCTCTGCTCAGAATCCTCATTATTGCCCGCCGCGCGAAGCGCGATCTGTTTGGCTTGCTGCGTGATGTTGAGGGCCGCGATTGCGTGTTGGCGGACGGCCTCCTGATCCTCCGCGTCAAGTTCGGGATATTTGTCCTTGATGATCTTCCCCATTCGGACCTGGGTCAGTTCCTCCGGGATAAGCTCGTCGTCGAACAACCCGCGCTCGATCGCCGTCTTGTCCTGCACAAAGGCCGCAACCACCTCATTCAGGTCCTCGGTGCAGATTCGCGCTGCCTCCTTGCTCTTGGGTTCAGTAAGGCCCTTGATCTCGATGTGGAACTGCCCTGTCTGCTGATTGAATCCGACATTACCCTTGGCTGGATCGTAGCCGCCTTCGCCGTAGTCGAAGCCGTCAACCGGGCCGCTCTGCGGATTCTTCGGAGTGAAGTTGAAGCGTGGGGCAAGGACCTGCTCCATCAACAGGCTGGCTGCGATGGCTTTCAAAGTGTCATTCACCGCCTCCGTAACGGCGTCCTCTGAGGCGTCCGGCTCGGCAATCAGATTGGTGAAGCGCGCGCGGGTCTTGCCCGGCGCGTCGCGGGTCGCGCGGCCGATGATCTGCACGATCTCCGTAAGACTGGACCGATAGCCCACAGTCAGCGCGTGTTCGCACCATATCCAGTCGAACCCTTCCTTCGCCATCCCGAGAGCGATGATGATGTCGACATGGTCGCGATTATTCTTCTGCGCGGGGTCTTTCAGCGCGGCTGAGACCTTGTCCCGTTTGGCGGGATCGTCATCAACAAGATCGGCTATGCGCAGCAGCACGTCTCTGTCGCGTCGTTTGACCAGCTGGAAGCCAGTCGTCGGATCGGTGCCCTGCCAGTCGCCTAGAGCCTCTATGATGTGCTCCACCTCCCTGATCTTGTCTTTCGTGCTTTCGCGCGAATTCACGCTCGGGATGTGGATGATTGTCTTCTCGGCAGGGTCCAGGACGGCGAGGATGTCGTCGGCATAGGAGCCGGAATAGAAGAAATAGCCTATATCCAGCTGCTTCAGATATTCGTAGCCGTTCAGCTGCTCATAGTAGGTGTAGGTGACGGTATCGAACCTAGCCTCGTCCTGCGGGGCTAGCACCGGCATGGCGTCGCCTCGGAAGTAGGAGCCGGTCATGGCGACGATATGCACCTTGTCGCGGGCGATGAACGCGCCGAGGTGCTGGCCGAGCTTGCTATCCGGATCGGCGGAAACGTGGTGGAATTCGTCGACCGCGATCAGCCGATCATCGAATTTGTCGACGCCGAACTTGTCCACGGCGAAGCGGAAGGTCGCGTGGGTGCAGACTAGGACCTTGTCGTCGCTGTCGAGAAACGCGCCAAGGGAATTAACTTTGCCGCCGTTGTCGGAGCCCGGTGCGTCGCAAAGATTCCATTTCGGACGAACCGTCCAGTCGGACCAGAAGCCAAACTTGGTCAGGGGCTCGTCATGGAAGCTCGCCCCAATAGACTTTTCCGGTACAACGATGATGGCTTGCTTCAAGCCCTGATTGGCGAGCTTGTCGAGCGCGATGAACATCAGCGCTCGGCTCTTGCCCGAAGCGGGCGGCGACTTAATGAGAAGATACTGCTCGCCGCGCCGTTCGTAGGCGCGCTCCTGCATCGGCCGCATGCCGAGCGCGTTGGCTTTCGTCGATGAACCGTTGTGGGAGTAAGAAACGGATATGGATGGAATGATTCTCTTGTCGTCGGTCACGCGCTTGCCCCCGCCGTTTTCTTCTTCTCCGCAGCCACCGGCGACCCGATCATCTTGGTGTAAAGCTCAAAGAGCTTTTCCAGACGCTCTGTGTCATTGCGGAAACGGCGGCCGATATAGATTCGCTCGAGTACTTCGTCATTGCGCCCGTGCGCCGCACGCAGATCGCCCGGCATGTTATCGGGGTCGTAAAGGTCGGCAAGGGCCGCCGGGAAATGAGCCTCGCGCGCCAGCAGGATGTCCACGGCGCAGCGGGTCAAGTCGGCCTTGTTTTTGTCGGTGAGAGACGGCAACGGAAGCGTGTTCCAGCCGAGGGTATTGGAGAACCGATAATCGGTCTTGATCTTTCCGCATACGGCACCAATCCAGCATAGGGCCAGTCGTGAAGCCAGAACGGCCACATTCCAGAGTGGAGGATCGAAAAATGCGAATCCGCCGTCACCCACGATTGATCCCCTTGGAAGCGGTCCCACTGGATAGAACTCGCGTTCCTCAGAGGAATGCCGAGGAATCTGGAATACTATTTCATCGCCGATCTGCCTTACTTGCTGAAAGGCGAAGGGAGTAGAGGCCCCATCCTTTGTTAGCTCTTTGGAGCTTTTGCTACGCATTTCAGCTACTATCGAAAAACGCTCTCCAAACGCGGATATGTGACGCAGAGCTTCGTAGTCCTCCTGCGAGGCCCAAATGCAGTACCTTCCGATCCCATGCGTTGCGTCATGCGCCCCGAAAAATGGGCGAATTACGTCCTGCCTATCTAGCGCCTGTTCACGCAGTCGCCGAGCGACTTCGGCGTCAAAAATAAGGCCGCCACCGTCTGCTGGCTTGCTTCCATTCACTACAGGCGCGAGCCCCTGTAGAGGTTTCGTTTCATTTTGAATGTACACGTCGCGGTAGGGCACCAGGTAAGCGTTTATGTTCTCAACCTCTCGCACTTGGCCACCGACACCATCGAACAGCCTAGCTGGCCCCTGATTTCTGGATAGCCCCACGATGCAAACGGTCACACCAGCGTTGCGAGACGCGAGATTTCTCCACTTGAACGAAGTCACGGCAAAATTAATGCGAACCGCGTTTCTGATGATCTTCGGCCAGAATCTAAACACCTGCTCGCCTTGGCATACCGAGTTCGTTGTCACGAATGCTGCCGATGCCTTTGTGCAATCGAGATACTGCCTTGCCTTCAGGAAGAACCCGAGGATGTAGTCGAGCGATTTCCACGTTTCGAAGTGACCATCAAACAGGAGGCGCATATCAGATTTCTGATCGGGCTTCTGCTCTGTCCCGCCCTTATAGGGCGGATTACCGCAAATATAAGTTTCACCGCCCTCGTTCTCGAAGTCGATCTCCGCCTGATCCAAGGGCGTGCCGAAGAGATCGTCGCCGCGCAACTTCACGCCCGTCCCGGTCGCTGGGCAAATGCTAAGCCAGTCGAGCCGCAGCGCATTGCCGCAGGTGATCCAGTTCTGCGCGTCTAGCGGCAGGAAGTCCTGCAAGGCTTCCTTCTGGCCGCGGTAGAGCACGTCGCATTGAAACTCGGCGATGATGAGAGCAAGGCGCGCGACCTCGGCCGGGAAGTCGCGCAACTCGATGCCGCGAAAGTTGGTCAGCGGGATATCCGAGCGGCGGTCCGCCTCACCGCGCCGCTTGTTGATCTCGTGCTCGATGGCGCGCATTTCCTTGTAAGCGATAACAAGGAAATTGCCGGAGCCGCAGGCCGGATCGAACACCCTGATCTTCGCCATGCGGTTGCGCAGATTGAGCAGCTTGCGGGGATTGTCATCTGCTTCCTCAAGCCGGTCGCGCAGATCGTCGAGGAACAGCGGATTGAGGACCTTCAAGATGTTCGGCACGGATGTGTAGTGCATGCCGAGCGCGCCGCGCTCCTCATCCTCGGCGACGGCCTGGATCATCGATCCAAAGATGTCAGGGTTGATCTTCGTCCAATCGAGACCGCCGATGTGCAACAGATAGGATCGGGCGATCTTGCTGAAGCGCGGGGTGTCAACACTGCCGGAGAAGAGTTCACCGTTCACATAGGGAAACGAGTCGGCCCATCGGGGAATTCCGGCGTTCACCCGGTCCTCCCGTTTGGTGTTCATCGCGCGAAACAGTTGCCCAATCACCTCATGGGTATTCGACGAGTCGCGCTCGCTCATTCGAGCAATTGCGTCGGTGAACAGGTCCTTGCCAGCGAAAATGTCGGTATCTTCCGCGAAGAAGCAGAAGATCAGTCGAGCCATGAAGTGATTCATGTCGTGGCGGCGCGCGGCGCTGCCCCATTCGGGGTTGTCTTTTAGAAGCTCGACGTAGAGCCGGTTCATACGGCTAGTCGCTCGGATATCAAACGAGCTTTCGCGGACCTGCTTTACGGCTGTGATGCCAGCAAGTGGCAAGAAGAAGCCAAAATGGTCGGGGAAGTCCCCATAGGCGCAGGCAACCGTCTCACCGTTCTCCAGGTCCTCCGCCTCGAAGTCCATGCCGTCGGTTGCGAGGATGAAGCGCGCCTTGGCCCGGGCTGTCGCTGGACTGGCTCGAAGACTGGCAAGGGTCTTTGCCGCATCCCCCGTCGGACTGACCGCGAGGTGGATATTACTGGTTTGGAGGACGCCGCCCACATCCGACTTGTTCGACGTCCCGGAGCGCAGGCGCTTGATGGTTGTATCCTTGTTCCCGAAGGCCTGAAGGAACGAATACGGGAATTCGAGAGGATCGAACGGCTTCTCGGCGAGAGCCGATACCGCTTCTTCGATCTCAACGGCGTTCATAATTTTCGTACCCCCGAATCGCTTCCAAACCTTATTTTGCTGCGGCCGCCTGATATCCGCCGGAGACGCACCGCTCAGTGAACTGATTAGGCTCGCAAAGTGCAAGCGTTAGAGCGCAGTCTACCCTCAAAAACCCTTGGGCATGTCGAAGACGTCTTCGACTGTACTGACCATCTTGCGTATCAGCTTGACGGGCGAGACCATCTTGTCGGCGTCGAATTCTTTACGGAGTGATTCCAGCCTTGCCAACCATGCTTCATCGCTGGAGGTCTGACTGGCAGCGCCACCTTGTTTTGCCTTGTCGATGGCGAACGCAGTCTTTTCAATCTCGAAGTCCAGGTAGTCCAGAAACTCTCCCAGCGCGACCTTAAGCTCGGTCATCGCTGGTTCAATCACCAGAAGCTGTTGACAAACGTCTTCCAGAATATGCGGAAGTCGGCTTCTGAATTTCGGATTGATCTCTCGACCGAGTTTGTTGACCAACGGCTCCTTTTTCCGAAACATGGATTGATCTCATTCTCCGCACACGAGAGTTTCAGTAATATGATCACGTAATCTGCTCAAGGTTGTTGAACCTCGAACCGAATTGATCCGCAGCCGCACCGTTGAATCGTTTTACAGAAAGCGCCTGCTCGGGCAATAAGACGAAATGCGGTCGCGATCGATCTTAGACATCCCCAACCCTTAGCTCGTCGCAAAAACGCTCTAGCTCAGCGGGTCCGCCTTTGCGGCGGCAATAGCCGCAACCAAACTCGTTAGCCGACGGCGAGATCATGATCGAATGCTTTCGGCTCGGACAATCCGCCGCCCAGGCGGTACTATTGTGGCCAGCAGGCC
>NZ_JAEMSD010000058.1:8390-10862 GCF_016462955.1 Bradyrhizobium sp. | reverse complement strand
CGCGCCAGCACAATGATGGCGGCTTCAGAAGCGAAACCAGCAGCCTCGGCCGCCCTCGTGTTCCGCCGTATCTCCTGGGCTACACCATCGGCGCAGCACGCGAGGTCATCGGCTGTCAGAAGGCCAGGGCTGTACGGCTTCCGGGGGAATTCGTGCGGATACCTTGCCCGGATGAGCATCGCCAAGAGCGCCATGCCCGCTTCTTTCAGAGGTCCTCCGCTAGGAGCACCAGCAACGCAGCTACAGGTCAAAAAGGGGTCCTCAGACCAGTCAGCAACTCCGCTCGCGTGCGAATCCAATGCTCGTTTGGTAGAGGCCTCGCAGTCGGTCACAAGCGCCCAAAGGGAGTCCTGGTCGCCCTCCCGAACCAGCAAAAGCGTTTCGGATAGCTCGCTGATGCCCAGGTCCCGCTCCCATCCGCCGAGGACCACCGCGCCCGCTGGTAACCTGCCCTGATGGCTGGGATCACGCCCCCAAGGATCAACGAATTGGCTTCCAGATGAAGCCTCGTCGACACTGGACATGAGAAAACCCCCATCTGTTAACCGAGGAGGGCTGACGATCGCACGACCCGTTCGTTGCCGAATGGCCGCATCCCCTTTCGGGAACCACCTTGCCCGGGTCGGCAGGTTGGCGAGGGCGTCCGCCCTTCCTCTGAATGCGCATCCTAAGGTAGTCGCCAGGTCCTGCTCTGTCTAGGGTGCGAAGCTCGAATTGGGCGCGGAAAGTCCGCCCGTGGACTGGGCGCCGAAACTCGTGCCAGGGCTCTACGTCTCACTCAAGGCGCGGCGGACCATTTATTCGGGCTGGATGAGGTCTTGCAGCTTCTGCTCTTCCTCTGACAGCAAGCGCTCGATCGTGGCGCGCTTCGCGTCGTCTTCCTCGGTTTGCAACAGCCTGCGGTAGTGCTCGATATTCGCCCGCGCAACGAATTCGTCAGTCATTCCAATTGCCCTGAAACTGATCGCTCCTCACTCTACTCCAGGGACGAAACGTGCAGCGTGGAAAGCAACATCGGTTCCACGCAGATCAATCATGCGAAAGTGGCTGCCGCGCAGCCCACCAAACTGTAGATGCCCGGCTCGCCTAGTGGATCGTGCTGAGTTTCTTAAGCTGGACGCGAAGGTCGTCGATGTATTCCTGCACGGCGCGCCGCAGTTCATCCTCACGCGAGGGCTTCTTACCCGGTCGCGCCTCCTGAGTGGCATGGTCGCCAGAAGGTCGCTTCTCCATAGAATCAGCCTGGAGCCGACCGGGCTGGCGACGGCTGATCTATGTCAAAGGACCGCGCGACCAGGAGCGGAATGTAAGTGGAACTTGCAAGGCAAGGCTGGATATGGCTCGTCAAGATACGCTTGCGTATCGGGACGCAGCGGCACCGCGATCGGGTTCCCTCGGCGGGAAGGACCCCACGCCTTCAATCGAGGCCACGCTGGCATCATGCTGGAGACAGCCCGCACCAGATCACCCTCCCGTGGGCAGGACCATGCCTGAGGTCTCCTACAACAGCCGCCCGGCTTCGATTAGCAGGCCGCTGGTGCGTTCGCGGGGACCGCCCCGGCTTTTGGATTGCGGCGGAGGTTTGATGCAGTTCTATGGCCAACCCGGTGTAAGCGTTGCTCGATGCCGCGTCCTGGCAAGCTCTGGCCATGCTGCCGCCATGCTGATGTAGTGGCATGACGAGCACCGAACGTCGAAGTACAAGCCTTGACGCCACTACAATGTTCGTCCGATTCCGAGAGACGCAAAGCCGCATCCAGGTAAATTTGGTTGAGACTCGGCGCGTCGAGGGTCGGGTGAAGCACGAGCATCTTGCTACGCTTGGCTCAATCGACAAGGTGCCTTCGATCGCAGATCGGCTCTCATTTTGGCAGGCGCTTCATCAGCGGCTCGCGCACCTGTCGAACCGGATCGATGCGAGCCAGCACGCCAAGGCGCTGTCCGATGTTCACGCACGGATTCCGATGGTGACGATCGACGAACAGCGAGCGCTCAAGTTGGAGGTCGCGCAGGCCGACGAAAAGCTCTGGGACGCCCTCGCTGCGATGCACGAGGCAAGCGCGAACGATCAGCGGCGGCTCGGTGCGAGGGCTGAGCGCGTCGCAATCGCAAACCAGCAGGCATCCATCGAGGCCGCCACCCGCGCTGCCACCATGCGGGACCGCATCGAGCGGCTGAAGCGCGGCGAAGACGCCCCAGGTGCACTTAAGCGGTTTGATCCAGGACGGGCCCTTCATGATGCCGGCTGGAGCAAGGCTGAGATTGAACACGCAATCCTGCTCGCGATGCTTCCTGAAGAGGCGTTCAATGAGGTCATTGAGGCTTCACATCAAGCGAGCGAACGGGCTGGCGAGATCGCTGCGCGAAAGGCAGCGCGTGCAGCCGCTCGCACGAGAGAGGATGACGGGCCCCGTGATGGTTCCGACCGTCGCGATTAGGAACATCGCGACCGCTATCGCTTTTGGCCTTGTC
>NZ_JAEMSD010000058.1:0-8380 GCF_016462955.1 Bradyrhizobium sp. | reverse complement strand
GTCCCTAGCCGACATGGCGCGCGATGCCGTCCACCGCGCCGCAAACGACACTGGAAGACGCCACATGGCAATCCAGGTCAGAAGCGAATCCGCTCCAGTGATGGAGGTGAAGTTCGCTTTCGAGGTCGAGGCCACCGGCGCCTGTTCCTTTGCGGAAGATCAAGATCACTGCCGCAGATAGCCGTATGCTTGTGTTTGTAGCCGAACGACCTGCAGTTCAGGCTGCTGTGGTTATGAGGCCCGGGCCGCCTAGGCACTCCGGGCCTCCTCCTTAATCTCGACCTCGTTGGGCGTCGACGGCGTATCGCAGACAGGGGGCCACTGACAGGTGATCGTAAGTCATGGAAGGCAGCGACAAGCTCCAAATTTCTAGGCGAGTGCCTTGGCTCGTATTCATCGCTCTGCTTGGCGTGGGGATAGTGATCGGACACGGCTCGTCGCCCTCCAAGTCCGAAGCGCCGCGTGGCGAGCCCTTCACGATCACTGAGAATGACATGGCTTGCTTAGACAAGGAATTTGTCCGGGCAGCAGCAGAACGGTCTTTGCGGTGGCGAGAACAAGATGGACGCGTGACCCTCCCATACACCAGACCATTTTACGACGTGAATCAGGATCGCTTCCTCGATTATGACTCGAACAAGACCTGCATCAGGGTCATCAGCTTTTCACCGTATGGTACCGAGGATGACTTTGTTACCTTGAAAGTCCCAGCGAAGGTGACGATCGTTGAGCGCGATGGCGAAATAGCTTGCGTCGACGGCACGCCGCCAAAAGGCAAGTGCTACTGGATGATCTTACGGCCGCCCTCGGAGCGGGCGGGACCGAAGCCGAGCAACTAAGCCCCTGGATGGAATGGCGTCCATGGGAACGGGGCGCCAGATCGCACCGCGCTGGCGCCCATGCGTTGGCGCGTCCTGGCCGCTGTGTCTTAACCGGGCAGCATGCGAGGCCGCTGTACGGGCTTCCTATATGCGCGCGGGCAATCCTCCAAATTGGAGGATTGAGTGTGCCAGTCAGCGGCCTCTACCTTCTCGCCGCGCCCTCGACGCCCGATGAAGCCCGCGCTTGCGGTGCGCGACGGCAGCAACACCCTCGACCGGGCGCGGGCATCGTCCTACGCTGTGCACATCTTGGGAATAGGCAGTGTAGAGCAAATTCGCATGTCCGAGGTCTGGTACAACTCGCTCATATTGATACGCAGCAACGCGCGCGGCACCGTCAGCGTGCGCCTGATTTTGATAGTGCTCGTCATGATATCGAGCGCCAACTGCATGGCTGCAGCTGCGGAGCCGACGAAGATTAAGGGCTTCTATATCGGGATGACGCGCTTTGAGGCTTTTGCACTCATGCCGTCCGATGCGGACTTTTTCGAGGAAAAACATTCACACTTCGGAAGTGAGTCGGTGGACGTGCATTTTACGGTGAAGTATGACGGCGCACCGCGGAACATAGCAGTATTTGTTTTGGAGAATGACACTGTCGACAGTTTCGACCTGCGCCAGGAATACTTTGACCGAGCATTGACGTTGAGGCCCGACGCCTTCATCAAAGAAGTGGTGGCTCACTATCAGATCGGGAATCTCCAGTGCGCTCAGCCAGGGCAGTTTGATTACCATTGCAATGGGCGCACGCCTGACGGGGCGAGAGTGCTCTTGAGTTGGAACACCTCTCCCTCGCCGATCGCATCGTATGCCAACATCGTCGTAAGCCGACCACCGGAAATGCCAAGCGGGCCGAAACCCTCCTTTGATTGAAATGACCATCCTGCGCATCGGGAGCTCGGCCAGAACTTGCCCAGCGGGTTTCCCAGCTGCCGGCAGGCGCGCAATAGGCAGCTAGACCGCCAGCGGCGTGAAGCCCGTGCGACGATTGATCGATAGCTCGAACATCGAACCCGGTGCGGCGGCGGATATGAATTGCTCCATCACCGGCCAGCGCCACAGCAGCACCGAGGCGCCCTGGTTGATCGGCATCTTGTTGTAAGATGGTGCGAGCACGAAGCCCTTGAGCCCGGCGCGTATCCACGCAGTGCGCTCGGCAAGGTTCTTCCGAATACGCTGATCGCCCGTGATGACAATCCACACAGCGGGGTCGGCGCCGAGGCGCGTGATCCAGTCAACGTCCGGCGTGTTGCCGGCAAAGCCATAGTCCGCCATACCGCGAACGTGGCGGGCGCGATGGCCAAAGTGAGTGATCAAAGCGTCTAATGTTCCCGCAAATACGGGCGAAGTGCAGTTATCGAAGAAGACGTTCAAGCCGCCATCTGCTGTTCGAATGCCACGGCTCGGCTGACCGAACTCTGCGGCACCATGAACATCTTCGCGGCTTGCGCGATCGAGCCCTCGGCCTGCGCGGCCTCGGCGAGCACACTGGTCGGCACGCCGGTGGCGTCATCGATCGGCGTGCCGAACTGCCGGCGCGGATCGATCACGATTCCCTTGCTACGTCCGAGCGGCCACCAGCGCGCGGCCATGTCGTCGTCGTCGAACTCCAGGCCCTTGAGGCTCGGTTCGATCACCTTCTGCATGAGGTACTGCCCATGCTTGAACAGATCGATCAGCCGCTCATTGGCGGCGGCGCTGTCACCAGCCTCGGGCTCATCCGACATCACATGCAGGATCACCGTCTTGCCGTCCGTGCGGAATCGGGCGTTCGCGAACGGGTAATCAGACCGGACGATCTCTGAACCGTATTCGATCGCGCGGCGCACCTTCTGCGCACTGAGCCCGGCCCGAATGAAGGCGTCGGCGACGCGCAGTTGAACCACGTCCAGGAAGCTGAGGTACAGCGACTCGACGTCGTCGAGCATGCTGGTCAGATTGCTGGTCCAGAGCGCGGGATATTCGGTGTCGCGGATGGTGTGACCGCGAAGCCAGCGGCGAATTTTCTTGCCCGGGATGCCGGTGAGGGTCGCAGCCTCGCTCGGCGTGTAGAGGCCAAGGCCGATCAGTGCCAGGTCCGGCTTCACCTACGCGACTCCCAAATTCCAATAACACCCCACCGCCTTCTGTATTGCGCAGCCGTTAAGGCGTCGTCAATCCGCCGAAAGCGGCCACGGAACCGCATTAGCGCTTGGCTTTGGGCGCGAATCAGTCCGGACGGTGGATGGCTGGCACCCCCCAGCCATCCCAGCGGATCGCTTGCGCGATTGCGTCGAGGCAGTCAGCCGCTTCAAGCCGGCCTTGCTCGATCGCCACCTTGATCATTTGCGGCAAGCTTTCGACCGGGACCTCGCCGCCGCGCGCAGCCGCGCCGGTCGAGGTGAACCAGGTGTACTTGATCGAAAAGCGCTGACCGTCCCAGGACGATCTCCCAAGGCGAATTTCGCTTTGTGGATTGATGACAGCCGGTTCGCTATAGGTCGTCTGCATGATCTAACTCCTTGTTGTCATGCCGATGCGGGATCGCATTCCGATACCGCGCGACGCGCGGCATCACGGCCTAATACGTTTGAGCGGGCAATTTCCCTCACTGTTTTTCCGAATTAGAGTTCGGGATGTCGGGCATCGTGGTTCGCCGCCGGCAGAGCGCGCAGGATCACGTCCTCGATCCGGGGCAAAGCTGCTCCTGCACGGCGGCCTCGAACAGGATGTCCTGCAGCCGGTTGACGGGCGCGCATATGACGGCGCTGCGCTGGCCAGTTAGGGCGCGGGCCAAAGGCGGCACCGGCGCACCGCTCTTCTGTCTCGGCGTCGCCATCCGGGGCGGCACCTGTTGCCTTTCGAGGCCATGAACTACGCGGACCGGCCGGACCGATACCGGCAATAAAAAAGCCCCCGGGGAGAGAGACCCCGGGGGCGGTACCGCTTAGCTCGGACCGTGATGACTCGGTCAGTTCAGCAAATTGACAGCTGAAAGCGCTTCGCGGAATTCGTCGGTCAGCTTGTAATAGTCCTCGCCGTCGCGGCGCTCATGCTCCCACAGCCAGCGGGTCGGGCGGACACCGGTATCATCCCGGCGCGGCCAGCCGCGCTGCGAGGTGCAGCGGATGCCGAAGCCGCCCATGATGCCGGTGAGACCCTTGCGCTGGGTGCCCATGGCCTTCGCCAGGTCGCTCGCCGACATCCAGTCGGTCGCGCGGTACAGCGCGCGGAGAAGCGCCTTCTGGCTCGCCTGGATCGCGCGATAGGTGATCACCTTGCGCAGCATTTCCTGCGTGGGTGAGCGGTGAATCGTGGCCGGCGCTGCGGCCGGCGGTGCTGACGGTGCGCCCTGCGCCGGATTGCTGACGACGACCGACTGACCGCCGTTGAACAGGTGGCTGACACGCTGGAATTCGTCCGCCGTGCCGTTGAAGACCATGATCTGCATGCGGGTGGCTCCCCTGCTTGAGTGATACGCGAGAGATAGAGCCGGGTACAGCTGACGTCAAGCCAGGTACAGCTAGATTTTTTTCGCTGTACTCCGCAGTAACGCGCTACCGCAGCACCATCACCACCAGGAAGACCAGGCCGCAGGTCACCGCTATCGCCTGTGAGCGGTCGATCGCGGCGGCACCGGCCGGCACCAGGAAGATCAGCGGCATCGCAGACTTTCCACTTCGGCGCCGGCATAGGGGATTAGGTGCCGGCGCTTGCGCTCCGGAAGGGGGGCGTTGGCTCCGGCTGGGGGGAAGGTGCAGAGCCGGCAGAGGCACATGTTCTCGACCCCGGGACTCCCCGGGGCGCCGCGCCGGGCATTTCGCAACAATTCTTTCAGGACTCATGGGCACGCTGAGAGCCATTGCCAGCCGAAGATTGCCGACATGCCCGCATATTGGAAACAGCAGCTTCAACACGTCATCGATACGGCCCAAGACCGCATCCAGCGCCTGGAGGCCGGGGAAATGTTGACCGGGGACTTCGGCTCGCCTGCGGTGGACACGACGCGGCAGACGATCGAGGCCAAGCGCGCCATGATCGTTCGGTTGCAGCGAACGCTCGACCGTTTGGACAGCGCCGCCTGAGAAGGGCGCCGTGCGGCTCAAGTCGGCGCCTCGGTCGCATCGCAGGCGTCTGTTCTGCCCCGGTATCCGATCCCCTTGCGTGCCCGTCGTTCAGCTTCCTCGATCTGTGGAAGCATTTCCGTCAGCTTCGCGTGGTTGTCCATGAGCGCACCGGCCGCCGCGACGTCGCGCAGGCCCTGAGTGGCCCACATTTCCACGACATCGCTTTCATTGTTCAGCTTCAGCGCGTCGACGATGTCGGCTGCGCTAGGCTTGGTGTTGCGGGTGAGGATCATCCGCTCCCGGGCGATCAAGAGGCGCGCCAGGCAAGGCTGCTCTCGTGCCACGGCCTCGATCGCAAACTCGGTCAAGACCGCCAGGTCGACCTGGAACGCACCGTTGGGGATGCCGAGCAGAAGCGTGGTGGTTTCGTACACGATGTCGGACATGGTCGCCGGTGCGGCCATGACGCTCAACTCGCGAAGGTCATCCTTGTGCGTCTTCAGCGCGACTTCGATCGCGGCGATGGTCTCGCGCACCTCACCGCTGCCCGCACAGGGAAACCGCCGTTCCGCGTTTCTGGCTGCGCGCCTGGCCACGGCGAGCAGCTGTTCCGGACCGGCGACACCCATCGCGATCTGGTGCGCCAAGTCGTAAAGCCGCTTTCGCTGCGAGTCCGAGCGAGCGGCCATCTGGCTCTTTCGGGAGACAAGCTGGTTCATTGCAGCACCTCCGCGTCTGCCATGAACATTTCGAGAGATCGCCGCGCGCCGCTGAGAATCTGGTCGCGAACGCTCGGACGCGGCGCGTTGGATCGAACCTGCTCGCCACCGCTCCACCGTGGGCTCGCTTCGTCCAGCCAGCATTCGGCGTTCAGCCAGCTCGCGGGAAGCTTGGTGAACCGTGGGTCCTGTCCGGCTCGCACGGCGGCATAGCGCGTCGCGCCGTCAATCAGTTCCTGCTCGGTGGTTTTGCCGGCTCTGACGATCCTGGTATAGGCCTTGGCCGCTGCACCTCTGGCCTCATGTCGAGGGTATGCCGCGTAGAACTCTTCGAACCGGGTCGGCGCTGTTCGCTTTGGCCGAGGTGGTGGTGTCGGACACTCGACCTCGACCTCGGTGAACAGATCGGATTCGGGGGGATATATATTCTTCCCTTCTGTAGTTCCTTCTATAGTTCCTTCTATAGTTCTCCGGGACGATAGCGTCCCGGCATGATGACCAAAAGTGTCCCGGCATGAAGCCAAAAGTGTCCCGTCATCCGGTGAATGACGCGCCTCAAATGTCCCGGCATCAGCCTCTTGCCGCGCCTCGATCGTCTCGTCTTTCAGGATCGGTGTGAGCAGGTTCGGCCGGTCACGGCCCTGGTCTTTGCGGTCGAGGTGACCGCGCTCGACCATGGCCGAAATGGCCCGGCTGACTGCGCGCTCGCTTCGCCCGACCAACTTGGCGAGGGTGTGCCGGAAGGGCCAGGCGGTGCCGGTCTTGTTGTTGACGAACTGACTGATCGCGATGGCGATGGTGCCAGCTAACGCGGGCAGTTCGGGGTCGGCGGCGACCTGCAGCTGCCAGCGGAAGACTCTGCGGGTCGCTTCTTTCGAGGTGCCTTGCCGCTCTTTGTCGTCAAGGGCCGCTTGCGAAGACGTTCCGGTCGGGATATTTGTCATGAGCTTATTGATCTCCAAGGTTTGAACCCGGTGTCCGCTGGCGGCGGCGCCGGGTTCGTCGTTTTCAGGACGGTGGTGGAAGGGAAGGCGTGCGCGAGCGGTCGCGTGCGGCGGGCAAAAGAGCGCCGATCCTGTTAGCCACTCGGTTTAGAAGTGCTTGAACGGTGCGATGCGCGTTTGGACGTGTTAGCCGCCCTAACCCATTGGCAGAAAAGGCTCCTACCCTTTCTGCCGGGATCGCCAGACTGTTATGCCACAAACGAAACCAAAGAGGTTGTCGTCACTATTGCTTAACTCGTCGGGCAGGTTAGGCAGTCGGATGTCAAATCCGCCTTCGAGCTTTTTCATCGCTGCAACGGCAAGCTTCTTGCGCGCGGCTTCGCGGCAATCGATCTCGCGGATATCGGTATGGCCGGTGATGGACATGATCTCCAGCGCGCTGCATCCCGCCTCAGCCAGCGCGCGCCGGGTAAAAGGGGCACCAGGGTGCCTACGTGACCAAGGCGGAACGACCCCGGGCATCCCCGGGGCTGGGCCGAGACGCACCGGGGCCGCCGTCGAGCCGACTCAGGCCGGCCGTCAGCTGGAATGGTCGCGATCAGATTCGTTCGGGTAATCTCAAATGATGCGAGGCGTAGATTTAATTTGCGTGAGGCGGCATTTAATCGGTCCGAGTGGCGTAAGTCGGCCTTACCATCTTTTCCCGTTTAGATAAGTATGCTTTGACATTCCCCGCTTGAGTAGCGGGGGAGTGCAATGAGCAATGACCGGATCGTCACGGCCGCCATCATTGCAGTTGGCGCCGTCAACAAGCACTCGCAGCGATAGCTCTCTTGTCCTTCTGAGCACCCTAAAATTGTCGATTTCAAGGGGCCCCTGCAGTCGGCAGCCACTTTTATCCGCAAACGCCTTCTTGTCGCGGCCCGCTCATCACGCCCTTCCCGCCATTCTTTTCGCCGGCCATTTCAATGGTCGGGAAGGCATCGGCGCAATCACGGGGGCGGTCCGAACCTTTCCTATTTTTCCCATTCTTGACCGCAGCAATTGACAATGTTCGCGCTCTTTGATTAAAAGGGTTCCAAATATTTAATTTAACTGTTTGGGAGGCCTTTTCATGAAAGCGTTTCATACCTCGCTCGTGGCGAGTCTAATGCTTGCTGGGACCACCCTCAGCGCCTCCGCCTCAATCATCAGTCAGGGCGTTACATTCACATTCGAAGCGGTGGATGCTGACACGCTAAGGCTGACGGTTGATAACCTGCCGAACGCCACCGGCAACTGGGGCCCTGTTAATTTCTTCGACGCTTTCGACATTCGAGACGTAGGGTCGTTTTCGTCTGCAACCGCGACTTACGGGGTAACCTCTGTGAGCGGGCTGTTGGGCCAACAAGCAAACGGTTCGGGCGTTGGTTGTAACAGCGGCGGCGGAGCTTCGGCCTGTTTCAATTGGGGTCCAAATCTGTCGATCACCAACCACATGGTGTTTAATATCGATTTTGTTCCGGCTGGGGCTGGTCTCGACTTCAGCAATCCACATTTAAAGGTCTCGTTTCTCGTCAACGATACCGACACGAGAAAAACGGTCGACCTGTTGTCACTGAACATCCCCGTTAATGCCGCGCCTGTTCCTGGTCCAGCCGTGGGCGCGGGCATTCCGGGCCTCTTAATGGCAGTCGGGGGTATCGTGGCATGGCGCCGACGCAAGACAGCATCGGCTGCTTAAGCCAAAAATCCGCCAGGCTTCACGAACGCGTGGGTAACCATAGTCCGGCCTTTGATCGGCGCCGATC
>NZ_JAEMSD010000450.1:1594-5632 GCF_016462955.1 Bradyrhizobium sp. | reverse complement strand
TTCCTGACACGACGGCGATGGAGCGCGGCGAGCATCCGCAATGGCTCTACACGGTGGTGTTCGAAGGCCGCGATCTCTGGGGCGAGGACGGTGATCCCACCTTGAAGGTTTCGATCGACGCATTCGAGCCCTATCTGGATCCGGCGTAATGAGCAGCGCGCTGGCGGCCGCCGCGGCAGCGGCCATCCCGAGCATTCCACGCGACGACGACGGCCCGGTGTTCCGCGCGCCATGGGAGGCGCACGCTTTTGCGATGGCCTTGAGTCTCTACGAACGCGGCGTGTTCACCTGGCCGGAATGGGCCGCCGCCCTCGCCGACGAGATCAAGCGAGCGCAGGCTGCCGGCGATCCCGATACCGGCGAAACCTACTATCTGCACTGGCTCGCCACGCTGGAAGGCCTCGTCTCACGGAAGGGTGTCGCCTCGATGGAGACCTTGCACCGCTATCGCGACGCCTGGGACCACGCCGCCGATCGCACGCCGCACGGCAAGCCGATCGAGTTGCGGCCGGAGGATTTCGGCTAGCTGGGCGACACGGAGACATGGTGGTCGCGCGCGATTCCCATTGGTCCCTTGGGATGACCGCTCGAGCCTTGTGCGCGGGAGAGCCATTTCACCGGCTCGCGCTTTGAACTGAATCTAATTTGAGGCTGTTGACCCCGGACCAACGCGCGGGATAACCGATGCGCGTAACAACCGTTTCGTCGCAGGGATCCGTGAGCGAGCCAATCAGACAAGGTCCGACGATCACCATCATGGCCGAGGAGGAGCCCATCGAGATCGGCTTTCCGATGGTGGCCGCCTATCATGGCCAATCCGCGCTCGCCATGGCCGCGATCGTGTTCCAGGCGCAGCGGGCTGCGTTCGCCCTGCTGTCGCCGAAAGCCGTGCCGGCGCGGCGCGACATGAGCATCGTCAGCGGACATCCTGGTCCGGGTGTGCGGGACGCCTTCGAGGTCATCACCCGCGCCGTGACGCGTGGCGCCTACATCGTCGACCGGTCGTTGCCCGACGCGAGATTTGTATCTGGCCACGACATTTCCTACAGCTTTCGAGTGACCCTGGGTGAGCGCACCGCCGAGATCGCGCTGCGGCCGGACGTTTTGCCTGCCCGATTTTTCGAACTCGTCTTCACCAAGGATCGCAGCACGGCGGAAGAGCATGAGCTGAGTGCATTGAAGCGCTCCGTTGCCCAGGACGTCCTCGCCAGGGAGCCGGAAACCCTCTTCACGACGCGTGTGAGCTGACGCATGAAGCCGGGACTGGCGTTCAGCTTCGGCTATGACGACGGGTCGCTGCATGCGTTGACCAGTGCGAGGACGGAAGCAGAAGTTCTGCTCCGCGACGTCTATTCGCTGCCGGAGATCGACCTCGACGATTTCAGCGTCCTGTTCGTGAGCATGCATAGCGATCAACGTTTCCTGGCTTCTCGCGCTCCCCAGATCGAGGAATACCTCGCTGGCGGCGGTGTCGTCGTCGCCAACGGCCACTACGCCTATCCCTACCTTCCGCGCATGGCGGGTTTTCACACCATCGACAATTACAGGCTCAGCGACATCACCGTGCTGCGCGTCGCCGAGCACCCAATCTGGCACGGCATCGATCCGCATGATCTGACCTTCCGCCGCGGCGTGTCCGGTTTCTATGGCCGGGTCTGGCATGATGCGCCGGCCGATGCGCAAATCATCCATGCGCTCGGCAAGCCGGACCTGCCGCTCGACTTCATCTACCCGGTCCGCCGAGGTCGCGTTCTCTTCCACGGGGGAAATGACCTCTGGAGCTTCGGCGGCGACGACAAGCAGCTGGCGCCCCGGATCATGCAATGGGTCGCCGAGGGACGAGACGTTCAATGAGCCTGGCGATCCTCGACGGCGGCACCTTCTACCATCACGCGGCTATTCACGGCGGGCGCTACCGGGAGCTGTTCGACAAGACCATCTACGCCCCGGAGCTCACGACCGAGGCCCTGGCCGGCGTCACGTTCCTGATCGTTCCCGATCGCATCAATCCGAACGTCCTGCGCGCCAGGCGCGATGTTCTGATCGATTTTGCGAAAGCCGGGCACACGCTGGTCGTATTCGGCGAAAATCGCGCCGACACATGGTTGCCGGGTGTGACATGGGCGGCGCGACCCACCAATTTCTGGTGGTGGCTCGACAAGGACGCACGTCCGCCGAACCGCCTGCTAGCGCCCGACCACGAGCTCTTCCAGGCGGTGCCGTTCGAAAACACGATATGGCACTTCCACGGCGTGCTGACCCCGCCTGCCGGGGCTCGGGTGCTGATCGACGTTCCCGCCGATCCTGAAGGCCGCGACAGCGGCGGAGCGCTGCTTTACGAGGATCGCGTCACCCTGCCCGGTCGCATGCTCGTTTCGACGCTTGACCCGTTCTACCATCACGGCAGCAACTTCATGCCGGCAGCGACGAAGCTTCTCGACGGCTTCCTGCCCTGGGCAAGGGAGAAGGCCCTCCGACCGGGTCGCGGCGGCATCTGATCTCAACGCGCCGGCAGATCCGTGGCTTTGCCCCGCAAGCCGTGCAGCGGCACGATCGCGGATGCCGTCTCCTCGTCCGCATGAACGTTCACGCGTCGTACCGGAACGCCATACATCCTTGCGAGATTGCTTTCAGTCAGCACCATCTCGGTCTCCCCTACGATGTGCGTCGCGTCCCGCTGCATCAGCAACGTCGTGTCGGCGATGCCGATTGCATGATCGGGGTGATGTGTCGTGAAGAGCACGGTCAGGCCAAGCGAGCCTGCAAGACGCAGCAGCAGACGAAGAACGACGCCCTGATTGGCGATGTCGAGTGCCGAAGCCGGCTCATCCAGCACCAGCACCTTGCAGTCGCTGGCGAGCGCGCGGGCCAGCAGGACGAGCTGCCGCTGCCCGCCGCTGAGCCGGTCGTAACGCTGCTGCGCGTGGACCGCGAGGCCCACCTCCTCCAGACACGCATATGCGCGGTCCCGGTCGTGGCGGCCCGGTGAGCTGAACCTTCCAAGATAGCGGCTGCGGCCCAGCAGGACCATGTCGAGGGCGTCGTAGGACTGGTCCGCCATCAGGGCCTGCGGAACGAAGCCCACATGGCCGTCGATCTCGACGTGTCCTTCCCTGAGCGTCAGCGTCCCTCCGATCGCCCTCAGCAGGGTGGTTTTGCCGCAGCCATTGGGCCCGAGGATGGCCGCGATCTTGCCCGCAGGAAACGTCGCCGACAGCCCGCGGAACAGCCAGGGTCCGGATCCGTAGCTGTGGCCTGCATTGTCGATGCGGATCATGCGACGCCACTCCTCGTGCTGCGCCGCAGGAGCAGCGCGAAAATCGGCGTGCCGACCAGTGCAGTGATGATTCCAACCGGAATTTCTGCCGGCGTGAGCGACCGCGCGAGCGTGTCGGCCGCAACCAGGAAGATGGCGCCGAGCAGCGTCGACACCGGCAGAAGCCGGCGGTTGTCCGCGCCGACCATCATGCGCGCCAGGTTGGGAATGATGAGTCCCACCCAGCCGATGGTGCCGCTAACCGCGACCTGGGACGAGATCGCAAGACACGCCGCGGCGAGCAAAATCAACCGGTCGCGAACCGGATTGACGCCGAGGGTGCGAGCCTCGTCGTCGCCAAGCGAAAGAACGTTCACGCGCCACCGCATCCCGATGAGAACGGCGGTTGCGAACGCGGTGCAGACTGCAACCAGTCCGAATTGCGGCCAGGTCGAAGACGCAAAGCTGCCCAACAACCAGAACACGATCACCTGCAACGTCGTCTCAGGATCGGCCAGATAGGTTACAAGGCCGACCAGCGCGCTGCAAAAGGCACTGACGACCACCCCCGCCAGGACGAGCGTAAGGATCGGCGAGAGGTTGTTGCTGCGATGAAACGCGAGGACGGCCACCAGCGCCAGGGCAGCTCCTCCAAACGCCCCGATCTGGACCAGTGGCCCGAAGCCGACGAGATAGATGACGGTGACGCCTCCGAGAGCAGCACCGGAGGATGCGCCGATGGTTTGCGGTCCGACCAGCGGATTGCGGAAGATGGCCTGCAG
>NZ_JAEMSD010000450.1:0-1584 GCF_016462955.1 Bradyrhizobium sp. | reverse complement strand
GGGCTGGCGCAGGCGTGTGCGGCAATCGAGGCTGGCGACGGCGGCGGTGAGCACGCGCGGCAGCCGCACCGTTTCGACCACCACCGCTTCGGTCGCGGTCCACGTTGCCTTGACGGCGACCAGGTGCGACAGGATGATCGACAGCACCGTGTTGAACGGGACCTGATACCGCCCCGAAGCGACCGACCACAGCAGGACGAGAACCAAGCTCGCGGCAAGCGCGACGTAGAGCAAGGCATAGGATCGTTCGCCCGGCGATTGGGCTCTCGCGGCCACTCGTGAGATCGCGCTTCCCATCAACGAGCCCGATAGGCGTCATAGCCGGTGGAGCTGGCGTTCTCGCGAAGAAACAGCATGCCGTCTATGTCTTCGTCCGTCGGCTTGTAGTCGTAGAGGAAGCCGAACCAATCCCTCACCGAGCTGCGAATGTTCACCTGCGCGCGTTCGGGGTGCAGCAGGCCCGCCAGCCAAAGCCACCCGAGCGCCGACTCATGACTTGGCGGATCCCAACGATAGCCGCCGAGCGGAACGCGGTAGACGCGACGAGCGCGAACCGCATCGACGCCCTGCCAGCGCGGATCGCGATAGAGATCGGACGGCATCGCCGAATCGAAGTTTCCGAGCAGGACGACTTGCGGATTCCAAGCCAGGATCTGTTCGATGGTCACAGTGCTGATCGAACTCGCGCTGCCGACCGCGTTCTGTCCGCCGGCCAGTTGAATGGCGAGATCCTGCGCCGTTCCCTGGCCGCTGACGCGCAGCACGTTGGTGGTACGATTGAAGTAGAGGACGCGCGGCCTCTGCGCCGGCGGCAGATCGGCAAACCGCGAGGCAAGGGACTGACGGATCTCTTGCTGCTTTCCCAGAAGTTCGTCGGCACGGTCTTCCCTGCCCGCGATCTTTCCCATCAACCTCACGTATTCGACGTAGTTCTCGAACGAGCCGACGCGCATTCCGACGACGGGGATTCCGGTCCGATCCAATGGTCCGATGACGTCACTGTTGTTGGCCCATTGGAAGATCGCATCCGGCCGCAAGGCGAGGATCGTCTCCACATTCGGTGCGAAATTCGATGCATCTCCCCCGGTCGTCACGCCCGTCTGAATCTGCCTGAAGTCCGGAAACAGCTTTCCGGCAATGCCCTCCTGCATGGCGCGCGCGGCGTATTCGTTCATGCCGACGATCTTCTTCTCGCTGCCATCGATTGCCATGAAGGTCGACGGCGCCGGGATCGGGATGATGACCAGGCGCTCCGGCGGACGGCTGAACGTAAGCTTGCGGTTACGCTGGTCGGTCAGATCGATCGCATGAGCCGAGCTGAATTCGCCGAGCGCGACCACGAGGATCGCCACCAAGCTCAGCAATGGTCTTCCACGACGCGACGACGGCAGCATCAATTCAAGAACCTCGGGCAACAATGACGATCAATGGCGCCGCAGACATGGCTACATAGTGCCATGGAAGGAAAACGCAAAAGCAAATCGTTCGTCGCGTGCCGCAAGTGCGGCTCGCAGAACTGGAATCGTTCAAAAGAACGTGGATCGATCACGACGATGCCTGATCGTATTGCACTTATCGAACGTC
>NZ_JAEMSD010000891.1 GCF_016462955.1 Bradyrhizobium sp. | reverse complement strand
CGTCATTGGCGACGATGACGCATTCACGGCCCGCAATGCGCCCGACGCCGGTGACAACGCTCGCCGAATGCACGTCGCCGCCGTAGAGGCCATAGGCCGCAAGCGGCGACAGCTCCAGGAACGAGGTGCCGGGATCGACCAGGAGGTCGACGCGCTCGCGCGCCAGCATTTTGCCGCGCGCAGTGTGGCGCTTGCGCGAGGTCTCGCCGCCGCCGCCGGCGACTTGGGCAAGCTTTTCGCGCAAGTCCGCGACGAGGCCGCGCATGGCCTCGGAATTGCGCGCGAAATCTGACGAAGACGGATCGATGCTGGAATGGAGCGGCATGGTGATTCCAATGCGGTGAAGGACTTAAGCCGTCTCGGCCATCAGTTCGCGGCCGATCAGCATGCGGCGCACCTCCGAGGTGCCCGCGCCGATCTCGTACAGCTTGGCATCACGCCACAGACGCCCGACCGGGAATTCTGAAGTATAGCCGACCCCGCCCAGCGCCTGGATCGCCTCGCCCGCCATCCAGGTCGCCTTCTCCGCGGAATAGAGGATCGCGGCAGCGGCGTCCTTGCGCAGGGTGCGCGCGTGGTCGGCGCGGTCGCAGGCGCGTCCCACCGCATAGACGTAGGCGCGCGTGGCCTGCCAGGTCGAATACATGTCGGCGAGCTTGCCCTGCATCAGCTGGAAGTCGCCGATCGGCTGGCCGAACTGCTTGCGCTCGTGCATGTAGGGCACCACCGCGTCCATGCACGCGGCCATGATCCCGAGCGGGCCGCCCGAGAGTACCGCGCGCTCATAGTCGAGGCCGGACATCAGCACCTTGACGCCCTCGCCGACCTTGCCGAGCACGTTCTCCTCCGGCACCTCGCACTCGTCGAAGAACAGGGGATAGGTGTTGGAGCCACGCATGCCGAGCTTGTCGAGATGCTGGCCGTGGGTGAAGCCCTTGAAGCCCTTCTCGACCAGGAACGCGGTCATGCCGCGCGGGCCGGCCTCCGGATCGGTCTTGGCGTAGACCACGAGGACATCGGCATCGCCGCCATTGGTGATCCACATCTTGGAGCCGTTGAGCACGTAGCGGTCGCCGCGCTTGTCGGCGCGCAGCTTCATCGAGACCACGTCGGAGCCGGCGCCCGGCTCGGACATCGCGAGCGCGCCGACATATTCGCCCGAGATCAGCTTGGGCAAATAGCGCTGGCGCTGGGCGTCGTTGCCGTTGCGGCGGATCTGGTTGACGCAGAGATTGGAATGGGCGCCGTAGGACAGCCCGACCGCGGCAGATCCGCGCGAAATCTCCTCCATGGCGACGATATGGGCGAGATAGCCCATGCTGGAGCCGCCATATTGCTCCGGCGCGGTCATCCCGAGCAGGCCGAGATCGCCGAAGCGCTTCCAGAGATCCGCCGGGAACAGGTTTGCGTTCTCGATCTCGGCGGCGCGCGGGGCGATCTCCGCCTCGACGAAGGCGCGCTAGGTGTCGCGCAGCAGGCTGATGTCTTCGCCCAGATCGAAATCGATGCTCGGGAT
>NZ_JAEMSD010000449.1 GCF_016462955.1 Bradyrhizobium sp. | reverse complement strand
CCCTTGTTGCCGAGGCCCTTGATGTAATCCTCATTGTGCAGCGTGACGTTCTGCACGATCACGCCGCCGACACCGACCGGCTCGAGCTTGCCGACCGGCGTGAACGAGCCGGTGCGGCCGACCTGGATCTCGATGTCGCGCAGCACCGTCATGGCGCGCTCGGCGGGGAATTTGTGCGCGATGGCCCAGCGCGGCGTGCGCGAAATAAAGCCCAGACGTTCTTCCCAATCGATACGATCGACTTTGTAGACCACGCCATCGATATCGTAGTCGAGCTTTGCCCGTCTTTCTTCAATGGCGTGATGAAAGTCCACCAGCTCATCAACCGAGTGGCACAACTTCGTCAAGGGATTGGTCTTGAAGCCACAACGCTCAAACCAATGGATCATTTTGGTTTGCGTATCTGCCGGCATTGTACTCATTTCGCCCCAGGCATATGCGAAGAAGCCAAGGGGACGAGACGCCGTAATTCTGGGGTCCTTCTGCCGCACAGATCCCGCCGCTGAGTTGCGGGGATTCGCGAACTGCGTTTCTCCAGCTTCGGCTTGCTTCCTGTTTAACGCAAGAAAGGCGCTTTTCGTCATATACACTTCGCCGCGCACTTCGCACACACGAGGCAGATTGCGCCCCTCAAGCTTTTGCGGCACGTCCTCAAGCATTCGGATATTTGCCGTAACGTCCTCGCCCGTCGTACCGTCCCCCCGGGTCGCCGCCGTTACAAGCTCCCCCCCTTCATAGCGCAGCGACATCGACAGTCCATCGATCTTAGGCTCTGCGCTGAAGTCGATTCGAGAGTCGTTCAGCCGAAGGAACCGAACAATCTTGTCAGCGAACTCTCTCACGTCCTCTTCTTTGAATGCATTTTCAAGCGACAGCATTGGCACAGCATGCCGAACTTTTTTGAATCCGCGCGCTGGCGCAGCGCCAACTTTCTGAGATGGAGATTTTGCACTGACAAGTTCGGGAAAACGCTCTTCGATCGCGTTGAACCGCTGGCGTAGACGATCATATTCGGCATCCGTAACGGTCGGAGCGTCGTCTTGATAATAGCGCTTGTCGTGCTCTTCGAGTTCAAGCGTTAGCCGCATGTGCTCGACCTTGGCCTGTGCCTTGGTGAGGTCGACGACGTCGCGGACCGGTTTTGCTTTTGATTTTGCTGCTCTGGCCATGACGCTTGGATACGACGGAGCGGGTAGCACGGTAAAGGCTTGTGGAAATCTCGTGCCCCGGACGCAGCGCAGCGCTCCTTCAGCGGTGCGCTGCAGAGCCGGGGCCAATGCCGCGGCATGCATTCCCGGTCCCGGCTCGCGCCCGCGCGTCCGGGACACGAGAGCTAAGCCGTCGCCGCCTTCAGTAACCTGTCCGCCGCCGCCCTCGCCTCGGCCGTGATCTCGGCACCGGCGAGCATCCGCGCGATCTCCTCGCGGCGGTGGTCGGCGGCGAGTGCGTTGACGCGGGTGGCGACGCGTTTGCCCTTGTCGAGGGCGTCCTTGGAGATCAAGAGGTGCTGGTCGGCGCGGGCGGCGACCTGGGGGGCGTGGGTCACGGCCATGACCTGGACCTTGCCGGCCAGCCGCGCCAGGCGCCCGCCGATGGCGTCCGCGACCGCACCGCCGACGCCGGTGTCGATCTCGTCGAAGACCAGTGTCGGCGCCGAGCCGCGGTCGGACAGCACGACCTTGAGCGCGAGCAGGAAGCGCGACAGCTCGCCGCCGGAGGCGACCTTCATCAGGGGGCCCGGCTTGGTGCCCGGATTGGTCTGCACCCAGAACTCGACGCGATCGAAGCCTTGCGGACCGGGCGCGGCCTCGTCGGTTTCGACCTGGGTCATGAATTTCGCGCGTTCGAGCTTGAGCGGGGCGAGCTCGGCATTGACGGCCTTGTTGAGCTTCTCCGCCGATTTCTGCCGCACCAGCGACAGCTTCTTGGCGGCCGCGGCGTAACGACTGTCCGCCTCGATCGCGGCCTGCTCCAGCTTCTTCAGGCGCGAGGCGCCGGCGTCGATCAGGACGACGTCGGCGGCATATTTGGCGGCGAGCGCGGCGAGCCCGTCGACCGGGGTCGAATATTTGCGCGAGGCGCCGCGAAGGGCGAACAGCCTCTCCTCGATGCGTTCGAGCTCGGCCGGATCGAAATCGGTGGCGGCCAGCGCTGCCTGGAGATGTTGGTCGGCCTCCTCCAGCGCATTGATGGCCGCGTCGATCGCCTTCACCGCCGGCTCCACCAGCGCCGGCGAATTGACGCCGCGGCGCTCCAGCCGGCGCACCGCCGCCGACAGCGTGGCGACCGGCGAATGATGGCCGCCGACCGCCTCCTGCGCCTCGCGCAGGTCGGAGGCGATCTTCTCGCCCTGCATCATGGTGGTGCGGCGCGCGGCCAGCGCAGTCTCCTCGCCGTCCTTGGGCGCGAGCTGCTTCAGCTCGTCCGAGGCGTGGCGCAGATAATCCGCCTCGCGCGCCGCGCTCTCCATGGCGGCGCGATGCTCCTCCAGGGCGGTGTTGGCGGTGCTGCGCGCGTCCCAGAGCGCCTCGACCGCCGCGACGTCCTTCTCGAGGCCGGCAAACGCGTCGAGCAGACGGCGGTGGGTGGCGGCATCGACCAGCGCGCGCTCGTCATGCTGGCCGTGGATCTCGACCAGGGCGGCGCCGACCGCCTTCAGCGTCTGCACGCTGATGGACTGGTCGTTGATGAAGGCGCGGGTGCGGCCGTCGGCGAGCTGCACGCGGCGCAGAATCATCTCACCGGTATCGTCGAGGCCGTTCTCGGCCAGGATCTTCGCCGCAGGGTGATTCTTCGGGATATCGAACACGGCAGTAACCTGCCCCTGCTCCGCGCCGTGGCGCACGAGGCCGGCGTCGCCGCGGCCGCCGAGCGCCAGCGCAAAGGCATCGAGCAGGATGGATTTGCCCGCACCGGTCTCGCCGGTCAAAACCGCGAGGCCGGAGGCGAATTCGATATCGAGCCGTTCGATCAGGACGATGTCACGGATCGACAGACGCGCCAGCATGGAACCCTATTTCCTAGCCGAGACCCATTCTCTTGAAGGTCTTGCTGATCCAGGACCCCTGATTCTCGCTCGGCTCGAGACCGCCGGATTTTACAAGATTATAGGCGTCCTTGTACCAGCGGCTGTCAGGAAAATTGTGGCCAAGCACGGCCGCGGCGGTCTGCGCCTCCCCGACGATGCCGATCGCCATATAGGCCTCGGTCAGCCGGTAGAGCGCTTCCTCGACATGGCGCGTGGTCTGGTACTGGGTGACCACGGTCTTGTAGCGGTTGATCGCCGCCGTGTAGTCGCGCTTCTGCGCGTAGTAGCGGCCGACATTCATTTCCTTGCCGGCGAGCTGGTCGCGCGCGCCCTCGATCTTGGCCTTGGCCGAGGTCGCGTATTCGGAGGTCGGATATTTGCGCACCACCTCTTCCAGCGCGGCGATCGCCTTCTCGGTGCGGGTCTGGTCGCGGCTGATGTCCGGGATCTGGTCGTAGTGGGAGGCCGCGATCAGGTATTGCGCATAGGCGGCGTCCGGACTGCCGGGATGCAGCGTGACGTAGCGGGTGGCTGCGCCGATGCAGCCGTCATAGTCGCCGCCCTGATAGGACGCATAGGCCGACATCAGCAGCGATTTACGGGCCCAGTCGGAATAAGGATGCTGGCGGTCGACCTCTTCGAACTTCTTGGTCGCCGCCTTCATGTCCTTCTTCTCGTTCATGAGGTACAGGCCCTCATTGTAGATCTTGTCGGCGGGCTCCTCGACGAAGGTGTCGTCCTTGGCGGTGAACTTGTCCCACAGCGCGCCGGTGCCGCAGCCGGCGAGCGGCAGCGCGAGCATGATGAAGGTGGCGGCCTGAAGCAGCCCGCGGGCTCGCAGCCAGACCGAGAAATATCCGCGCGTCATACGCTGTGCCGACATGAGTTTACGCCCTGACGCCCTGTGATCGGTGTCCGCCAGCCCATGACCCGGTCATGGGCGCGAAAGGTAACCGTGGTGCCTGCCATGCGACCACGCCGATGGATCCGAAAAACGATCGTTAACAACCGGATAGGCAGGCATTTCGCCCGGATTAAGGCGAAACCGCCGCAATCCTAGTCGATCATGGTTACCAGGAGTTTCCCGGGAGAAGCCGCCGACCAGAATGCCGAGGGGCAACAGGTGTCTTCAGGACACATCCGGCCCGAACGCCGCGGCGACGCGGCCGCCGACGATGCCACGGCCGACCTCGCCCACGGGACGCGTCGTGCGGCGGGCGGCCTCGCCCTCCACCACCCGCCAGGCGGTACGGTCGGCGAGCAGCGCGGTCAGGACGGCATGGTTCAGCTTGTGGCCGCCGCGCACCGAGCGATAGACGCCAAGCAGCGGCAGGCCGGCCAGCGCGAGGTCGCCGATCACGTCCAGCACCTTGTGGCGGGCGCATTCATCGGCGTAGCGCAGGCCCTCGGTGTTGAGCAGCCGCTCGTCGTCGAACACGACGGTGTTGTCGAAGGAGGCGCCGAGGGCATAGCCCGCGCTCCAGAGCCGGGCGACATCGCTCATCAGACCGAACGTCCGGGCCCGGCCGACTTCGCGGCGGAAACCTTCCGGGTTGAGGTCGAAGGCGTAAGCCTGCTGGCCGATGACGGGATTGGTGAAATCGATCTCGACCTCGACGCGGAACCCATTGGCGTGGGGCCTGATCTCGCCGAAGGAGTCGCCGATCTTGACCGAGATCGGCTTCAACACCTGGATGAAGCGGCGTTGCGCTGATTGGGTCACGATGCCGGCTTGGTCGATCGCGGCAATGAAAGCCGCGGCGCTGCCGTCCATGATCGGGACTTCGGGACCGTCGACCTCGATGGTGGCGTTGTCGACGCCCATGCCCCGCAGTGCAGCAAGGACGTGCTCGGCGGTGGAGACCAAGGGACCGTTGCGATCGCCGAGGACGGTGGCAAAGTCGGTCGCAATCACCTGCTCGGCGGTCGCCTGGACCTCGCGGTCACTTCCCTCAAGTCCAGTCCGGACAAACACAAGACCTGCGTCGATAGGCGCAGGCCCAAGCGTGAGAGTGACGGGAAGACCGGAATGAACGCCCACACCTGCCACAGAGGCTTGCGCACGAAGCGTTGTTTGCCGGCTAAATTTCATTAGGAACCCGCCCCACTACGACCCAATGCGACTTATACGAGACCCACCCGGCCGGCCAGCGCCGACGCTCTGCGAATCTGCGTATCCCCAAGTCACGGCAAACCATAGTTGCTGCCCCAAACAGCGCCAACTCACGGTTTTTTACCGATTGTTACCCCAAACCCGCCGTATTCGCGCCAAGGCTTAACCAAATTGCGCCGACGTTGGGGACCATTGCCGGCAGTTTTAGTGAACCACCGAATGCGTAATTAATGATTTAAAATCAGTTGCTTGGCAGCGTAATCCGGGCATGCACGGGACAAAAGGAAAGGTCCCGGCAAGCTTCTCGCCGGGACCTTTTTCGGTCTGCGTTATCGTAACAATTCTCAGGTTGCCTGCCGCCGCAAGAACGCCGGGATATCAAGATGGTCGTCACCCTGTGGCGCCGGCGCAACAGGCGCCGGGCGGCCATGCATGTCGAGGCCCTGCGGCGCGGGACGACGGGCGTATTCTGATACCGGATCACTGGACGCGATCTGCTGCGCCACGGTCTTCTGG
>NZ_JAEMSD010000057.1:4241-21596 GCF_016462955.1 Bradyrhizobium sp. | reverse complement strand
CGTGCCGGCAGCGGACCTTCCGCCGGGGGTGTCGTTGTAAAGTGCGATGAGTTTGGGTCGAGCTCCGTCGGCACGCTCTGCTCCGCTCCCTCTCCCGCTTGCGGGAGAGGGCGGGGGAGAGGGTGTTTCCGCTGGAAAGACTCCCCAAGAGGATAGAGCCCTCACCCGGCGCTTCGCGCCGACCTCTCCCGCAAGCGGGAGAGGTGCGCCGAGCCCGAGGCTCGAGCTGTCCAAGCCACTTCGCGACTGAGGTCCGAATAAATATGTATCAGTGGGACTTCGGCATCCTCTGGAGCTATCGCTGGCTCTTTCTCAACGGGCTCGGCGTTACCGTCGGCTTCACCATCGTCATCGTGGTTTGCGGGCTGCTGTTCGGCCTGCTCGGCGCCTTCGGAAGCCTGTCGCGCTTCAAGGCGTTGCGCCTGCTCGCGCTCACCTTCATCGAGGCGTTCCGCTGCACGCCGATCCTGGTGCAGCTGATCTGGTTCTATTACGCGCTGCCGATCCTCGCCGGTGTCGAGATGACACCGATCACGGCTTCCGCGCTGGCGCTTTCGCTTTATGGCGGCTCGTTCTATTCGGAGATCATCCGCGGCGGCATCGTCTCGATCGACAAGGGCCAGTCGGAAGCCGGCGCCGCGCTCGGCATGACTCCGAGCCAGAGCATGCGGCGCATCGTGCTGCCGCAGGCGATCAAGCGCATGATTCCGGCGCTGATGAACCAGTCGATCATCCAGTTCAAGAACACCTCGCTGGTCTCGGTGCTGGCGGTGCCGGACTTGGTCTATCAGAGCCAGGTCGCGGCCCATGACAGCTACCGGCCGCTGGAAACCTACACCGCGGTTGCGGTCGCCTATGCGGCGATCCTGATTCCGCTCACCATCCTCGTTCGCCGCGGCGAGAAGCGATTGGCGGTCGGCGAATGAGCGAGATACCGAAAATCGAGATCCGGTCCTTGCGCAAGAGCTTCGGCAGCAACGAGGTTCTGAAGAACATCAATCTCGATGTCGCCAAGGGCGGTGTGGTCGCGCTGATCGGCCCGTCGGGTTCCGGCAAGTCGACCCTGCTCCGCTGCATCAATCTGCTGGTCGTGCCCGACGGCGGCAGCGTCCGCGTCGGCGACACAAGCTTTGCATTTGGCGACGGAGCGAAGCTTCCTGATGTGAAGGCGCTGGCGAAATTCCGCGCCACCACCGGCATGGTGTTCCAGCACTTCAACCTGTTCCCGCACATGACGGCGCTGCAGAACGTGATGGAAGGACCGGTCACCGTGCGGCGCATGCCCAAGGCGGTCGCCGAGACGCTCGCGCGCGCGCAGCTCGCCAAGGTGGGACTGGCCGAGAAGGCCGACCAATACCCTGCGACGCTCTCCGGTGGGCAGAAGCAGCGCGTCGCGATCGCGCGAGCGCTCGCCATGGAGCCTGACGTGATGCTGTTCGACGAAGCGACCTCGGCGCTCGATCCTGAACTGGTCGGCGAAGTCCTGAACGTGATCCAGCAGCTGGCATCCGAAGGCATGACCATGTTGATCGTGACCCACGAGATCGCCTTTGCCCGCGAGGTCGCCGACCGCCTGATCTTCATGCGCGACGGAATCGTGGTTGAGGAAGGTCCGGCGCGGCAGGTGATCGACAGTCCCAAGGAAAGCGCGACACGTGCCTTCCTCAGCCATTTCCACCGCACCGGCGCGCTGCCGCCGGCCAACGCGACAACGTGATGCCTGATATCAACCGCGTCTATCTCGTCACCGGTGCCGCCAGCGGCATCGGCCGTGCCACCGCAAAGCTGCTCGCCGCACCCGGCACCGCTCTGCTGCTCCACACGCGCGCGAACGCGGAAGGCCTCGACACCACCGCCGCCGAAGTCGAAGCCAAAGGTGCCGTCTTCGCAAAGTGCCTCGGCGATCTCGCCGAGGACGCGGCTGCACGGGCAGCCGTCGCTGCGGCACAGGCTGCCTTTGGCCGGCTCGACGGGCTGGTTCTCGTCGGCGGCCATGCCCGCCGCGGCAGCGTTATCGGCACACCAGCGGATGAGTTTCGCAGGGCGATGGATGAATCCGCGCTGGCGTTCACGCGGCTGGTCGATGCCGCACTGCCGCTGCTGCGCGCAGGACGCGATGCGCGGATCGTGGCGGTGTCTTCCTTCGTCGCGCACGCGATCCGGCCCGAATTCGCGCCCTTCGCAGCGACGGCCGCCAGCCGCTCTGCACTGGAGGCGCTGGTACGCCTCACCGCGATCGAGCTCGCGAAAGACGGCATCACCGTCAATGCGGTGTCGCCGGGCCTGATCGTCAAGGACAGACCGGGCGAGAGCCGCCTCTCGCCGGAGCAGATCGCCGCCACCGAGGCCTTGATTCCGATGGCCCGCCGCGGCCGTCCCGAGGAAGTCGCAGAAATCATCGCCTTCCTGGCGTCACCGAAGGCGTCGTACGTCACCGGCCAGGTCTGGCACGTCAATGGAGGCCTGACATGACCGAAGCAACCGTCGAACGTCTCAGGCTGTTCCTGATCGAAAGCCCGATCAGGATGGCGCGCCTGCAAGGCGTCGGCAACGTCAAGGGCACCGTGAAGCGCGTGCTGATCGAGCTCACGTCAAGCGACGGCGTGGTCGGCTGGGGCGAAGCGGCGCCGTGGGAGGTCTTTACGGGAACGCCGGAAGCAGCCTTTTCGGCGCTCGATATCTACTTAAGGCCGATCGTGCTCGGCAAGCCGGTGCGGCGTATTCGCGCGCTGATGGCCGAGCTCGACCGCGCGCTGGTCGGCCATGCCGAGGCCAAAGTCGCGATCGAGATGGCGCTGCTCGACATCGTCGGCAAATCGTCGGGCCTCTCCGTCGCCGACCTCCTGGGCGGCCGCGTGCGCGACACCATCCCCCTTTCCTTCTCGATCGCCGATCCCGATTTCGCCGCCGATCTCGAGCGCATGCGCAAGATGGTTCCGGATGGCAACGTTATCTACAAGGTCAAGACCGGCGTGAAACCGCATCGCGAGGATCTCGACCACCTCGCGGCGATCCGGAAGGAATTCGACGACAAGGTCGATCTGCGCGTCGACTACAACCAGGCGCTGGCGCCCTTTGGCGCCATCAAGATGCTGCGCGACGTCGAAGAGTTCGCGCCGACCTTCATCGAGCAGCCGGTGCCGCGCAAATATCTCGATGTGATGGCGCAGCTCACCGCGGCGCTGGAGACGCCGGTGCTCGCGGACGAGAGCTGCTTCGACCGCCGCGACATGATGGAGGTGGTGCGCCGCGAGGCCGCCGACGCGGTCTCGATCAAGCTGATGAAGGCCGGCGGCCTGTTCGAGGCCCAGGCGATCATGGCGATTGCCGATATTGCCGGCCTGCCTGGCTATGGCGGCACACTGTGGGAGGGCGGCATCGGGCTGGCCGCCGGCACCCAGCTGATCGCGGCAACACCGGGCATCTCGCTCGGCTGCGAATTCTACATGCCACATCACGTGCTCACCGAGGACGTGCTGGAAGAACGCGTCGCCAACCACGCAGGCCACGTGGTCGTGCCTGACGGCCCGGGCCTCGGCATCCGCGTCAGCGAAGCCTCGGTCCGCGCCAACGCAAGAGTGCTGGCGGAGGCGTAAGGGCACCGCCACGACCACAAGCTCTGTCGTCGTCCCGGGGCGCGCAAAGCGCGAGCCTGGGCGCTTGTCCGGGACGACGAGCGTGTATGCAGTTGGCAACCTTCCCCTTGCTAACGCCCTATCGTATGGTCGCTCCAAACAAAGCCCGCTCCCATCGGGCCGTCCGGAAACGCATATGCCCGAACCCGCCTGGTCGCTGCACTCCCGCCTGAAAGAGGACACGATCGACATTGGCGATCTGCCGCTGTCGAAGGTGCTGGTCATCAAGGACGCCCATTACCCCTGGCTGCTGCTGGTGCCGCGACGACCCGATGCGGTCGAGATCATCGATCTCGACGAGGTGCAGCAGGCGCAGCTGATGACCGAGATCTCCCGCGTTTCGCGCGCGCTGAAAGAGATCACCAAATGCGACAAGCTCAACGTCGCAGCTCTCGGCAACCTCGTGCCGCAGCTGCACGTCCACATCATCGCACGCCGAACCAGCGACGCGGCCTGGCCGCGGCCGGTGTGGGGCGTGATGCAGCCGCTGGCGCACGACGCCACTGAAGTGCAGAATTTCATCAGCGCGCTTCGCCGCAAGATCTGGTTAGGTTGAAAGAACGAGAAATGTCAGCATTCGATGCGTTTCCGCTGGGGCAGCCGGCCTTCGTCACCAACATTCTCGACCGCGCCGCGCATCTGCGCCGCGACGACGAGAAGCTGTTCGCGCTGGAGCAGAAGCCGTCATCGCGCGCTTACGTCGTCCATCGCGACTCGCTGCTGGTGAAGCGCGAGGGCGACAAGGTGCGCGCGCTGCTCGGGATCGACGAGGCGCTGAAATGCGGCGCAAATCCAGGCACGATCTTTCTGGGCCTGCGCGATGGCGCGGCCGTGTTCGGCATGGGGATGTCGCAGGCGGCGGCCGAGAAGCTGGTGGGGCGCGAGGACTACACCACAACCGAGCTGCGCGGCATGGCGATGCAGGGCGCGATCCCGCCCGAGGAGCTTTCGGCGGTCGCGATGGCGAAGTCGATGGTGAGCTGGCATCAGCGCCACGGCTATTGCGCCAATTGCGGTGCGCGCAGCGCGATGAAGGAAGGCGGCTGGAAGCGCGACTGCCCGGCTTGCAAGGCCGAGCATTTTCCGCGCACCGACCCCGTCGTGATCATGCTGGTGGCGTCCGGCGACAAATGCCTGCTTGGCCGGCAGAAGCAGTTTCCGGCAGGGATGTATTCCTGCCTCGCCGGCTTCGTCGAGGCGGCCGAGACCATCGAGGACGCGGTACGCCGCGAGATCTTCGAAGAGTCCGGCATTCGTTGCACCGACGTGCAGTATTACATGACCCAGCCCTGGCCCTATCCGTCGTCGCTGATGATCGGCTGCAGCGCGCGAGCGCTGAACGACGACATCATCGTCGATCGCATGGAGCTGGAAGACGCGCGCTGGTTCACGCGCGATGAGGCGGCCAAGATGCTGACGCGGACGCATCCGGACGGGCTTGCCGGGCCGCATCCGTTCGCCATCGCTCATCATCTGCTCGGCCGCTGGGTGCACGACAAGAGCAGTTGAGTCGAACGACGATGGCCGGCACCGCGCCGCGCATCCTTTGCATCGGCATGCCGGTGCGCGACGTAATCCTGCGGGTCGAGGCACTGCCCGAACGTGGCAGCAAGGCGAACGCCAGCCATCTCGCCGAGGTTTGCGGCGGCAACGCGCTGAACGCCGCCATCGCGATGGGGCGACTTGGCGGCCGCATCGCGTTCGCAGGTCCCATGGGCGATGCGCGTGAGACGTCGAGCGCTTTCATTCTGGCGCAGATGGCGCAGGAGGGCATCGACACCACGCACATCGTGCGCATGCCTGGCCTGAGCACGCCGGTCTCGGCGATCATGATCGAGCCCTCCGGCGAGCGGACGCTCACCATCTATCGCGATCCCGCGCTGTGGACCGTGATGCTGCCCGAGGCCGGTGCATTGCTCGCCGATTGCCAGGCGGTGCTCGTCGAAAGCCGCTGCGCGGGGTTCGCGACCTCGCTTTGCGCCGAGGCCCGCCGGCGCGGCATTCCCGTCATCGTCGGCGTCGACCGCGCCATGGCGCTGCAGGACGGCCTGCTCACGGCCGCCTCGCATCTGCTTTTCGCCAGCGCGCAGCTGCAGGAGACCGCTGGCATCGCTGACGACGGCGCGGCCTTGAAGCGCCTGGCGGAGTTGACTCCGGCCGTCCTCGCGGCCACCCGGGGCCCGCGCGGCACGATCTGGCTGAACCAGGCGGGCGCGCTGGAGGAGGTGCCGGCGTTCCCGGTCCAGGCGGTCGATACGCTCGGCGCCGGCGACGTCTTCCATGGCGCATTCGCGCTCGGCCTCGCCGAGGGCAAGGGGGTGGGGGAGGCGATGCGATTCGCCGCGGCCGCCGCAGCGCTGAAATGCACCCGCCATGGCGGCGGCTTTGCCGCCCCGCAACGCCTTGACGTTGAAGAGTTTTTGCGGGGCCGCCGGTAGAGCTATTCCACCGCCGCGCCGGGATTCTGGGCTTGCGGTGGAATGATTTTCTCTATATGACGGAAATTGACCCCGGAAATGGAACAAAGTTCTTCAGATGACTGATGCCGCCGTCCAGCTCCCCGAGACCAGCCGCCGCCTCGACGCCATCGACCGTAAGATCCTGATGGTCCTTCAGGAGGATGCCTCTCTCTCGGTGGCCGAGATCGGCGACCGCGTCGGCCTGTCCTCGACCCCCTGCTGGAAGCGTATCCAGCGGCTGGAGGCCGACGGCGTGATCATCAAGCGCGTCGCCCTCGTCGACCAGAACAAGATCGGGCTCGGCATCTCCGTGTTCGTGTCGGTCGAGAGCTCCGACCATTCCGATTCCTGGCTGAAGAAGTTCGCCGAAGCCGTCAGCGCCATGCCGGAGGTAATGGAGTTCTATCGCATGGCAGGCGACGTCGACTACATGCTGCGCGTCGTGGTCGCGGACATGCAGGCCTATGACGTGTTCTACAAGAAGCTGATCAGCGCGGTGCCGCTAAAGAACGTCACCTCGCGCTTCGCGATGGAGAAGATCAAGTCCGTTACCGCGTTGCCGATTCCCGCAGTGGTGACGGCCTGACGCCGATTACCCCCCTCGACCGAAAACGCTTCAAGCCGGCTGAAACACCGGAAGGGTGACGCTGACGCGCGTGCCGCCGCCCGGCGCCGCGTCGATCGCGATCGTCCCGCCATGGGCCTCGACCAGGCTGCGAACAACGGCGAGACCAAGACCGGCGCCGCCGGTTGCGCGATTGCGCGACTTCTCCAGCCGGTGGAACGGCTCGAGCACGGTCTGACGCTGATCGGCGGGAATTCCGGGACCCTCGTCGCCGATCGACACCACGACGGCACCGTCCTTGAGGGCCGTGCGCACATGCGCGGCATGGCCATAGGCGAGCGCGTTGTCGATGATGTTGGCGAAGACCCGCCTCAAAGCGAGTTGGTCGCCGAGCACGACGACGTCGCGCGCTCGCTCGTCCGTGACCAGATCGACCGCCGCTCCCTGGGCATGCCGGTCGTTCACCTCAGCGGCCACCAGCGCGGCGAGTTCGACCATCTCCTGTGACAGTCCGCCGGCACCCGCCCGCGTCGACAGCAGCGCGTCATCGAGCAGGCGGATCATGTCGTCGATGTCGGCGACCGCCCGCTGCCGCTCGGCGTCGTCGGGAATGTGCTCGACGCGCAGCCGCAACCGTGTCGCAAAAGTCCGGACGTCGTGGGCGATGCCGCCAACCAGCGTCATGCGCGCACGCAGCATTTCGGCAAGCCTCCCCTGCAAGCGGTTGAACGCAGCGATGACGGCGCGGATCTCCGGCGCACTGCGACGCGCATCCGGCAGCGGCGGCGGATCGGCCGACAGATCGACACGATCGACGGCGGCGGCGAGCCGCGCCAGCGGCCGCGTCTCGCGCTGCATGACCAGCAGCGCCAGCAGGGCCACGATCGAGCCGAACAGGCCTGCGCCGAAACCCACGGGCAGCCCGAACTGGGTCACCGGCAGGCGGGTATAGGCGTCGATGACCAGCAGATCGCCGCTGCGCAGGCCGATGCGGAATTCGATCGCGTTGGCCATCAGCCGCGCGAGGCGGGGAAACAGCCGGCTGCCCCGATGATCCGACGGCGGCACGATCTCGACGGGGCGGCCCGCGAGGCCCGCCGCATAGGTCTCGCGCAGTTCCTGCTGATCCGGCGGCGTCTCGCCGCCGACCGGCGTGCCCGACGGCACGATCCGCACGGTGAACTGCGGCGAAGACACCGCGTCGAGCACGGCCTGCCGCGAACCCGCATCCGTTCGCTCCAGGAGCGCGGCCAGCGCATCGAGACGCGCGGGCGAAGGCCGGGTCAGCTCATTCTCGCGGAGGGTCGTCCGGTAGAAGATCGCGACGACCACGGTGGTCACCAGGGTAATCCCCACCAGTCCGATCAGGGCGAGCCGCGCGGCAAGCGTCACGCGCAGCATCACGACACCTGCTTGACGGTCGCGGTGAACAGATAGCCGCCGTTGCGCACCGTCGTGATCAGGTTGGAGCCGGGACTTGCACCGTCGAGCTTGCGGCGCAGCCGCGAGATCAGCATGTCGACCGTGCGGTCGAACGGCTCCGCCGAGCGGCCGCGGGTCCAGTCGAGGATCTGGTCGCGCGTGAGCACCCTTCGCGGCCGCTGCACGAAGCAGCCGAGCAGATCGAACTCGGCGCTGGTCAATTGCAGCTCAGGCGCCTCGTCCTCGGTCGTCTCGACACTGCGCGCGTCGAGATCGATCACGAAACGGTCGAAGGCATAACGCCGGACCAGCGGCTTGGCCGGAGCTCCGTTGGCCCTGCGCAGGATGGCGCGAACCCGCGCCAGGAGCTCGCGCGGCCCGAACGGCTTCGTCAGATAATCGTCCGCGCCCATCTCGAGGCCGACGACGCGATCGATCTCGTCGCTTTTGGCGGTCAGCATCAGGATCGGCAGGGAATCGTCGGCGCGCAGGCGGCGGCAGATCGACAGCCCGTCCTCGCCCGGCAGCATCAGATCGAGGATGACGAGATCGGGCCGCAGGCGCTGGAGAATCGAATCCATGGCCTTGCCGTCGGCGACACAGGCGATCTCGAACCCCTCTCGCCGCATGAAATCGGCAACGAGGCGGCTGATCTCGGGATCGTCCTCCACCATGAGGATCGTGGCCGAATGCGCGTTCATCGCCCGCATTTTGGACAACCGCGCCTGCCGCGCAAGGGCTGCGGCACCGTTGTTACATGGTGTTACACGGGGCCGACAAAGCCCCAACAATCGTTTCGTTTCGGCGATGCGGCGCACATGCGACAGCCCCAGTCTCCTCCCCACGGCTCCCGCTCACGGCAGCCCCCAACAAGGAGACGACGACCATGACCAAGCCTTTCCTCACCTCCCTCGTCATCGGCGCCCTGTCGGTTGCTGCGGCGGCCGACGCCATTGCCTGGACGCGGACGGGGACGGCGACCGGGCCGCGCGGCACCTCGCACGTCACCGCGACGGGAAGCTGCGCCAACGGCAGCTGCACGCGCAACGTGACGCGCACCGGTCCCGCCGGCAACACCTACACCCGCACCGGCACGGTTTCGCGCTGACGCAACGCAGCCGTCGCCGCGTCAGCCCCGCGCGGCGACGGCCGACCTCATCCAATCAGAAAGGATCCGCGCCGTGCCCTCGATTTTCCGTTCTCTGCCGCAAGCCGCAACCATCGTCGTCCTCGGCCTTGCAACCTCGACCCCCGTGCTCGCCCAGACGCAATTGCAGACGCAGATCACGCCGCAGATGCGCAGCGAAGCAAGGGCCATCATGCAGGCGTGTCGCGCCGACCTCGACCGCCTGTGCAGCAGCATTGCACCCGGTGGCGGGCGCATCATCGCCTGCCTGCAATCCCATGCCGGCCAGCTCTCCTCGTCCTGTGCGCAAGCCCTGCCGCGGGCGCAGGCGCTGCGGGACAATGCCGTCAGTGCCGGCGCGGTGCCGAAATAGGAGAATGACGTGGGCTACGCTTCACTCCTGCTCGACCCGATGCTCAGGCAACTGATCCTCGCAACCGCGCTCGGCCTCATGCTGCTCGAATACGGCATCGGACGGCTTGCGCATCGCGACACCCACGACTGGCGCGAAAGCGCCGCCTCGCTCGGCGTTGCGCTGGGACAGAGCCTGCTCCGCGCCATCGAGGCCGGCCTCGTCGCCGTGCCGTTCGCGTTCCTGTACGAGCACCGGCTGTTCGACTTCACGCAGACCGCCCCGCCTGCGCTCGCGGGATTATTCCTGGGCAGCGAGTTCCTGTATTATTGGCAGCATCGGGGCTCGCATCGCATTCGCTGGATGTGGGCGACACATGCGGTGCATCACTCGACGACGCGGCTGAACTTGACTGCGGCGATCCGGCTCGGTTGGACCGGCAACATCTCGGGCAATTTCCTGTTCTTCCTGCCGCTTGCGCTGATCGGATTTCATCCGATCGCGATCGTGGCAATGCTCGGGATCAACCTGCTCTATCAATTCTTCATCCACAGCCAGTTCGGGCCGAAGCTCGGTGTCCTGGAATGGGTGCTCAACACGCCGAGCCACCATCGCGTGCACCATGCCTGCAACGAGACGTGCCTCGACAAGAACTACGGCGGCATCCTGATCGTGTTCGACCGCCTGTTCGGGACCTTTGCCGAACATCCCTCCGACCAGCCGCTCCGGTTCGGCCTCGTCGGCGGCGTGCAATCCTTCAACCCGATCCGGATTGCGCTCGGCGAATGGATCCCGATGCTGGGCGACGCCTGGAAGGCACGGGGAGCGGGCGCGAAGCTCCGCACCCTGTTCGGCCCACCCGGAGGCTGAGCGCGTTAGAGCATGATCCGGAAAAGTGCGAAGCGGTTTTCCGGAAAGATCATGCGCAAACAACAACCTAAAGCGCGATGACGATTCATCCAAATCTCATCGCGCTTTAGCGCTCAGATCTTCTGATTGTACTCGCCGACTTCGGGATGCGTGCGCAGCACGCTGTTCACCATCTCGAACATGTCGTGCATGCGCTGCTCGGAGACCGGGCTCTCGACCACGACGACGAGCTCGGGCTTGTTGGAGGAGGCGCGCACCAAGCCCCAGCTGCCATCCTCGACCGTGACACGCACGCCGTTAACGGTGACGAGATCTCGGATCGCCTGGCCCCCGATCTTCGCGCCTTTGGCCTGCAGGCTTTCGAAGTGCTTCACCACCTGGTCGATGACGCCGTATTTGGTCTCGTCGGCGCAGTGCGGTGACATGGTCGGCGACGACCAGGTTTTCGGCAGCGCATTCTTCAGGTCGGCCATCGACTTGCCGGGCGCACGGTCGAGCATGTCGCAGATCGCGATTGCCGAAACCAGGCCGTCGTCATAGCCGCGGCCATAGGGCTTGTTGAAGAAAAAGTGGCCCGACTTCTCGAAGCCGGCGAGCGCGCCGGTCTCGTTGGTGCGGCGCTTCATGTAGGAATGGCCGGTCTTCCAATAGGCGGTCTTGGCGCCCTGCTTCTGCAGCACGGGATCGGTGATGAACAGGCCGGTCGATTTCACGTCGACGATGAACTGCGCGTCCTTGTGGATCGCCGACATGTCGCGCGCCAGCATCACGCCGACCTTGTCGGCAAAGATTTCCTCGCCGGTGTTGTCGACGACGCCGCAGCGGTCGCCGTCGCCGTCGAAGCCGAGGCCGACATCGGCCTTGTGATGCAGCACCGCATCGCGGATCGCGTGCAGCATCTCCATGTCCTCGGGGTTCGGATTGTATTTCGGGAAGGTGTGGTCGAGCTCGGTGTCGAGCGGGATCACCTCGCAGCCGATCGCCTCCAGCACCTGCGGGGCGAACGCGCCGGCGGTGCCGTTGCCGCAGGCCGCGACGACCTTGAGCTTGCGCGTCAGTTTCGGACGGGATGTGAGGTCGGCGATGTAGCGCGCCGGATAATTCTCGTGGAATTGATAGGAGCCGCCTTCCTTGTTCTTGAACTCGGCGTTCAGGACGATCTCCTTCAGCCGCGTCATCTCGTCCGGACCGAAGGTGAGCGGACGGTTGGCGCCCATCTTCACGCCGGTCCAGCCATTGTCGTTGTGCGAGGCCGTGACCATGGCAACAGCGGGCACGTCGAGATCGAACTGCGCGAAATACGCCATCGGCGTCACCGCGAGGCCGATGTCGTGCACCTTGCAGCCCGCCGCCATCAGGCCGGAGATCAGCGCATACTTGATCGAGGCCGAATAGCCGCGGAAATCGTGGCCGGTGACGATCTCCTGCTTGACGCCGAGCTCGGCGATCAGCGCGCCCAGCCCCATGCCGAGCGCCTGCACACCCATCAGGTTGATTTCCTTCTGGAACAACCAGCGCGCGTCGTACTCGCGAAAGCCCGTCGGCTTCACCATCGGCTCGGATTCGAAGGCGTAAGTGTTGGGCAACAAGACGGATTTCGGCTTCGGGAACATGGAAACGGTCTCGTCAAAAGAGCGGGAATTGATGCAGCCTTAGCGAATGCCGGGCCGCAGCGGAAGGCGGGAATGAAGGCTTATGGCCGATAATTGCGGCAGTTTGGTAACGAAGAAACGTTACCGTGGGGGCGGTCAGGGCAAAGATATCTTCCTGATCTGACGGTCGTGCGGGCCGATGAGAGCGGCCTATTGCTCCAGCACCATCTGGCCGTTGGAATACTCGAAACGCTTCAGGCGGGACAGGAAGGAGAGGCCGAGGAGGTTCTCCGAGAGCGCCGCATCCGGCAGCACCATGGCATCGACGTCGCGCACGATGAGGCCGCCGACCTCCAACATGGCGATGCGGGTGCGCGCGGCCTTGATGGTGCCGTTGGCGGTCGTGACGGTCGCATTGTACTCGCTGCGCGACGGACGGAGCCCGAATCGCGCGGCCGAGGTCTCGTTCAGCGCGACCACGGACGCGCCGGTATCGACCATGAAGCCCATGCGCTGGCCGTCGATCCGCCCCTCGGTCTGAAAATGACCGCGGCCGTCGCGCGGGATGCTGAGGCTGCGGCCACCCGCCGGTGCAGGGGTCGCGACCGCGACAGTGGTGCGAGGCGCCGAGGTTGCCGAAGCAGAGCTCATCTTGTCCGCCATCTGCGCCATGAAGGTGCCGAGGCCGATCATGATGGCCGCTAAGATCATTATGTTACGCATCACACCACATCCGGGCCGAAAGCCCGATTTCACCACGCGCCACGCCCGTCCGCGAGCGGAGCCAGGCCGGAGCCGATGTCATTTTGACGAAAAGGATGAGCGGATGGTTAACGGGCCGCCCGTGTTCTCACGTTCCGCGCGGCTTCGCCCGCCTCGTCGGCAATGCGATGGCGGGATCGTCGGGCCAGGGATGGCGCGGATAGCGGCCGCGCAGGTCGGAGCGCACGGCGGCGTAGCTGCCGCGCCAGAAGCCGGGAAGGTCGCGCGTCACCTGCACCGGACGCTGCGCCGGCGACAGCAATTCCAGCACCAGAGGCACCTTGCCCGCGGCGATCGAGGGATGGGTGTTGAGGCCGAACAATTCCTGCAGCCGCACCGCGATGGTCGGCCCCTGCTCGGCCTCGTAGTCGATCGCCAGCACGCTTCCCGTAGGCGCCTCGAAATGCGTCGGCGCCTCGCGGTCGAGCCGCGCGCGCATCTCCCACGGCAACAGCGCCATCAGCGCGTCGGAGAGATCGCCGGCCGAGATGTCCTTCAGTGCGGTCTTGTCGTAGAGCGCGGGCACCAGCCAGTCGTCGCGCCGCGCGATCAGTCCGGCATCGGACAGATCCGGCCAGCTGTCGCCCTCGGCCTTGCGCAGGAACATGACACGGTCGCGCCACTGCTTGGCGGCCTTCGACCAGGGCAGCCGATCAAGTCCCGCCGCGATCAAGCCATCCGCAAGGATGCGCGCGGTGTCCTCGGATGGCGACACGGCGAGGGTCGCTTCGGACAGCGTGATCGCGTGCAGCACGCGCTTGCGCCGCGCCCGCAGCGCCATTGCGCCGCGGTCGAACGAGATCTCGTCGGCGGTCTCGATATGCTCGGCGAAATGGCTTTCGATCTCGTCCTGCGTGATTTGCGCCGCGAGCAGGACGCGTCCGCTCGCCGCGGTGCCGGTCATCTCGCCGATCGCAATATAGGGCGCGCGGGCGAGCGAGGAGGTCTGCTCAACGGACGCGCCACGGCCGTTCGCCAGCACGAAGCTGCCATTGCCCCGGTTGCGCGCGACCCGGTCAGGAAAGGCATAAGCGAGCATGAGGCCGGTCGAGAGATCCTCCGGCGGCCCGGGCTGCTCCGAGGCCGCCACCTGCGAGGCCCAGCGCCGCGCGAGATCGCGCGCGCTGGCCGCGCGCGGCGAGCGATCACGACGAAACTGGTCGCGCCGATGCTCGAGATCGACGCTGTCGCCGCCGAGGCCGCGCTCGGTGATGATGGCGGCGATCTCGGCGGCAGCCTCGCCTTCACCCGCGCGATGCGAATCCACGATCATGCGCGCCAGTCGCGGCGGCAGCGCCAGGGCACGCAGGCTCTTGCCTTCTGCGGTGATGCGGCCGTCGCCGTCGAGCGCGTTGAGCTCGGTCAGCAGGCTCTTTGCTTCCTTCCAGGCCGGCTGCGGCGGCGGATCGAGGAACGACAGTGCGGAAGGATCGGCGACGCCCCATTGGGCGAGATCGAGCACCAGCGACGACAGGTCGGCGCTGAGGATTTCAGGCTGGGTATAGGGCGCGAGCGAGGCCGTCTGCGGCTCGTCCCAGAGCCGGTAGCACACGCCCGGCTCGGTGCGGCCCGCGCGGCCGCGGCGCTGGTCCACCGCCGCGCGCGAGGCGCGCACGGTTTCGAGCCGCGTCAGCCCGATATCGGGCTCGTAGCGCGGCACGCGGGCAAGGCCGGAATCGACCACGATGCGCACGCCCTCGATGGTGAGCGAGGTCTCGGCGATCGAGGTCGCCAGCACCACTTTTCGCGAGCCCTTCGGCGCCGGCGCAATGGCACGGTCCTGCACGGCGGCATCGAGCGCGCCGAACAGCGGCACGATCTCGACGGAGGCGTCCTGCACGCGCTCGCCGAGGAAGTTCTGGGTGCGCCGGATTTCGGCGGCACCCGGCAGGAAGGCGAGCACCGAGCCGCTGTCGGCGCGCAGTGCAGAAGCGATCGCATCCGCCATCTGCCGCTCGATCGGCGCATCCGCCTTGCGGCCTAGATAGCGCGTCTCGACCGGAAAGGCGCGGCCCTCGCTCTCGACGACGGGCGCATCGCCGAGCAGCCTCGCCACGCGCGCGCCATCGAGCGTCGCCGACATCACGAGGATGCGCAGGTCCTCGCGCAGACCAGTTTGCGCATCGCGCGCCAGCGCGAGGCCCATGTCGGCATCGAGCGAGCGCTCGTGGAACTCGTCGAACAGGACGGCTGCAACACCCGACAGTTCGGGATCGTCGAGGACCTGCCGCGTGAAGATGCCTTCGGTCACCACCTCGATGCGTGTGGCGCGCGAGATCCTGGAGCCGAAGCGGACGCGATAGCCGACGGTGTCGCCGGTGCGCTCACCCAAGGATTTCGCCATGCGGTCGGCGCTGGCACGCGCAGCGATGCGGCGCGGCTCCAGCACGATGATCTTCTTGCCCTTGGCCCAGGACGCGTCCAGCAGCGCCAGCGGCACGCGCGTGGTCTTGCCGGCGCCGGGCGGTGCCACCAGAACGGCGGCATTGCTGGCCTCCAGCGTGCGCAAGAGATCGTCGAGCACGGCATCGATCGGGAGGGGCGTATCGAAGCTGCGGGGCAAGATCTATCCACTCGTCATGCCCGGGCTTGTCCCGGGCATCCACGTCATCGACCAGAAAACAGACGTGGATGGCCGGGACAAGCCCGGCCATGACGAATTTATGTGGAGCTGGGAACGATCAGCCCTGCACCGGCGGCCGACCGACGCTCTCATAGGTGAAGCCCGCGGCTTCCATGTCCTCGGGGCGGTAGATGTTTCGCAAGTCGACGACGACCGGCTGCGTCATGGTCGCCTTCAGCCGGTCGAGATCCAGCGCGCGGAACTGGACCCATTCGGTGACGATGACCAGCGCATCGGCGCCCTGCGCGCAGGCATAGGCGTCTTCGCAATAGGTGATGTCAGGCAGCTCGCCCTTGGCCTGCTCCATGCCGACGGGGTCGAACGCCTTCACCTTCGCGCCCATGTCGATCAGGCCTGTGACCAGCGGGATCGACGGCGCATCGCGCATGTCGTCGGTGTCGGGCTTGAAGGTGAGGCCGAGCACCGCGACGGTCTTGCCTCGCAGATTGCCGCCGAGCGCCTGGCTCACCTTGCGCGCCATCGCGCGCTTGCGGTTCTCGTTGACCGCGAGCACGGATTCGACGATGCGCAAGGAGACGTCGTAGTCCTGCGCGATCTTGATCAGCGCCTTGGTGTCCTTCGGGAAGCAGGAGCCGCCGAAGCCGGGACCGGCATGCAGGAACTTGGTGCCGATGCGGTTGTCGAGGCCGATGCCGCGCGCGACCTCCTGAACATTGGCGCCGGCCTTCTCGGAGAGATCGGCGATCTCGTTGATGAAGGTGATCTTGGTCGCGAGGAACGCGTTGGCGGCGTACTTGATCATCTCGGCGGTGCGGCGCGCCGTGAACATCAGCGGCGCCTGGTTCAGCGACAGCGGGCGATAGAGGTCGCTCATCACCTTGCGACCGCGCTCGTCGGAAGTACCGACCACGATGCGATCAGGGAACTTGAAGTCGCGGATGGCCGCGCCTTCGCGCAGGAATTCGGGGTTGGAGGCAACCACGACGTCGGCGCTGGGATTGGTTTCGCGGATGATGCGCTCGACCTCGTCACCGGTGCCGACCGGAACGGTCGACTTCGTCACCACCACGGTGAAACCCTGCAGCGACTGCGCGATCTCCTTCGCAGCGGCGTAGACGTAGGAGAGATCGGCATGCCCGTCGCCGCGGCGCGAAGGCGTGCCGACCGCGATGAAAACGGCATCGGCATCGGCGACCGGCTTCTTCAGATCAGTCGTGAAGTCCAGCCGCTTGGCCCTGACATTGTTCGCAACCAGCTCGTCGAGGCCGGGCTCGTAGATCGGAATCTCGCCGCGGTGGAGCGCTGCGATCTTTTTCTCGTCCTTGTCGACGCAGGTGACGTCGTGGCCGAAATCCGCAAAGCAGGCGCCGGACACCAGTCCCACATAGCCCGTGCCGATCATCGCAATACGCATGAAAAGTCCCTGTCTTAGATTTGGTTAACGAAAATGAAACCCCGACGCGGGGCGGTTTAGCATTTTCCCGAGGGGAAGGAACAGTCCGCATGAAAAAAGGGCGGCACGGGACTTGAACCGGTAAAGAAGTCGGAAACCGTGGAGGCCCCACACTGCCCCACGCCCGCACAGGACGGGCGGAACACGCCTCGAAAAGAGACATGATGGCACCATCAGGCACAATCCCAGTCAGCGGAGGCGTTAACGCCAAAGCTGCCGCGCGTGTCGACTGGGTCGATTACGCCAAGGGCATCTGCATCATCATGGTCGTGATGATGCATTCGGTGCTGGGGGTCGAGCTTGCCGCTGGGCAGACCGGATTCATGCACGTGCTCGTAGCCTTCGCAAAGCCGTTCCGGATGCCGGATTTCTTCCTGATTTCGGGCCTGTTCCTGTCACTGGTGATCGATCGGGACTGGCGAACCTATCTCGACCGCAAGGTGGTGCACTTCGCCTATTTCTATGTCGTCTGGGTGACAATCCAGTTCGGCTTCAAGGCGCCGGCCTTCGCGGCGGAGACGAGCTGGGGCGCTGT
>NZ_JAEMSD010000057.1:0-4231 GCF_016462955.1 Bradyrhizobium sp. | reverse complement strand
TAGCTGTACCTCGAATCTTTCATCGAGCCGTTCGGCACGCTGTGGTTCATCTATCTGCTGCCGATCTTCTTCGTCGTCACGAAACTGACACGCAAAGCTCCGCCGCTCGCGATCTGGCTCGTGGCCGCCGCACTGGAGACGGCACGGATCACGACCGGCTGGACCGTCATCGACGAGTTCTGTGCGCGCTTCGTTTATTTCTATTCGGGCTATCTGTTCGCGCCTTACGTGTTCGCGCTGTCGGATCGGGCGCGCAGTCATCCGGCACTCGCGCTTGCAGCGCTCGCGACCTGGGCACTGGTCAATGCCGGCCTCGTCGCGTCGGGCGCCAGCGAGTGGGCGATCGTCTCGCTCGTGCTCGGCTTCGCCGGCGCCTGCGCCATCATCGCGACCGGCGCGCTGCTCGCGCGCGCGCAGTGGCTGAACTTCCTTCGCTTCTGCGGCGAGCATTCGATCGTGATCTATCTCGCCTTCTTCCTGCCGATGGCGGCGACCCGAACGCTGCTGCTGCGCACGGGCGTCATCCCCGACATCGGCACGGTGTCGTTGCTCGTCACCATCGCCGGCGTGCTCGGAGCGCTGGCGATCTGGCAGGCCGCGCTACGCCTCAACGCCCGCTTCCTGTTCGAACGGCCCGACGCGTTCTGGATCGCACCGAGGAAAACGGGAGCGGTGTTGCAGGCAGCGGAGTAGCCGCACTCTTGGTGACCGGGCGATCCAGTACGCCGAGGCGCCAGCAATTGAACCGAGAAGCCGCGGCGTACTGGATTCCCCGCTTTCGCGGGGAATGACAGCGGAGGGTGCGGGAACGACGGTGGGGATAGCGGCAGCATCAAGCCAAAAATCCACCTCCGAAGGCTGTCAAAATCCGCAAAAATTCATACATTGCGGTCCATGCCCAAGACATCGCAGAAGACCACCGCCAAAGCTGACACCAAGGCCGCGCCGAAAGCTGCCGATACCAAGCCCGCCGCGACAGCTGCTGCCAAACCGGTCGCGGCGCGGGCGGCCGGCAAGGGCGACCACGTCTTCCTGGTCGACGGTTCCTCCTACATCTTCCGCGCCTATCACGCGTTGCCGCCACTGAACCGCAAGTCCGACGGGCTCCAGGTCAATGCGGTGCTCGGCTTCTGCAACATGCTGTGGAAGCTGCTCCGCGAGATGCCTGAGGACAACCGGCCGACGCATCTGGCCATCATCTTCGACAAGTCGGAAATCACCTTCCGCAACAAGATCTATCCCGACTACAAGGCGCACCGGCCGCCGGCGCCGGATGATCTCATCCCGCAATTCGCGTTGATCCGAGAAGCCGTGCGCGCCTTCGACCTGCCCTGCCTGGAACAGGTCGGCTTCGAGGCCGACGATCTCATCGCGACCTATGTGCGGCAGGCCTGCGAGCGCGGCGCCAGCGCCACCATCGTGTCCTCCGACAAGGATTTGATGCAGCTCGTCACCGACTGCGTCACCATGTACGACACCATGAAGGACCGCCGCATCGGCATCCCCGAAGTGATCGAGAAGTTCGGCGTGCCGCCGAACAAGGTGGTCGAGGTGCAGGCCCTCGCGGGCGATTCCACCGACAACGTGCCCGGCGTGCCCGGCATCGGCATCAAGACTGCGGCGCAGCTGATCACCGAATATGGCGATCTCGACCAGCTGCTGTTCCGGGCCGGCGAGATCAAGCAACCGAAGCGCCGCGAGGCGCTGCTCGAGAATGCCGAGAAGGCGCGTATTTCGCGGCAATTGGTGCTGCTCGACGACAAGGTCGATCTTGAGGTGCCGCTGGACGACCTCGCGGTGCACGAGCCCGATGCGCGCAAGCTGATCGCCTTCCTGAAGGCGATGGAATTCACGACGCTGACGCGGCGCGTCGCCGAATATGCGCAGATCGATCCTGCCAACGTCGATGCCGACCCCGGCTATGCCAGCGGCGCCAGCGTATTCTCGCCGCTGCCGCCGTCGGACGTCGTGCCCGCGCCGGGCGCCGACGCGCCCGTGCAAGCCCGGCCGAACCAGCCCAACAGATCGGCCGGTAAGGAAGACAAGGCCGCGAGCTTGAAGGGCGCGCCGGTCTCGCTTGCCGCCGCGCGGGAAGAGGCGCTACGCAAGCTACCGGTCGACCGGGCCAAGTACCAGACGATCAAGTCGCTGAAGGAGCTTAACGCCTTCATCGCGCGCATCCACGATACCGGCCATGTCGCGATCGGCATCAAGGCCAATTCGATCGATCCGATGCAGGCAGACCTGTGCGGCATCGCGCTGGCGCTGGCGCCGAACGATGCCTGCTACCTGCCGCTGGCGCACAAGCAATCGAGCGGCGGCGCAGGCCTGTTCGATGCAGGCCTCGCGCCCGATCAAGTCAAGCATTACGAGGCGCTGCAAGCGCTGCGGCCAGTGCTGGAATCGGCGGGCATTCTCAAGATCGGCTTCGACGTCAAGTTCGCGGCCGTGATGCTGGCGCAGCACGGCATCACCTTGCGCAACATCGACGATGCGCTGCTGATCTCCTACGTGCTCGATGCCGGCCGCGGCTCGCATGCGCTGGAGCAGCTGTCCGAGCGCTGGTTCGGCCATGCCATGCTGAAGGAGGGCGAACTGCTCGGCAGCGGCAAGGGCAAGATCACCTTCGACCAGGTGCCGATCGACAAGGCCGCGCCGCTGTCGGCGGAAGCCGTCGACGTCGCCTTGCGCGTCTGGCGCGTGCTGAAGCCGCGCCTGGTCGCCGAGCACATGACCGCGGTCTACGAGACGCTGGAACGGCCGCTGGTCTCTGTGCTCGCGCGCATGGAGCGGCGCGGCATCTCGATCGACCGTCAGGTGCTGTCACGCCTCTCCGGCGACTTCGCCCAGACCGCAGCCCGCGTCGAGGCGGAGATTCAGGAACTCGCGGGCGAGCCCGTCAATGTCGGCAGCCCCAAGCAGATCGGCGACATCCTGTTCGGCAAGATGGGACTATCCGGCGGCACCAAGACCAAGACCGGCGCATGGTCGACCACTGCCCAGGTGCTCGACGACCTCGCCGAGCAGGGCCACGATTTCCCGCGCAAGATTCTGGAGTGGCGGCAGGTCTCCAAGCTGAAATCGACCTACACCGACGCGCTGCCGACCTATGTCAATCCGCAGACCCATCGCGTCCACACCACCTACGCCCTGGCCGCGACGACGACGGGGCGACTATCCTCGAACGAGCCGAACCTTCAGAACATCCCTGTTCGTACCGAGGACGGCCGCAAGATCCGCCGCGCCTTCATCGCCACGCCCGGGCACAAGCTGGTGTCGGCCGACTATTCGCAGATCGAGCTGCGGCTGCTCGCCGAGATCGCCGATATTCCGGTGCTGAAGCAGGCGTTCCGCGACGGGCTCGACATTCACGCCATGACCGCATCGGAAATGTTCGGCGTGCCGATCAAGGGCATGCCGAGCGAAATCCGCCGCCGTGCCAAGGCGATCAATTTCGGCATCATCTACGGCATCTCCGCGTTCGGCCTCGCCAACCAGCTGGGCATCGCGCGCGAGGAAGCCTCGGCCTACATCAAGAAATATTTCGAGCGATTCCCCGGCATCCGCGCCTATATGGACGAGACGCGCGACTTCTGCCGCAGCCACGGCTACGTCACCACGCTGTTCGGCCGCAAGTGCCACTATCCCGATATCAAGGCCTCCAACGCCTCGGTCCGCGCCTTCAACGAGCGCGCCGCGATCAACGCCCGGCTCCAAGGCACCGCCGCCGACATCATCCGCCGCGCCATGACGCGCGTGGAGGAGGCGCTCGCCGAGAAGAAGCTGTCGGCGCAGATGCTCCTGCAGGTGCATGACGAATTGATCTTCGAGGTGCCGGACGCCGAGGTCGAGGCGACGCTCCCGGTCGTGCAGCGCGTAATGCAGGACGCGCCATTCCCGGCCGTGCTGCTGTCAGTGCCGCTGCATGTGGACGCGCGCGCGGCCAACAATTGGGACGAGGCGCATTGATCTTTTCTTCATCTCTCCCCGCAAGCGGCAGGGCAACCGCATATGGTTTTTCGAAATACCTGAGCACGCGCCTCGCGCTTCGAGACGACCGCTTCGCGGTCCCTCAGGTTGAGGCTAAGCAGCACCGGTGCCGTTGAAACCAGCGAAACGCATGCGGTCCTCATCCTGAGCGCCCGCCCAACGGCGGGCGTCTCGAAGGATGGCCACAGGCGAGATCACTCCCATATGCGATTGCCCTGCCGCCTGCGGTCTGAACACGGGG
>NZ_JAEMSD010000448.1:1110-5686 GCF_016462955.1 Bradyrhizobium sp. | reverse complement strand
CATGAAGCGACGGCAGCGCCCGCGCAAGGTCTTGCTGCTGATCGACGTCTCCGGCTCGATGAAAAGCCGCACCGAGGAGAACATGAAGCTGGCGCATACGCTGGTGCAGGCCGCGCCCAATGTCGAGGTCTTCACCTTCGGCACGCGGCTGACCCGTGTCACCCGTGCGCTGCGGCTGAAACGCCGCGAGCAGGCGCTGAATGCGGCGGCGCATCTCGTCAGCGACTGGGACGGCGGCACCCGCATCGGCGACGCGCTGCAGGCGTTCCTCGCCGTCCCACGGTTCGGCGGCTACGCCCGCGGCGCCGCTGTCGTCATCGTGTCGGACGGGCTCGAGCGGGGCGAGCCCGACACCCTTCGCGACGCCGTCGCGAAACTGTCGCGGCGGGCCTGGCGCCTGAGCTGGCTGACGCCGCTGGCAACGAGCCCTGCGTTCCGCCCGCAAACCGAAGCGCTCGTCGCCATCGAACGCTTCGTCGACGACCTCGTGGACGGCGGATCGAGCGCATCGATCGTCGCCCACGTCCTGGCACTGGGAAGGAGAGCTGCGTGAACGATATCGTCGACGGCCATCACCACATCTGGCGGCAGGCCGATCTGCCCTGGCTGACCGGCCCGATGCAGCCACGCATCTTCGGCCCATACGAGCCGATCCGGCGCGATTATCCAATCGAGGAATATCTCGGCGATCTCAAGGACTGCGGTGTAAGTCGCTCCGTCTATGTGCAGACCAACTGGGCCAACGACCGTTTCGAGGACGAGGCCGCTTGGGTGCAGCGGACGGCGGACGAGCACGGCTGGCCGCATGCCATCGTCGCCTACGCCGATTTTGCCGTGGACGACGTGCGCCCGCAACTCGCTCGCCTGAAGCGGTACCCGTTGCTGCGCGGCGTGCGCATGCAGCTGCACTGGCACGAGAACCCGCTCTATCGCTTCGCCGCGCGACCGGACCTCTGCGCCGATCCGGTGATCCGCCGTAACGTCGCGCATCTGGCCGATTACGGCTGGAGCTTCGACCTCCAGGTCTTCACGCCGCAGATGCCAGACGCGGCACAGCTCGCTGACTCCTGCCCCGACGTGACGTTCATCCTTCAACATGCCGGCATGCTCGAAGACCCGTCGCCGGCAGGGCGCGCAGCCTGGCGCGCCGGGATGGCCCGGCTCGCGGCCTGCCCGAATGTGGTCTCCAAGCTGTCCGGGCTCGGCACCTTCATCCATCGCAACGATCCCGCGCACATTGCGGCCGTGCTCACCGATACCGTCGCGATCTTCGGCGCCGAACGCTGCCTGTTCGGCTCCAATTTTCCGATCGAGAAATTGTGGACCAGTTACCGCGAGCTCGTCGCAGCCTTTCGCGCCGCAGCCGCCCCGTTCAGTGCGGAGCAGCAGGATGCGATCTTCAGGACGACGGCGACGCGCGTCTATCGGCTTTGACGGACAAGAAACGAGACAGGAGGGAAACGAATGGCGCTGGAGATCAAGATCCTGGACTACGGCGATATCGAGCTGGAATCGAGCTTCCTGGTGCTCGGCCGCGACTGCGGCCGCACCCGCCGCGTCCTCACGCTCGGCTTTTTGATCCTCGGCGGCAAATATCCTGTCGTGGTCGACACCGGCTATCGCTCCAACCAGATCATGGAGACCCTGGGCATGCGGGGGCTCCAGTACCATGAGAACATGATCGAGAACCAGCTCGCGCGCCACGGCGTGCGCATGGGCGACGTCCGCTTCGTCTGCCACACGCATTTGCACATCGACCATGCCGGCAAGGACGATCTGTTTCCGATGAACACGACTGTCGTGCTCAACCGCAAGGAGCTCGAATATTCAGTCTCCGGGCTGATGCACCCGCAATACCCGGCCCCCGACATCAAGCACCTAATCGACCGCCTGCACACCAAGAGCGCGCTGCGCTTCCTCGACCTCGAGATCACCGGTCCGATCGAGCTGATGCCCGGCGTCTACTGCGACGCCGCCAACGCCCACACCGAGGGTTCGATGAACGTCATCGTCGAGACCGCCGACGGCATCGCGACCATCTGCGGCGACGTGATCTACGACTTCAACGATCAGATCGTCACGCCCTTCCATGAGATCAACGACTGGGAGCCGCGCACCACCGGCAACCACGGCACCAGCAAGCGCGCGGAAAAGGCCGCGATCAAGAAGCTGCTGAGCACCTCACGCTATTTGCTCCCGGTCCACGATCGTCCCGCCAAGATCGAAGGCGGCAATGTCGTGGGGCGTCTGCACGATCAGGTCCCCGGACCGATGGTCCAGTCGCTACCCGAGCGCAACTGGTTCCCGGCCTGATGTTGTCGAGGATCGACCCATGACGCATGTGACGTTGCGAAGCGAGTTCGAGACCCTGATCGATCCCTATGCGCCGGTGGCACAGGTCGGCACCGGCTTCGACTTCACGGAGGGGCCGATCTGGCATCCGGTCGATCACTACCTGCTGTTCTCGGACATGCCGGGCGACGTGCGGCGGCGCTGGGATGCGCGGCGCGGCGTCGTCGAGGTCAAGCGCCCGTCGAACAAATGCAACGGCATGACCTACGACGCCGAGCTCAACCTCGTCGTCTGCGAGCATGCGACCTCGTCGCTGGTGCGCGAGCGGCCGGACGGACGACGCGAGGTGCTGGCCTCGCATTTCCAGGGCCAGGAGCTCAATAGCCCCAACGACGTCTGCGTGCATTCGTCCGGCGCGATCTATTTTTCCGATCCCTGGTATGGCCGCATGCCGGTCTACGGCGTCGAGCGGCCGCGCCAGCTCGGTTTCCAGGGCGTCTACCGCGTGGTGCCGGGCGGCGAGCCGAAGCTCGTGGTCGAGCGCAATCTGTTCGATCAGCCGAACGGGCTGTGCTTCTCGCCGGACGAGAAGTTGCTTTATGTCAACGACACCGTGCAGGCCCTGATCCGCGTCTTCGACGTCAACGGCGATGGTTCGCTGGCCAATGCGCGGGTGTTTGCGAGCGGCATCAAGTCCGAACTCGAAGGCGGCCTGCCCGACGGCATGAAGTGCGATCAGCACGGCAATGTCTGGGTCACCGCCCCCGGCGGCGTCTGGGTCTATTCGCCGCGCGGCGAGCTGCTGGGCAAGGTGCGCGCGCCGGAGCTGGTCGCCAACCTCGCCTGGGGCGGGTCGGATTTCCGCACGCTCTACCTGACCGCGACGCATTCGGTCTATGCGATCCCGACCAAGGCCGGTCCGCGGCACGAGCCGTATATGAGCGGCCGGCGCGCCGGCTACGGCGCAACGTCGAGCACCGCGCCGGCCGCGCCCATTCTCGCCGACGGCGAGATGCGGCTCGATCCGCAGCGCTGCGCCATGATCATCCAGGACCTTCAGAACGACGTCATCATGGACGGCGGCGCGTTCGCCGAATCAGGCGCGCCGGGTCACGCAAAGCAACAGCATGTCGTGGAGAATGTGCGACGTCTGGCGGAGGCCGCACGTGCCCGCTGTGTCGCCATCATCCACGTCTGGTTCGTCGTCGAGCCCGGCGCCCCCGGCGTCACGCTGAATGCACCATTGTTCGAGGGGCTCGTCGACAGCAAGGCGATGGTGCGTGGAAGCTGGGGGGCGGCGCCCGTGTCCGGCCTCGAACCGCGGCCCGGCGACTTCGTCGTCGAGAAAATGCGGATGAGCGCCTGGGAAGGCACGCGGCTGGAAACGATCCTGAAAGCCACCGGCCGCGACATGATCATCAACACCGGAGCCTGGACCAACATGTCGGTCGAGCACACCGCGCGCACCGGCGCCGACAAGGGCTATTTCATGATCGTGCCGGAGGATTGCTGTTCGACCATGAACGCAGACTGGCACAATGCCTCGATCAACTTTGCGATGCAGAACGTTGCGGTGGTGACCAGGGCCGACACCGTCATCAGAGCGCTGGGATGAGCTGTGGCGAAGCTGCTGCACCTAGCCTGCTCGCCGCGCGCCGATTCTGAGTCGACTGCCGGCGCGCGCGTCTTTCTCGACGGCTTCCGCCAGGCTCGGCTGGACTGGGACGTCGATGTCGTGGACATCTGGCGCGAGCGGATGCCGGAATTTGCAGGTCCCATCGTCGAAGCCAAATACGCACGCATGAAGGCTCGGGCCTTCACCGATGCGCAGCGAGACAGCTTCGCCGAGGCCGAGCGAATGGCGCTGCGCTTCTCGCTCGCCGACCGGGTGCTGATCTCGACCCCGATGTGGAACTTCGGCCTTCCTTACAAGCTCAAGCAGTGGTTCGACATCATCGTCCAGCCCGGGCTCACCTTCCGGTTCGATCCCTCGGAAGGATATCTGCCGCTGCTGACTGACCGGCCGACGCTGGTCATCATCGCCAGCGGCAGCGATTTCGCCACCGGCATGAACCGCGGCCGCATCGACATGGCTACGCCCTACTTGCGCGAAATCCTGCGTTTCATCGGGATCAGAAATGTCCGCTTCGTGCCGATCGGTCCGACCACCGGCCCGCAAGCGCCGATCGATGCCGCCCGCGAACGAGCCCATCAACGCCTCGCTGCAATGGCAGCGACGTTCTGAAGCGCGATGAGATGAGGGGTTGAATGCTGCAACGACGGT
>NZ_JAEMSD010000448.1:0-1100 GCF_016462955.1 Bradyrhizobium sp. | reverse complement strand
GGAGAGGGTTGGGGAGAGGGTGCTTCCGCAATGGGACAATCCCCTAGAGGAGAAAGCCCTCACCCGCGCCTTCGGCGCAACCTCTCCCGCAGGCGGGAGAGGTCGCACCGAGCCCGCGGCAATCGACGCGATCTAAACCCATACCTACTTAGAGCGCGATTCGCACGGCGTCGAGCAAGATCAGATCAGGCTCGACTTGCCCCGGCTCAGTACCTGGCCCGCACCCTTGGTGCCGACGATGCGGCCCTGGCTGAAGACCACCTCTCCCCTTGCGATCGTCGTCACCGGCCATCCCGTGACCTCGAAGCCTTCCCAGGGCGTGTAGTCCGCGCCGTGATGCAGGTCGGCCTGCCGGATCGGCTTCTTCAACTTGGGATCCCAGAGCACGATGTCGGCATCGAAGCCGACGCCGATCGAGCCCTTGCGCGGATAGAGGCCGTAAATCCTTGCGTGGTTGGTCGCGGTCAGCTCGACGAACTTCTGCAAGGTGATGCGGCCCTTCGAGACACCTTCCGAGAACAGGATCGGGAGCCGGGTCTCGACGCCGGGAATGCCGTTCGGCACCCAGCGGAACGAGGTGCGGGCGTTCGGGGTCAGCTTGCCCTTGGGGTCGTCGTAGCGGAACGGGCAGTGATCGGACGAGAAGGTCTGGAATACGCCTGACGTGATGCCCTCCCAGATCGCCTGCTGACTCTCGACATCGCGTGGCGGTGGCGAGCAGACATACTTCGCCCCCGTGATGTCCATGTTGAGGCCTTTCATGTCGTCGGCCGTCAGCGTGATGTATTGCGGGCAGGTCTCGGCATGAACAGGCAAGCCACGCTGCTGGGCCCAGCGCACCTGCTCCATCGCCTCGCGTCCGGAGACGTGCACGATCATGATGGGAACGCCGATCACCTCGGCATGGCTGATGGCGCGGTGCGTCGCCTCGCGCTCGACCGCCTGGGGCCGCGAGGTGCCGTGATAATAGGGTGCGATATGGCCCTCGCGCTCCAGCTTGCTGGTGAGGAAGCGGATGGCGTCGTAGCCCTCGCAATGGACCATGACCAGCGCCTCCTCGCGGCGCGCGACCTCGAACACCTCGAGCAGCTGCTTGTCGC
>NZ_JAEMSD010000890.1 GCF_016462955.1 Bradyrhizobium sp. | reverse complement strand
GCAATAGGCCCTTCACCATCCCCGCCGAGCAGTGCTGGAAAACGGCCCAGTGCTGGCGCATCTTGTTGACTTCCCTCAATTTGGCCTTTTCGGCCTCGAATAAGAGTCTGAGGGTGGAGGGTGCGTGCTCCTAGCTGTCTTCTCGGATATCCACGGCAACAGGCAGGCGTTCGAGGCCTGCCTGAAGATTGCGCGTGCGAAGAGCGCGGAGGGCTTCGTCCTGCTCGGCGATTTCGTCGGCTATGGCGCCGATCCGGAATGGGTCGTGGACACCGCGATGGAGCTGGTTGCGCAGGGCGCCATCGCGGTGCGCGGCAATCATGACCAGGCCGTCAATTCCACGGCCGAGACCATGAACGCCGAGGCGCAGATCGCGATCGAATGGACCCGCGGCCGGCTCGACACCGCGCAGCGGCGGTTTCTGGCCGATTTGCCGATGCAGGTGGACGACGACGGGCGCCTGTTCGTGCACGCGGAAGCCTCACATCCCCAACGCTGGCACTATGTCCGCTCGACCGCGGACGCCGCCAAGAGCCTGATCGCGACGAAGGCCCACGTCACGTTCTGTGGCCACGTCCACAGGCCGGCACTGTATTCGATGTCGGTGACGGCGAAGATGACGAGCTTCGTGCCGAAGACCGATGTCCCCGTGCAGCTCCTGCACGGGCGGCAATGGCTCGCCGTGCTGGGCTCGGTCGGCCAGCCCCGCGACGGTGATCCGTCGGCATCTTTTGTGCTGTTCGACACGGACTCCTGCGAGATCACCTATTGCCGCGCACCCTATGACGTCGAGACTGCAGCCAGCAGGATCCGCGACAACGGCCTGCCGCCTTGGCTCGCCGACCGTCTGTTGCAGGGGCGCTGACGGCGATGCCCAAACCCCTGGTCAAAACAGGTGCGGAGATCGACGGGTACACGATCGGCGAATGCGTTCATGCCGGCGGCATGGCGACGCTGTGGACCGTCACCCATCCCGGCATCGACGTGCCCTTGCTGATGAAGATCCCGCGGGTGTCGGAAGGCGAGGACCCCGCCGCGATCGTCTCTTTCGAGATGGAGATGATGATCCTGCCGCGGCTTGCGGGTCCGCACGTGCCGGCCTGCTTCGGCACTGGCGACTTCGCCCGCCAGGCCTATGCCGTGATCGAGCGCATCCCGGGCGCGACGCTCTACAAGCGGCTGCCCGAGCTGCCGCTGCCTTACGACGAGGCGCGCCAGCTTGTCGCCAGGATCGCAACCGCGCTGGCCGATCTGCACCGGCAGAACGTGATCCACCACGACATCAAGCCGAGCAGCATCATGTTCCGCGATTCCGGCGAGGCGGTGCTGATCGACTACGGCCTGTCGCATCACAACCATTTGCCGGATCTCCTGCAGGAGGAATTCCGCCTGCCTTACGGCACCGCGCCCTATATGGCACCCGAGCGGCTGCTCGGCGTGCGCGACGATCCGCGCAGCGATCTGTTTTCGCTCGGCGTGCTGCTGTATTTTTTCACGACAGGAGAGCGGCCGTTCGGTGAATCTGAAACC
>NZ_JAEMSD010000889.1:1049-1537 GCF_016462955.1 Bradyrhizobium sp. | reverse complement strand
CAGCCGCTCCCAGGCATCGACTTCCGCAGACGAGAAATTGTCTCGCGCCACGTCGCCGGCGTCCAGCATCGTCCGCACGGCTTCGACGTCGACGCCGATCTCCGCCTCCCGCGTCACACCCAGAAGGGCAACGCCTTCGCTGTGCGACAGGTTGAACCGAAGCGCGGGACTGCCGACCCGGCTGGCATGACAGGGATCGAGAGATGGATTGCCTTGCTCACCATAGGTGAAGCGTACGGAGCTCGCCGCGACTTGAAGGTATCCCGCGAGCAGGTGCCGGAGCTGCCCGCGACCGGCAATGAAGCGGCGGCGGTGCTCGTCGAAATGGAACCGCTCCGCGCGTTCCCGCTCCGGGCCGTCGAGACAGCCGCCGATCGCCTGGGCCGGCCATGCAGGTTGATCGAGCGAGAGCAGCCACAGGTGCACGTCGCCGCTACCGAGGGCTGGCGGGGGAGCGAGCGTTTCGTGGGGCTGCCACGACTGCATAT
>NZ_JAEMSD010000889.1:0-1039 GCF_016462955.1 Bradyrhizobium sp. | reverse complement strand
GGCTTCCGTTTGCCCAGGAGCGCCGACAGACTGGTGATGTCGGCCCAAAGCGCGCGCCCGGACAATACCGCGACCGTTCCAGCGAAAGCGATGCCGCCCACGGCGACTGAGCAGGCGAAGCGCGCGAGCACTTGATCTTGCCCTGGAAACAGCGACCGGACGGCCAGCACCGCAGCAGTCATCACGGCGGCTCCGAGTGCGGGCGAAGCCATCGCCATCAGCGATTCTCCGGCCCCTACTCCACTTGCTCTCGCTGTCAGTAACAGCATGCCGACGAACAGTACCGGATAGAACACCGCCCATGCGACGCAGACGCCGACCAGTCCGCCGTACGAACAGCCGATGTAGAACGCGAGCGAAAGCGTCACCGCCGAAACCGCCGTGTACCAGAGAGCCAGATCTGGTTTTCCGATCGCATTGAACAGCGGCGTGTAGGCCGTGCTCGCCACCATCACGACGCCGACGGGGGCTAGAATCTGGAACAGCGGAACCAGCGCGCGCCACTTTTCTCCGAGCAGCATCGGCAAGATGTCGTCGGCGACCAACGCAAGCCCGATCAGCATCGGAAAAGCCAACACGGCGCGGAAGGTGAGCAGCTTGATGAACCAGCGCCGCAGACGCTCCGGCTCGTTGTGCAGACGGCTGAAGGTCGTGAAGGAGACGGCGTTGAGCGTGACGTTGACCTTTTCCAGCGGGATCGTGGCGAGCTGCATCGCGACGGAATAAAGGCCCAGCGGCGCCGTGCCCAGAAGCGCTAGGATGACGGCGGTATCCACGCTGTGATTGAGGGTCCAAAGGAGATTGGTCGCCGCGATCGTCATGCCGAATCCCAGCAGCTTGCGCGCTGCCGCGTCAGGCCAGGCGAACTCGTATTTCCAGGGGTGGGCGAGAATGACCCAGACCGCATAGACGATCTTGCCGGCGAGAAATCCGGCGCACAGCGCCCAAGCCCCCGAGCCCTGCCATGCAAGGCCGAGCGTAATGACCGCCTGGCCGAACGTCGAGGCGGTCGTGGCCGCCGCGATCGTCGTGTACTGCA
>NZ_JAEMSD010000447.1:4153-5724 GCF_016462955.1 Bradyrhizobium sp. | reverse complement strand
TCATTCCGGGGCGATGCGAAGCATCGAACCCGGAATCTCGAGATTCCGGGTTCGGTCCTGCGGACCGCCCCGGAATGACGTATCCTCAAATCGTCATGAACGCACCCGCCAGCTTCTCCTTCGACACTCCCGGCGATGCCCAGCGCGCGGCCGAGCTGCGCCGCGTCAAGGCGCTGGCGACTTTGGTGCTGGCCTCGACGCTGGCGCTGTTCATCGTCGCAAAATGGCTGCTGCCGGTGCATCCCGTGTTCGGCTTCATCGCAGCCTTCGCCGAGGCCGCGACCATCGGTGGCCTCGCCGACTGGTACGCCGTGGTCGCATTGTTCAAGCGACCGCTCGGCCTGCCTATCCCGCACACCGCGATCATCCAGGGCAACCAGGCCCGCATTGCCGACAAGCTCGGCGAGTTCATCCAGGTGCATTTCCTTGAAGCAGGTCCCGTCGAAGCCAAGCTGAAGGAGATCGATTTCGGCTCCTTCGTTGCCGACTGGCTGCGCGACCGCAAGCGCAGCGACGACCTGGCGCGCTTCACGCTGCGTCTGTTGCCGGAGGCCGTTTCCGCCACCGAAAGCTCGGGCCTGATGACCTTCATCATCCGCCGCATGTCCTCGCAGCTCCAGGCGATCGACCTGGCGCCGCTCGCGGCCGGCACGTTGCGCGGCTTCGTCGCGGACGGGCGGCACCAGATCCTGTTCGACGACCTCCTGCGCGTCATGCACGAGACGCTGAACCAGAAAGAGACCATGGCGATGATCCGCGAGAAGGTGCGCGCGGAGCTGCCGACCCTGCTCAGGCTTTACCGCGCCGACAAGTTTCTGGTGAGCAAGATCGTGGCCTCCGCCACCGCCTTCTTCAACGAGGTGCGCAGCGACCCCAACCATCCGTTTCGCGGCGAATTCGACCGCATGGTGCTGAGCTTCGTCGATCGGCTCGGGACCGACCAGGCCTATATCGATCGCATCGACGGCTTGAAGCGCGATCTGCTGGCGCGGCCCGAGCTTGCCGATCTCGCCCGCACGGTCTGGGCCAACACGCGCGCCTTCATCGAACGCAGCGCCAGCGGCGAGACGCAGGTGCTGCAACATCATCTCGCCGGAATGTTCGTCGCCGCAGGCGAGGCGCTCGCCGGCGATGCCGAGCTGCGCGGCGAGATCAACAAGGGCCTGGTGACGGTACTGCGCAGCTTCGTCGCCGACCAGAAGCGCGGCGTCTCGGCCTTCATCTCGGACCAGGTCAAGGCGTGGAACATGACACAGCTGATTTCGCTGATCGAGATCAACATCGGGCGCGACCTGCAGTACATCCGCTTCAATGGTTCGCTGATAGGAGGTCTCGCCGGACTTGCGCTCTACTCCGTAGAATTCCTGCTCCGGCTGCTGTGACTTTTGCATCACGGCCGTTAGCATTAACGCGCGGGCCTATTGTCGCCTCGTTGCTGTCCGGCTTGAATGTCGGGAACCGGCCGCCTAACTCTGACTCATGTTGCAGTGCGGAACGATCAAGAAGCCGGGGAGTTGGAATTCATCCACATTTGCCGGCATGCGCCGGTGATCCTTTCAGCAATTTCCAGG
>NZ_JAEMSD010000447.1:0-4143 GCF_016462955.1 Bradyrhizobium sp. | reverse complement strand
CCATTGATGACCGCTTCCGCCCAGCCGCTGCATCCCCCGTCCCGCACTTTGATGTTCCTGGAAGGGCGCGCGATCCACGAGTTCGGCGCTTTTCTCGGCGCGCTGCCGCTGCTGAGCCTTGCGCCACGCGGCGATGGACATCCGGTCCTAGTGCTGCCCGGCCTCGTGGCGTCCGATACATCCACGCGGGCGCTGCGCGCGTTTCTGACCAGCAAGGGTTATGCGGTGAGCGGCTGGCGACAGGGCCGCAATTATGGCCTGCGCGAAGGCGTCCAGGATGCGATGGTCGATCTGGTCGACGAGCTCAGCGATCGGCATGGCCGCAAGATCAGCCTGGTCGGCTGGAGTCTCGGCGGCCTCTATGCGCGCCAGCTCGCCAAGATGAGGCCGGAGCGCGTGCGTCAGATCATCACGCTCGGCAGTCCTTTCGCCGGCACCCCCCATTCGACCAATGCCTGGCGCGTCTATGAATGGGCGAGCGGACGGAAGGCCGACGAGGTCGATCCGCAGTTCGGCGGCGACCTTGCCGTGCCGCCACCGGTGCCGACCACCGCCATCTTCAGCCGCACCGACGGCGTCTGCGCCTGGCAGGGCTGCATGGAGAAGTCGGGTGCACAGACCGAGAGCATCGAGGTCGAGAGCAGCCATTGCGGCATGGGCCATCATCCTGCCGTCGTCTATGCCGTGGCCGACCGCCTCGCGCAGAAGGAGGGCCAGTGGCGCCCGTTCGACCGCAGCGGCTGGCGCAGCCTCGCCTATCCCGATCCGCATCGGTGATTCTTCGCCTCTCCCCGCCTGCGGGGAGAGGCCGACACGCGCCGAGCGATGCGGAGCATCGTCCGAAGCGTGGCGGGTGAGGGGGACTCTCAGCGAGTCTGTCTGTCACTGAGTTCGCGGATGCAGCCCCTCACCCCGACCTTCTTCCCGTGAGAACGGGGAGAGGAAGAGCAAGAGCGTCGCCCCATCCATTGTCGCGCCTGCACCAAACGCGCTAAGCCATGCCGCATGGCGCATCCGCTCTCCCGCATCATCGACCAGCTCAAGCGCGAGCCGTCGCGCACCGGCTCCATCGTCATCACCGTGTTCGGGGATGCCATCGTGCCGCGCGGCGGCTCCGTGTGGCTCGGCACGCTTTTGGAATTTTTCGAAAGTCTCGACATCGACAGCGGCGTCGTCCGAACCGCGATGTCGCGACTTGCCGCCGACGGCTGGCTGACGCGCGCAAAGGTCGGGCGCAACAGCTTCTATCGCCTGGCCGACAAGGGCCGGCAGACGTTCGAGGCGGCGACACGCCACATCTATGATCCGCCGCCGTCGGACTGGACCGGCCGTTTCGAGCTGCTCCTGATCGGCAACGGCGAGGACCGCGACGCCTCGCGCGAGGCACTGCGCAATGCCGGGTTCGGCAGTCCGCTGCCGGGCGTGTGGGTCGCGCCCTCGGGTGTGCCGGTGCCCGACGAGGCGGCCGCCGCGATCCGGCTCGAAGTCTCGGCCGAGGATGACAACGGCCGCCGCCTGCTCAGCGCGAGCTGGCCGCTGGGGCGCACGGCGGATGCCTATCTGAAATTCATGAAGACCTTCGAGCCGCTGCACGCCGCGATGGCGCGCGGCGCAGATCTATCCGAGGCCGACGCCTTCACGGCCCGGATCCTCTTGATCCACCATTACCGCCGGGTCGTGCTGCGCGATCCGTTGCTGCCCGAAAGCCTATTGCCGGCGGACTGGCCCGGGAGGGCGGCCCGCGAGCTCTGCGGCGACATCTACCGTGCGCTGCTCGCTCCGTCCGAGCAATGGCTCGACAGCCATGGCACCAATGAAAAAGGGCCGTTGCCGCCGGCGCGAAAGCTGCTGGAACGGAGGTTCGGCGCCTGATATTGTGTTACAGAAATATCTTGCACGAAGGTATTTCAGTTATATATTGTCTCCCAATAAATCGGGAGGATGCGCATGTACACCCAGGCGCTGAACACGGCCGAGACCGCTGATCGCGATCTTGAGGACGCAGGCAAAGCTACCCAGTTCCAGGCCCGTATCGATGCCGAGGAGCGCATCGAGCCGAACGACTGGATGCCGGCGGCCTATCGCAAGACGCTCACCCGCCAGATCTCCCAGCACGCCCATTCCGAAATCGTCGGCATGCTGCCCGAGGGCAACTGGATCACGCGCGCGCCGACCTTGCGCCGCAAGGCCGCGCTGCTCGCCAAGGTACAGGACGAATGCGGCCACGGCCTCTATCTCTACGCTGCGGCCGAGACGCTTGGCACCTCGCGCGAGGAACTGGTCGACGCGATGCTCGCGGGCAAGGCCAAATATTCCTCGATCTTCAACTATCCGACGCTGACCTGGGCCGACATCGGCACGATCGGCTGGCTGGTCGACGGCGCCGCGATCATGAACCAGATCCCGCTGTGCCGCTGCTCCTACGGGCCCTATGCCCGTGCGATGATCCGCGTCTGCAAGGAGGAGTCGTTCCACCAGCGCCAGGGCTACGAGATCATGGTGACGCTGTGCCGCGGCTCGGAGGAGCAGAAGGCGATGGCGCAGGATGCGCTGAACCGCTGGTGGTGGCCGGTGCTGATGATGTTCGGCCCGCCCGATGCCACAAGCCAGCACAGCGACACTTCGACGAAATGGAAGATCAAACGCTTTTCCAATGACGAGCTGCGCCAGAAGTTCGTCGATGCCACCGTGCCGCAGGCACAATATCTCGGTCTCACAATTCCCGACCCCGGCATGACGCAGGACGCCGATGGGCACTGGCGCTACAGCGAGATCGACTGGACCGAGTTCAAGCAGGTGCTCGCCGGCAACGGCCCCTGCAACCGCGACCGCATGGCCGCGCGCCGCAAGGCGCACGAGGAGGGCGCCTGGGTGCGCGAGGCAGCGGCCGCCTATGCGGCGAAGCGCGCGCAACGTCAGACCGCGCAGGCTGCCGAATAGGGAGATCGATATGGCCACGCCGAACACGCCGCTGTGGGAAGTCTTCATTCGCAGCCGCAACGGGCTCGCGCACAAGCACGTGGGATCGCTGCATGCCAGCGATGCCACCATGGCGCTGCAGGCCGCCCGCGACATTTACACCCGCCGCGGCGAGGGCCTGTCGATCTGGGTCGTGCCGTCGAGCGCGATCACCGCCAGCGATCCCGCCGAGAAAGGCATGATGTTCGAGCCGGCGGAATCGAAGATCTACCGGCATCCGACGTTCTACGAGGTGCCGGAAGAAGTGGGGCACATGTAGTGCTCACTCCCCTCATGGTGAGGAGCGCCAAGCGCATCTCGAACCATGAAGGCCCCTGAACCTGCGGCCATCCTTCGAGACGGCGCTGCGCGCCTCCTCAGGATGAGATCGGAACAAGTGGATAGAAGATGCCTGTTGCCAACGTCCAGGTCTCCGAAACGCCGCTGGTGCTCTACGCGCTGCGCCGCGCTGACGATGCGCTGATCCTCGGTCACAGGCTGTCGGAATGGTGCGGACACGCGCCGATGCTGGAAGAGGACATGGCGCTCTCCAATATCGCGCTGGACCTGATCGGCCAGGCGCGGGAGCTCTACACCTTTGCCGCCAAGGCCGAAGGCAGGGACAACGACGAGGACAAGCTCGCTTACTTGCGCGACGTGCGGCAGTACCGCAACATGCTGCTGGTCGAGCAGCCCAATGGCGACTTTGCCCAGACCCTGGTGCGTCAATTCTTCTATTCCGCCTTCGCCGATCTCTATTGGCGCGAGATGATGAGTTCGCGCGATGCGACGCTGGCGGCGATTGCCGCTAAATCGGAGAAGGAGAGCGCCTACCATCTGCGCCATGCCTCGGAATGGATCATCCGGCTTGGTGACGGCACCGACGAGAGCCACCGACGCGCGCAGGCTGCGATCGATCATCTCTGGGCCTTCACCGGAGAGATGTTTTCGGTCGACGACGGCGAGCGCGCGCTGATCCATGACGGCATTGTCGTCGATCCCGGGAGCTTGCGCGGTCGCTGGCTGACGACGCTCTCGGATGTCACCCGCGAGGCAACGCTCGTGCTGCCGCAGAACGAGTGGATGCAGCAGGGCGGCCGCTCCGGTCGTCACAGCGAGCATCTGGGGCATCTCCTGTCGGAGCTGCAGTCGATGCAGCGGACTTTTCCGGGGCTGACATGGTGA
>NZ_JAEMSD010000888.1 GCF_016462955.1 Bradyrhizobium sp. | reverse complement strand
TCGTCGCCGAAGCTCGCGTGGCGCGCGTGCATGCGGGTCTTCTGCAACGCTTGTGCGACACTCCACCACGAGACCTGCGGATCGGCCTTCGACGGCTTGTGCTTCTTCCAGACTTCCTTCTGCTCGTCGAGCGAGGCTGCGGCGATGGTGCGGAGCTGCTGCTCGTTCGGCATGTCGCCCTTGGCCATATGGTCGAGCATGGCGGGAAGCACATTCGCCAGCAGGCGCAGCTTCCTGATCTGGCGCACTGGCAGCGCCAGCGCGACGCCGATCGCCTCCTCGGTCCAGCCGAGCGCGACCAGGCGCTCGATCGCACGCCACTGGTCAACCGGGTTCAGCGCCTCACGGGCGATGTTCTCGACCATCGAGCGCATGGCGCCGTTGTCGTTCGCGGCCTCGTCGACGAGCACGTCGATCTCCTCGAGGCCGGCGGCGATCGCCTGCTTCACACGGCGATGGCCCGCATTGATGACGTAGCCGTTGCCGCCGCCTGTCTCGGGCGTGATGACGGGCGGCTGGACGATACCAACAGCCTTGATTGTCGCGAGCAGCAGCGCGTCGGCCTGCGGCGTCGACTTCGTCTGGCGCATGCGATCGGGGTTCTCTCTCAGCGCGCGCGGATCGACCTTGATGAGTTGCATGGGAACACTCCTTTGGGGTTGCGGACCGACGCTGCCGGCCCTTTCTCGTCTTCTTCTCGAAGACACCCCTGGGCCCTGCGGAGCGGGCGGGCCGGTGCAACTGCGGCCGAGCATCCCTGCCCGGCGGGACCAGTAGGGCGTAAGCCCTGCGCAGGACGACGGGTTAGGATCGCGCAGGCGGCGGTTGAGCGCAGCGTCGACGGCCCGCCCGATCTGCGAGCTGGCCTTCTCCCTTTCTCTTTCTTCTCATTCTCTATTCACGCGGCCGCGGCGATCTCCCGGGTGCCTTCGCCGTCCTCCGCCAGCGCCTTCTCTACCTCGACAAGCTGCCGGCGCTTTTCGGCAAGCTCGCCAGTGAAGGCGAACTCGCCTCCGTCGCGCGATTCGTAAGACGCCAGCCGTCGGCGGGCGTCGGCCAGGCGCTGGCGATAGCGCTCGCGCTCGCCCTCGAAGTCGTCGAGTGCGTGCTCAAGGCGAGCGACCGCTCCGAGCGGCGTGACCGTCACCGGCAACTCCATTTCGTACTCGGCGCCGGTTCGCTGCAGCATGGTGGTGTAGCGGTAGCCATCGTGACCGATGCGCTCTCCGCTGTACGCGACGTCGAAGCCGCCGATCGAGGCGATGACGGTCTCGCCCTCCTGCTGGAGTTGCACCAGCGTCAGGATCTCCTTCATCAATGCGCGGCCAGCGGGCTTGCGTTCCCTACACGGCTCTCCCCTCACTGACATGCTGAACGCATCTCCAGCCGTCGGTGTGAGGCGCTGGATGTCTTGGCCGATTTCGCCGATGCGGCGGTTGGAGAGCTCGATGTCGCGCTCGGCCTCGCGCATCTGCCGCCGCACTGCGTGCTGGTCGTCGATGTGCGCAGCCCGCAGCCGTTCGAGCCGCGCGATGTCGG
>NZ_JAEMSD010000446.1:4106-5731 GCF_016462955.1 Bradyrhizobium sp. | reverse complement strand
ATCAGATAGAAGCCCTCCTCGTCGAACGCCTGCCTGGTCAGTTCGGGCGCCTTCCAGTACCCAGGCGTGACGTTGGGGCCACGCACCCGCACCTCCAGCTTGTCGCCGGAGGTGACGAGCTTCAATTCGGTGCCAGGAATCGGCACGCCGATATTGCCGGAGCGCTCCGCGAGAAAATGACAATCGGTGGCGAGAGGCGAGGTTTCGGTCGATCCCCAGGCCGAGACCATCGGTAACGCGCGGCCGACGGTCCTGATCGAAAGCTCTGCCAAGGCATCCCACAGATTTTGCGGCAACGCGGCGCCGGCATAGAAGGCGAATTTCACCTCGCAGAAGAAGCGGCGGCGCAATTCCTCGTCGCTGCGCAGCGCCGCGATCAGCATGTCGAAGCCGCGCGGAACGTTGAAATAGACCGTCGGCATCACGCTCTTCAGATTGGCGAGCGACGTCGCGAACAGGCCGGGGGCAGGCTTGCCGCCGTCGATATAGAGCGAGCCGCCGTTGCGCAGCACGAGGTTGAAATTGTGGTTGGCGCCGAAGGTGTGGCTCCAGGGCAGCCAGTCGAGAATGACGAGATTGCCGCGGCTCTGCTCGAGGAAGGTCCACGTCTGCGCCTTGGCCTGCTGGCTCGAAGTCAGCATGCGCTGGGTGTTGACGACCGCCTTGGGCGTGCCGGTCGAGCCGGAGGTAAACAGGAATTTTGCGATCGTGTCCGGCGTGAGCGCGGCAAAGGCTGTTGCAACGTCGGGCGTCTCGGGCGTTGCGGCGACCGCATCGGATGACAGCGCATCAGCATCGTCGGCATTGCCGCTGATGATCTCCGCATCGTGCATCGGCTTGATGGCGGCCAGTGCTGCCGCGAACGGCTTGGTCGCAGAGACATAGATCGCGCCCGGACCGAGCAGCGCGATCATGCTCTTGAGCTTGTCGAAATCCCTGGACATGAGCGAATAGGCCGGCGAGATCGCCGCCGAGGGCACACCGACATGCTGGGCGGCGAGTGCAAGCAACGCATGGTCGATGCTGTTGTCGGAGAGGATCGCGAGCGGGCGCTCGGCGCTGAGCCCTTGCGCCAAAATCCAGGACGCAGCCCCGCGCACCCGCCGCAGCGCCTGCGCATAGGTGACGGTGGTCCAGGGCGCTTCGACATTGCCGCGTTCGGCCAGAAAGACCGTGTCGGGCGTTTGCTGCGCCCATTGCTCCAGCCAGTCGCCGGTGCAGCGCGCACACGCGCCGAGAGGCTCGGGCGAGCGCAGCACGATGCTGCCGTCGGGCCGATGCTCCGCGACGGTCCGTGGGCTTGCGAACAGGCTTGCAGCGTCACGAGCTGGGGCGAGTGTCATGCGCTTCCTCCTCCACCCGATCCGGGATCGGCCGCAGCCTCGTTCCGGGCCGCCTTGTCCATAATGTTGGGCATGGCAATTGTTGTCGTCAACAACAATCTTCCGTGCCGGGCATCGAGGCGCTAAGGTCGGTCAACAGGAGACCGTGACGTGACGTCATCAGTAGCCCGCGCCGACACCCGCCCTTCTCTACGCAAGCGTGCCGGCAACGGTGCCGCATCTCGCGACGTCGCCGACGATGTCGGCCTCGACGCCCTGGCCGGCCACGCCGGTTATGCGGTG
>NZ_JAEMSD010000446.1:0-4096 GCF_016462955.1 Bradyrhizobium sp. | reverse complement strand
CCGGGCGGATCACCATCACCGACCGCAAGCGGGACTTCATCAAGACGCTCGGCGAGGTCGACATCCGGCCGACGCAATATTCGGTGCTGACGGTGATCGGCGCCAATCCGGGCCTATCGCAGATGGCAGTGGCCAAGCGCCTCGGCATCGAGCGCGCCCGGCTGGTTCATCTGCTCGACAGCCTCGAACAGCGCAAATATCTGAAGCGGATCAAGTCGAAGGCGGACCGGCGCTCCCATGCCCTGCACCTCACCGCGCAGGGCGAGACGGCGCTGGCAACATTCAAGCGGCTCGCGGCCGAACACGAGCGGCACGTCGAGGCGAAGATCGGGAAGGAGAACCGGGCGCAGCTGCTTCGGATCCTCTCGGGCTTCACCTGATCTCCCCTGCTCATATTTTGGGCAAATGCACGCCAAGGGGACGCGATAGGGCCGCCCCAGGGGCGACCGGAAAATCGCGGAAGCCTTTGATCAAACGACAATATCCGGAGCGGTGACCGTGCCCGGATAATGTACACAATGGCACATCGCTTGCTTCAATGAGCAAAGACGAATTGCCGGAGTTTTTATCGCCATGGGCGCTGAACAGCCTGAAACAGTCGCCGCGATCGTGGCCGCGCATCGCGCGGGCGCGCTGACGCCGGCGCAGACGATCGCGCGCACCTACCAGCGCATCCGCGACCACAATGATCCCGCCGTGTTCATCAGCCTGCGCGAGGAGACGGATGCGATCGCGGAGGCCGCAAGGCTTGCTACGCGAGATCCCGCCAGCCTGCCGCTCTACGGCGTGCCGGTCGCGGTGAAGGACAATATCGATGCGCTCGGCTTTCCGACCACCGCAGCCTGTCCTGCGTTCTCCTATACGCCCACATACGACTCGACCGCCGTACAGCGCTTGCGTGCGGCGGGCGCCATCATCATCGGCAAGACCAATCTCGACCAGTTCGCGACCGGCCTCGTCGGCGTCCGTTCGCCCTACGGCATCCCCAGGAATTCGATCCGCGACGATCTCATTCCCGGCGGCTCCAGTTCCGGCTCGGCCACCGCGGTCGGCGCCGGGCTCGTGCCGCTGTCGCTGGGGACCGACACGGCCGGCTCGGGCCGCGTGCCGGCGATGCTCAACAACATCGTCGGGCTGAAGCCGAGCCTCGGCATGATCTCGACCGCGGGCCTGGTGCCGGCCTGCCGCACGCTGGACTGCATCTCGGTGTTCGCGCTGACGGTGGACGATGCCGCGCTCGCGCTGTCGGTGATGGCCGGCCCCGACCAGGCCGATCCGTTCTCGCGCGACCGGCCGCTGGGTGCGCTCACGCCGATGCCGGCAAACCTGCGCCTGGGTGTGCCGCGCAGCGGGCAGTTGATCTTCTTCGGCGACAAGGAATCGGAAGCCGCTTACGGCGAGGCGCTGAAACGGTGGGCCGCGCTTGGTGCCACGCTGGTCGAGTTCGACCTCGAGCCGTTCTACGAGACGGCGCGGCTGCTCTATGAGGGTCCGTGGGTCGCCGAGCGCTACCTCGTGATCAAGGATCTGCTGGCGTCCGCACCCGACGCAATCCATGCCGTGACGCGCGAGATCACCGCCGCCGGGGCACGACTGAGCGCGGCTGAAACCTTCTCGGCGCTGTATCGTTTGCAGGGCCTGCGCAAGATCGCCGAGCGAACGTTCGCAGGCGTCGACGCGCTGGTGCTGCCGACCGCGCCGACGGCCTACACGACCGCGCAGGTGCTGGCGAATCCGATCGAGCTCAACAGCCGGCTCGGTACCTACACCAATTTCGTCAACCTGCTCGACCTCTGCGGCCTCGCCGTGCCCGCCGCGATGCGCAGCGACGGCATTCCGTTCGGCATCACGCTGCTCGCGCCGGCAGGACGTGATGCGCTGCTGGCCAGCATCGGACGGGTGTTCCATGCGGATACGAAGCTCACGGTCGGTGCGAAAGGCGTGGCCCATCCCCCGCTCGCGCCGCTTCCTACGAGCAGCGACGACGAGATCCCGATCGCAGTCGTCGGCGCGCATCTGTCGGGCATGGTGCTCAACAGCGAACTGACGACGCTGAACGCAAAGCTGGTCGAGGCGACGAAGACCGCGCCGGACTACAAGCTCTATGCGCTCAAGACGACACCGCCGAAACCGGGCATGCTGCGCGTCGAGGCCGGCAAAGGCGCTGCGATCGAACTGGAGATCTGGTCGCTGTCGCCGTCGGCCTTCGGCAAGTTCGTCAACGCGATTCCATCGCCGATGGCGATCGGCACGATCACGCTTGCCGACGGGCGCAGCGTGAAAGGATTCCTCGTCGAACCGGAGGTGCTGGGCGAGGCCCGCGATATCACCGGGTTTGGAGGATGGCGGAAGTTCATGGCGGAAGGTGCGCGGCGGTGAGAGGTCCCGTGTCCCGGACGCGATGCGGCACGTAGTGCCGCTTCGCAGAGCCGGGACCCATGAAGCAGCACGGGAAATGGAAGATGGGTCCCGGCTTTGCGGAGCAGCGCTGAAGAAGCGCTGCACCGCGTGCGGGACACGAGACCGTCCTATACCGACACCGCGTAGATCTCGTACTCCCCGCGCACCAGCTCGATATGGGCGCGCATGGCCGCTGCGGCACCCTGCTTGTCGCCGCGCATGATGGCGACGACGACGCGGTCGTGCTCGGCTTGCGACTTGGCGAGGCGGCCGAGATTGCGGAACTGGGCGCGGCGGAACGGCTGCACGCGCACGCGGGTCGCCAGCGTGATCTCGGCGATGTAGCCGTTCTGCGAACCGGCATAGATCGCGTTGTGGAAGCGCTCGTTGACCTCGTGAAAACGCTCGGGGTTGCCGGTGTAGCTCAGCACCCGCAGCTCCTCGTGGACGGCCTCCAGGCCGTGACGCTCGGCCGCCGACATGCGCTCGGCGGCAAGGCCCGCGCACAACGCCTCGAGCTCCGCCATCGCCTCGAACATGCCCTTGAGCCGCTCGATCGACGGCTGCGCCACCACGGCGCCGCGATGGGGCCGCGCCTCGACGAGGCCACTCGCAACCAGCTGACGCAGCGCCTCGCGCACCGGGGTCCGCGAGACGTTGAATCGCCGCGCGATGTCGGTCTCGTCCAGCGGCGCGCCCGGCGCCAGCATCCCGCGCACGATCTCGTCGGCGAGTTGAAGACGCAGTTCCTCGGCACGAGTGACCTTCTGCAGCGACGGAAGTGCCCGGTCGACGCGGGGCACCACCGGCTCGGCCGGCAATGTCCCGGGCGGAAGATCGTCAAGCGTCATTCGGTCAGGTCTCTTTCGGCTCGTCGATGATGCTGACATGGGCGGCGACGACGCGCCAGCCCTCCGGAAAACGTATCCACGTCTGCATCTGCCGGCCGACCTTGCCGGGCGCCGTGTCGCGATAGAACAAGGTGGACGCCACGGCCGTGTCGCGGCCGTAGCTCGTGATCACCGTCTTCGCGGTGCGGCGGTTGAGGCCGACCGGCGAGCGGGCGGCGCGAAAGCCGGAGATGGCCTCATAGCCATAGAGATTCTCGCCGATGCCGTAGCGCAACGTGCGGGGATCGTTGCGGAAGAGCTCGCCGAGCATCGCGACGTCGTTGTTGACCAGGGCCTGCTCATAGCGGTCGAACGCGGCTTTGACTTCCGCGATCACCTCGGGGAGATCGATCTCCATCTCAAATTCCTCGTGGGGCAGGCGCCGCGACGACGCCCATCTTCTCCAATGCGTGCGCGACGCGCAACGCGATGTCCTCGCGCCAGGGCGCCGCGATGATCTGCACGCCGATCGGCAGCGGCTCGAGCGGCACCGGAACCGCGACGACAGGCAAGCCGATGAACGAGATCGGCTGGGTGTGGATGCCGATATTGGCGCGCACCGGCAGCTCGACGCCGTCGAGATTGAAATTGACCTGGCCGAGTTTCGGTGCGGTGCAGGGCGTCGCCGGGGCCAGCAACACGTCGACCGACTTGAAGATCTCGGCGAGCTGGGCGCGATACCAGCGGCGGAATTTTTGGGCGCGGTCGACCAGCGAGGCCGGCACCATCGCGCCTGCGATCAGCCGGTCGCGCACCGCGGGATCGAAATCGTTCGGTCGCTTGCGGAGACGATCGAGGTGGAGGGA
>NZ_JAEMSD010000445.1:4720-5731 GCF_016462955.1 Bradyrhizobium sp. | reverse complement strand
CGTCCGACCCTCAGATTCGTAGTCTGATGCTCTATCCAGCTGAGCTACGGGCGCGTTTTTCGCAAACAGCGCGGGCATGGACCCGCAAGCAGCCCCCGGCGGAGCCGGAGGGGTGCGAAAGAGCGCTCTGACTAACCGCTCTTGCCCCGATTGGCAAGGTCCGGAAGGGGGAGATTTTTGCGCATTTCCGCATCTCAGGTCGTCATTCCGGGGCGCGACGAAGTCGCGAGCCCGGAATGACGGACGCAATGAAGATTGCACGGCTCGGTCGGCCTCTGGCCGACCTACGCCCTCTGCCGCTCGTTGCGGATGGAGAGCAGTTCCACGGGGCGGTCGGGGATCACGATGCGGAAGGTGGCGCCGATGGTGCCTTCGACGAGGTGGATGTCGCCGCCATGGGCGCGGACCAGCTCGGCGGCAATGGCGAGGCCAAGGCCGCTGCCGCCGGGGCGACCGGAGGTCTGGAAGGCCTCGAACAGGCGTTCCCGGGTCTTCTTGGGGACCCCGGGGCCGGTGTCGGAGATCTCGAGAATGGCGACGGCGCCCTCGCGCTTGCCGGTGATCCGTATCTGCTGCGCCCCACCCTCGCCCGCCGCATGGCTTTCGAGCGCCTGGGCGGCGTTGCGGACGAGATTGAGCAGCACCCGGAACAGCTGGTCGGGATCGGCATCGACCGCGAGCCCGCGCTCGATCGCGGCGACCCAGGCGATCGAGGCGTCGGAGGCGAGACCTGCGGTCTCGCGCACCTCCATCACGACCGGCTCGATCAGGACCATGCGGCGATCGGGCGCGGCCTCCTGGGCGCGGCCATAGGACAAGGTCGACTGGCAGAAGGCGATGGCGCGCTCGAGCGACCGCACCAGCTTGGGCGCAAAGCGCTGCACCCGCGGATCCGGCACGCTGGCCAGTTGGTCCGACAGCAGCTGGGCCGAGGCGAGCAGATTGCGCAGGTCGTGGTTGATCTTGGCCACGGCAAGGCCGAGCGCGGCGAGCCGGCTCTTCTGATTCAGC
>NZ_JAEMSD010000445.1:0-4710 GCF_016462955.1 Bradyrhizobium sp. | reverse complement strand
GACAATTCGCGCTCGGCGACCCCGATCTCGTCGCTGCGCTGGCTCGGCACGATGATGCCGGCCGAGCTCTCGGGGTTCTCGTGGAAGCCGACGAGGCTCGCGGTCAGCCGCCGCATCGGACGGACGAAGAGATAATGGAGCGCAAGATAGACGAGACCCGCGGTCAGCACGGCGATGATCAGCGCGACCACCACGAGGTTGCGGGAGAAGCGGTACATCTGCTTCCGCAATGGAAGTTCGTCGGTGACGATCTCGATGAACTGGGCATTGCCAACCCCGGGACCGACGATGCGGATGGCCTGGTTGCCGGTCTCCAGCATCATCCGGAACGAGCCGGTGATGGCTTCCCAGGCCGTCATGTCGCGCAGGTCGAGGTCATGCTCGATGGCGGCCGGAATGTTGTCGCTGGCGAGCAGCCGGCGCTGCTGACCCATCTTGATGGCGACGGCGCGGGCATTGATGCTTTTCAGGATCTCCCGCGACAGCGAATCGGGAACCATGCCGAGCGGCGCTGCATCCAGCACCAGCGCCGCGGTATTGGCCGCCGCGACACGGTCGTTCAGCCGGTTGACCCAGAAATTGGCGATGGCGGGCACGTAGAGCAGCACGGCGGCGATCATCACCAGGGGAACGGTAAGCAGCAGCAGCTTACCGGACAGCCCGAGCCCGCGCGAGTTGCGGGGCCGCGTCGCCGGCTGGTCCGGCTGATCCAGGTCCTGGATCGGCTGGCGATCTGTGGCTGCCACGAAGTTCGCCCCTGTTGGCCTTGGCTGGTGGAGGATGCGACCGGCCCCGAGCTCGGTCAAATTACGGATCGCTAATCTGCCAAGGTGTGATGTAAGCGCTGATATCGCGAGTCGCCACCTCTAGGGTTAAAAACCCCTTGCAGACCGCGATATTCACCGGAAGCGTGCGCCTGTGCGGCGTTGACGAGAACAAGGCACTCCCTTATAAGCCGCGCCAACTGTCCGCGATGACCCGGTGTGACGCCGGGAGCGGCTCTCTTGGGGCCGAAAAGGGCCCGTTTGGGCCGCATCTTCCGGACTTTACCTTCACTTCTACAGGCAAATTGCCCGGTCAGCGGAGAAAAACCCGTGAAGCGGACTTATCAACCCAGCAAACTGGTGCGCAAGCGCCGTCACGGCTTCCGTGCCCGTCTCGCCACTGCCGGCGGCCGCAAGGTTCTCGCCGCCCGCCGCGCCCGCGGCCGCAAGCGTCTGAGCGCCTGAGCCGGACCCCCTTTTGGGATTTCATCATGGATCGGCTGAGGCAGCGGGCGGATTTCCTCGCCGTTGCCAATGGCGCGCGGGTGAATAGTCCCGCGTTCGTCCTGCAAAGCCGCTCCCGCGATGATTCCGGCCCCGCCAGGATCGGCTTCACCGTCACCAAAAAGAACGGCAACGCCCCCGAGCGAAATCGCATCCGGCGCAGGCTTCGCGAATTGGTGAAGCGGCTCGATCCGGTGTCGATCCAGCCTCATCACGATTATGTCCTGGTCGGACGAAGGGACGCGCTCTCGCGCGACTTCGCCACCATGCTCGACGATCTGCGCATAGCGTTCACGAAGCCCGCGCGGCATACGGCCAAAGCCCGCGGCCAGAGGCCAGGCCCCGCTCCCGCTGCCAGCCGCAAACCGGATTGATGACGAGACAATCGAGATGACCGACAATCGCAATACCATCCTCGCCGTCATTCTGTCGGGCCTCGTCCTGATCGCCTGGCAGTACTTCTACAACGTGCCGCAGATGGAGAAGCAGCGCGCCCAGCAGCAGGCGCAGGCCGAACTCCAGAAGGGCACGACGCCGCAGCCGGGCGCGTCGGCGACGCCAGGCGCGCCGGCAACGCCGGGCAGCGCACCGCAGCCCGGTGCGGCCCAGCCGTCGACGCCGGCCGTGAACCAGGCCCAGCCCGTCATTGCGCGTGAGACCGCCATTGCAGCGAGCCCGCGTGTCAAGATCGAGACGCCGCGCATTGCCGGCAGCATCGCCCTAAAGGGCGGCCGTATCGACGACATCGCGCTGGTGCAATATCGCGAGACGGTCGACCCGAAATCGCCGCCGATCATCCTCTATTCGCCCTCGGGCACGGCGGAGCCCTATTACGCCGAGTTCGGCTGGGTTGCGGCGACAGGCGTGACGGCAAAGATGCCGGATGCGCAGACCGTCTGGCAGCAAGAGGGCAGCGGCAGCCTGACGCCGTCGACGCCGGTGGTGTTGAAATGGGACAATGGCGACGGCCTCACCTTCCGCCGCACCATCGCGGTCGACGACCATTATCTCTTCACCATCAAGGACGAGGTGAGCAATGTGGGCAATGCGCCGGTCACGCTGTACCCGTTCGCGCTGATCTCGCGCCACGGCGCGCCGCATGTCTCCGGCTACTATATCCTGCATGAAGGCCTGATCGGCTATCTCGGCGAACACAGGCTGCAGGAATATGCCTACAGCAAGATCGACGAAGCCAAGCAGGTGAACTTCAAGGCCACCAATGGCTGGCTCGGCATTACTGATAAATACTGGGCCTCCGCGCTGCTGCCGGACACCAACGCCCAGCTCCAGGCGCGTTTCTCGTCGAACCCGGTCGGCAAGGCCCACACCTACCAGACCGACTATCTGCTCGACCCCGTCACCGTCGCGATCGGCGGCACCGCGACGGCGAACGCGCGGCTGTTCGCAGGGGCCAAAGAAGCCGGCGTGGTCGGCATCAACTTCCCGCTCGTAGGCCTCGGCGGCTACAACAAGGCGCTTGGCCTCAATCAGTTCGACCTGCTGATCGACTGGGGCTGGTTCTACTTCCTCACCAAGCCGATGTTCCTCGGCCTCGACTTCTTCTTCCGCTTCTTCGGCAATTTCGGCATCTCGATCCTGCTCGTGACCGTGATCGTGAAGCTGTTGTTCTTCCCGCTGGCGAACAAGTCCTACGCCTCGATGGCGAAGATGAAGTCGATCCAGCCGCAGCTTTTGGCGCTGAAGGAGCGCTACCCCGACGACAAGGTGAAGCAGCAGCAGGAGATGATGGAGATCTACCGCAAGGAGAAGATCAATCCGGTCGCCGGCTGTCTTCCCGTGCTGATCCAGATCCCCGTGTTCTTCGCGCTCTACAAGGTGCTGTTCGTCACCATCGAGATGCGGCACGCGCCGTTCTTCGGCTGGATCAAGGACCTCTCGGCGCCGGACCCGACCAATCTCTTCAACCTGTTCGGGCTGATCCCATTCGATCCGACCACGATTCCGGTGTTCGGCCATTACCTCGCGCTCGGCATCTGGCCGATCATCATGGGCATCACGATGTGGTTCCAGATGAAGCTGAACCCGACGCCGCCGGATCCGACCCAGCAGCTCATCTTCAACTGGATGCCGCTGATCTTCACCTTCATGCTGGCCGGCTTCCCGGCAGGTCTCGTGATCTACTGGGCCTGGAACAATCTGCTCTCGGTGATCCAGCAGAGCTACATCATGCGCCGCAACGGCGTGAAGGTGGAGTTATTCGACAATCTCAAGGCGACGTTCGCACGGAAGGCGACGTAGGTCTCTCCCTCAGTCATTCCGGGGCGATGCAAAGCATTGAACCCGGAACCTCGAGATTCCGGGTCTGGTCCTTCGGACCATCCCGGAATGACGGTGCAAAAAAAGAGCTTCGCATGACTGACGACAAAGATGCGAAGCTGATCGAGGCTGGACGCAAGCTGTTCGCACGCGACTGGCAGTTCATCTGGGCCTCGCCTTCGATCGAAACGTTGCCGCCGATGGCGGGTCTGGAGATCGCCTTCGCCGGGCGATCCAATGTTGGCAAGTCGAGCCTGATCAACGCGCTCACGGGGCGCAACGCGCTGGCGCGCACCTCGCATACGCCGGGCCGCACCCAGGAGCTGATCTTCTTCGAGGTACCCGGGAAAACCGACCTCCGCCTCGTCGACATGCCCGGCTACGGCTATGCCAAGGCGCCGAAGAGCCAGGTCGCGTCCTGGACCGAGCTGATCCACAAATTCCTGCTGGGACGCGCCTCCCTGGCGCGCGTTTACGTGCTGATCGACGCGCGGCATGGGATCAAGGATGTCGATCTCGACGTACTGAAGACGCTCGACCGTTCCGCCGTCAGCTACCAGATCGTGCTGACCAAGACAGACCAGGTGAAGGCCGCCGAGCTGCAAGCGCGCATCGCCGAGACCGAGGCGGCGCTCGCCAAGCATCCGGCCGCGTTCCCGACCGTGCTCGCGACCTCGTCACGCAGTTCGACCGGCATGGAGAGCTTGCGCGCAGCGATGGCGAAGCTCTTGGAAGAGCGGAGCAAGTAATGGTGGCCAACCGCCTCCTGATCGGGCTTGCCGGATTGATGGGCGCCGCCGGCGTCGCGCTGGCCGCGGCCTCCGCCCACGGCGCGGATGCGAGCCGGCTCGCTTCCGCCAGCGCCATGCTGCTGTTTCATGCAAGTGCCGTATTGGCGACCGCAGCTCTGCTGGCGCGCAGCCTTCTGCACGGCGGAATTGGCCTCGTTGCGGCGTTCGGCCTCGTAACCGGCGCCGCGCTGTTCGCGGGCGACCTCACCTTGCGGCAATATGCCGGGCACGCGCTGTTTCCGATGGCGGCGCCGACCGGCGGAACGGTGATGATCGCGGGCTGGCTGGCGCTGACGCTGGCGGCGGTGGTGGCGAAAAAATAGCGCGCTCTTTCTTACCCTCCCCTGGAGGGGGAGGGTCGGCTCATGTTGAGC
>NZ_JAEMSD010000444.1 GCF_016462955.1 Bradyrhizobium sp. | reverse complement strand
GTCGAGCGGGGGAGTGTCCCGAGTGGCAAAGGGAGCTGACTGTAAATCAGCCGCCTCATGGCTTCGCAGGTTCGAGTCCTGCCTCCCCCACCAGCCTTCGCTCGCTTCGCGAGCTTCGGCTCGGCAAGCCAGCATAAGTGCTCGTGGCGCGAAGTGAGCGAAGGCTGTCGCGCCGTAGCCCGTAGGGCGTAGGCGGACTGGCTCTGCACGTACGCTACCCCATCATCTCCCGCACCATCGGCACCACCTTGCGCCCGTACAGCTCGATGCTCCGCATCAGCTTCTCGTGCGGCAGCGGCCCCGCCGAGTACTTCAACTGAAATCGAGAAATCCCGAGCGCCTTCGCGGTCTTCGCGATCTTGCGCGCCACCGTCTCAGGTGAGCCGACATAGAGCGAGCCGTGCTCGGCCTCGCTGACGAACTCGTCGCGGCCCATCGGCGGCCAGCCGCGCTCCTTGCCGATGCGGTCGCGCATGGCCTTGTAGTCGGGCCACAGCTCCTCGCGCGCCTGCGCATCGGTGTCGGCGACATAGCCCGGCGAATGCACGCCGATCGGCTTGGACGGGCGGCCGAACTCCCTGAAGGCGCGGTGATAGAGATCGACATAAGGCGCAAAGCGCGCGGGATCGCCGCCGATGATCGCGAGCATCAAGGGCAGATCGTAATGCGCGGCGCGCACCACCGATTGCGGACTGCCGCCGACGCCGATCCACGTCTTCAGCGGGCCGTTCTCGACCGGCGGATAGACCAGCTGATCCCGCAGCGGCGGACGCAGCTTGCCGTCCCAGCTCACCGGCTGCTGCGGCAGCAGCGCGGCGAACAGATCGAGTTTCTCCTCGAACAGCTCTTCGTATTTGCGCAGGTCGAAGCCGAACAGCGGAAAGGATTCGGTGAACGAGCCGCGGCCGAGGATCACCTCGGCGCGTCCGTTCGAGACCGCATCCAGCGTGGCAAAGCGCTGGAACACGCGAATGGGATCGTCCGACGACAGCACCGTCACGGCCGAGCCGAGATGGATGCGTTTGGTGCGCGATGCGATCGCGGCCAGCACGGTCTCCGGCGAGGAGACCGCGAAATCGGCGCGGTGGTGCTCGCCGAGCCCGATGAAGTCGAGCCCGAGTTCGTCGGCCAACACCGCCTCGTCCACGACGTTGCGGATCACCTGCGCATGCGTGATCATAGCGCCGGACGCATCTCGCGTGACGTCGCCAAAGGTATCCAGTCCGAATTCGAGCGGTGCGGTCATCGATCAGGTCTCTGTGGGATGATCGGCCAGATCTAGGGGACCGCCGCCCGGTCACAAGCGCACGAGCGGAAATGCTCGGTTTCCGTTTGTGCGTGCTATGGCGCGATCCGTACCACCATCTTGCCGAGCGCAGCGCGCGTCTGCATCGTCTTGAACGCCTCGCGGAAATCCGCGAAGGCGAAGACCTGGCCGACCACCGGCTTCAGCTGGCCGTCGGCAAGCCAGCCCGTCAATTGCGACATCAGGCGCGTCTGCACGTCGGGCTCGCGCGTCGCAATCTGCGCGAGGTCGACGCCGAGCAGGGCGCCGCCTTTCAGCAGCGGCAGATTGAATGGCAACGCGGGAATCGTGCCGGCGGCAAACCCGACCGCGAGATGCCGGCCGCGCCAGGCGATGGAGCGAAAGGCCTGCACCGAGATTTCGCCGCCGACGGGGTCAAAGATCACGTCGGCGCCGTGTCCTGCCGTCAAGTCCTTCAGCGTGTCGCGCCAGCCGGTTTGGGTGTAGTCGATCGCGGCGTCGGCGCCGTGCGCCTGCGCGAACGCGCGCTTGTCCGGCGTCGATGCGGCTGCGATCACGCGCGCGCCGAGCAGCTTGCCGATCTGGACGGCTGCGATTCCGGTGCCGCCAGCCGCGCCCAGCACCAGTAGCTGTTCGCCTGCGCCGAGCGAGGCGCGGGCGCTGAGTGCATAGAGCGCGGTCAGATAATTGGCGCGAAACGAGGCGGCGACCTCTGGCGCGACGCCGTCCGGCAGGGGATGGAGCGCTGCAGGGCTGACGACGATCTCTTCGGCAAGCGCGCCCGAGCGCGTCATCCCCATCACGCGCATGCCGGGGTGATAACCGCCGGGTGCGCCGGGCGCGTCCGCCACCACACCTGCGAACTCCGTCCCGGGAATGAAGGGCAGGGGATCCTTGGTCTGGTAGCGGCCTTCGATCTTCAAGCCGTCGACGAAGCCGATGCCTGCGGCTTCCACGCGGATGCGCAACTGGCCCGGCTCGATGGACGGGGCGGGGACGTCCTTCAGCTCGATCTGATCGATGGGGGCGTAATGCTCGACGACGACGGCTTTCATGACGGACCCCTGTTGTTCCAACTATCCTGACAGGTCCCGGCACGAGCCTCTTGCGTCTACCGCCACATCCCGCGCATCCGCGCCCCGATGTCGATCTTCGGGCCTTGTGCCGCGGCGCGCGCCGTGCCCGCCGCGGCTTTCGGCCATGCTGTGCGCTCGAACAGATGGACCAATTGCTCCGGGATGAAGCGGGTGCGCGAGGCGTAGACGTGGCGGTCGCCCTTGGCGGCCTGGCCGTGGGTGAAGAAGCGCTGGGGAACGACGAGGTGGAGATCGTCCTTGGCGCGCGTCATCGCGACATAGAGCAGCCGGCGCTCTTCCTCGAGCTCGGCCGAGGTGCCGGCGCCGAGATCGGAGGGTATGCAGCCGTCGACGACGTTGAGCACGAACACCGACTTCCACTCCTGGCCCTTGGCGGAATGGATGGTGGAGAGGATCAGGTAGTCCTCGTCGCGCAACGGCGGACCTGATTTGTCGCTGGTCGCATCCGGGGGATCGAGCGTGAGCTCGGTCAGAAACTTTTCGCGCGACGCATAGCCGCTCGCGATCTGCTCGAGCTGCATCAGGTCGGCGCGGCGCGTCTCGGAATCCTCGTGGATGCGGTCGAGATGCGGCTCGTACCAGAGCCGCACGCGCTCGAGGTCGACGGGCCATTCCGAATTGCGCAGGTTCGCCACCGTGCGGACGAAGTCGGTCCAGTCGTCGCCGGTCCGCGCCGGCACCGGGAGCCGGCCGAGCGTATGAAGCGGATCGGTGCTCTCCGCCATCTGGTCGAGCACGCGCTGCGCGGTGGCGGGGCCCACGCCCGGCAACAGATGCAGGATGCGGAAGCCGGCGACGCGGTCGCGCGGGTTCTCGGCAAAGCGCAGCAGCGCCAGCACGTCCTTGACGTGCGCGGAATCGAGGAATTTCAGCCCGCCGAACTTCACGAACGGGATGTTGCGGCGGGTCAGCTCGATCTCGAGCGGACCCGAATGCGAGGACGTCCGGAACAGCACCGCCTGGTGCTTGAGCAGCGCGCCTTGCTCGCGGTTCGCCAGCACCGCTTCGACGATGTAGCGCGCCTGGTCGGCCTCGTCGTGCACGGTGACGAGCTGCGGCTTCTGCCCGGAGCTGCGGTCGGTCCAGAGATTCTTCGTAAAGCGCTCGCGGGCGAGGCCGATCACGCCGTTGGCCGCCGCCAGCACCGCCTGCGTCGAGCGGTAATTGCGATCGAGCGTGATCATCTCCGCGCGCGGGGAAAAGCTCTGCGGGAATTCCAGAATGTTGCGTACGGTGGCGGCGCGGAACGAGTAGATCGACTGCGCGTCGTCGCCGACCACGGTGAGGCCGCGCCCGTCCGGCTTGAGCGCCAGCAGGATCGAGGATTGCAGGCGGTTGGTGTCCTGGTATTCGTCGACCAGGACGTGGTCGAAGCGGCCGCCGATCTCCTCGGCGATCAGCGCATCGCTCATCATCTGCGACCAGTACAGCAGGAGGTCGTCGTAATCGAGCACGTGCTGGGCCTGCTTGGCCTCGACGTAAGCGGCGAACAGTCCCTTTAGCTCGGCGGCCCAGCCCGCGCACCAGGGATAGTGCTGCCCCAGCACCTTCTCGATCTCCATCTCCGCGTTGACGCAGCGCGAGTAGATCGACAGGCAGGTGCCCTTGGCGGGAAAGCGGCTCGAGGTTTTCGACAGTCCGCGCTCGTGCCGCACCAGGTTCATCAGATCGGCGGAGTCCTCGCGGTCGTGGATGGTGAAGGCGGGATCGACGCCGATCCGCTCGGCATATTCGCGCAGGAGCCGCGCCCCGATCCCGTGGAAGGTGCCGGCCCAGGTGAGCGCATCGCGCATGATCGCGGCATTGGTCTCGCCGAGCACCTTGCGGGAGATGCGCTCGACGCGGCCGGCCATCTCGGCTGCCGCGCGCCGGGAGAACGTCATCAGCAGGATGCGGCGGGGATCGCTGCCGGCGACGATCAGATGCGCGACGCGATGGGCCAGCGTGTTGGTCTTGCCGGAGCCGGCGCCGGCGATGACCAGCAGGGGGGCAGCCACGGTCGCGCCGTCGGCCACGCCATGCTCGACGGCGCGGCGCTGCTCCGCATTGAGCGTGTCCAGATATGTCGCCACGAATCGCCCCGGTGAAAGGCTGAGAGTCGGCCATTCCAGCGGCAATCGCAATGCAGCTGGACGAAGCCTGCTTTAGGTTTTAGGGGGAAAGACCGAACAGTTCGAGATGCGGCGGCTGGAGTCGCTGAGCAACACCATTTTCGGCGTCGCCATGACGCTGCTGGCCTACGATCTGCCCAAGGCGGCTGTGTTCAGCGGCGCGCCGGATTGGAATGATCTGGCGCGGGTCTATTCCGGCAAGCTCGCCGGATTTGCGCTCAGCTTCATCATCGCCGGCGTGTTCTGGATCAGCCATCACCGCCGACTGGCACGCCAGCCCCTCGGTAGCCGCGGCATGGTGGTCCTCAACCTGTTCTTTCTGCTCTCGATCGTGCTGCTGCCGGTAACCAACGGCCTCTACACCAATTACGCCATGAGCAGCGCGGTGGCGGTGCTCTATGGCCTGCATTTGACCGCGATCGCCAGCCTCAATGCCTTGCTGTGGTGGACGATCCTGCGCGGCTGGAGCCGCGAGATCGTGGCGTCGCTGTTCCCGGTGGCCGTGTTCATCCCCGGCACGGTCGTTGCGGCGTTCGCGCCGCATTTGGCGCCCTTCGTGTGGTTCCTTGCTTTTGGCGGGCTGCTGATCCAGCGCTTCTACGTCGCGCCGAACCCATCGGCCGGCACGTAAAGCTTGACCGGGCGGATTTCGTAGACCGCCGTCGGGTTGACCGCGCGCAGCTTCCGCGCCGCTGCGATCGCTTCCTCCTCGGTGGCGCATTGCATCAAATGGAAGCCCAGCAGCTGCTCCTTGGTCTCGGCAAACGGCCCGTCCAGCACCATTCCGGCGCCGGGCCCCCGCAAGGTGCGGGCTTTCCGGGTTTCGTCCAGGCGGGCTGCCGGCCCAAACTGACCGCTTTCCCTGAGGGGCGCCTGAACCTCGATGACTTTGGCCACGACCGCCGCGTCCTGCTCCGGCGTCCAGGACATGACCTCGTCTTCCACGTGATAGGCCAGGATGGCGTACAGCATCGTCACCTCGTTGTTTTTCTGCGCAAGTCCAGAGGACGTGGCACGGCAGCACGTCCCGACACTCCCGAAGCAAAATATTGCGTGGCCGGCAAGCGGCGAAACCGTCCGGAAACCCGATTGCGGCCTCGCCATGTGAACGCCGCCGGCACCGGTCGCGACTGATGAACCACAAACAACAAGTTCTTTGCTGGAGGCGGCAATGTCGGGTCACACCATCAAGATCATCTGCGACGCGCGGCGGGCGGGGCAGTCGGAGCCGGCCGATCTGCACGACCAGACCGGCCACCACCGCTATTA
>NZ_JAEMSD010000443.1:5404-5761 GCF_016462955.1 Bradyrhizobium sp. | reverse complement strand
CTGCCGACGCGATGGTCGCAGCCGGTGCCGATCGCCCGCATCGAGGCCGCGGCGCGGACGCTGTCGACGCAGGTCGCTAGGCTCGACGAGGCGGCGCGGCGCAAGCGCGAACCGGCGGCGGCGCCGACCTCGGGGCCGCCGGTGGTGCTGGTCGTCGGCACGCTCGACACCAAGGGCCAGGAGCTGCGCTTCATCCGCGACGTCATCGCCGAAAGCGGCCTGCGCACGCGGCTGGTCGACGTCTCGACCAGCGACAAGCATTCATCCTGCGATGTCTCCGCGCAGGAAATCGCCCTCAACCACGGCCGCGGCGGCTCCGCCGTGTTCGGCACCGACCGTGGTGCCGCCGTCACCGCC
>NZ_JAEMSD010000443.1:0-5394 GCF_016462955.1 Bradyrhizobium sp. | reverse complement strand
GGTGGGCGGCGAGGTATGTGTCGGCGAGGAGCGCCGCGGGCGGCTCGGGCGCGGCCTCGCTGGTCGCCCCGGGCATGCGCGCGCTGCCCATCGGGTTGCCGTAGCTGATCATCTCCTCCGTCGCCTCCGGCGACGTCGGGCCCTATGTGGGCCCGGCCGACATCACCATGATGTATTCGGTCACCGACGTGCAGGGGCTGAACTCGATCTCACGCGCGGTGCTGGCCAACGGCGCCAACGCGCTTGCCGGCATGGTCAAGGCGCGGCTCGACGCGCGTGCCCCCACCTCGCGCGAGGCCGGCCACCTGCCTTCGGTCGGCATCACCATGTTCGGCGTGACGACGCCGGCGGTGCAGAAGATCGCCGCCGACCTGCGCGACGATTTCGAGTGCCTCGTCTTTCACGCCACCGGCGTCGGCGGCCGCTCGATGGAGAAGCTTGTCGAGTCAGGCCAGCTCGCCGGCGTGATCGACCTCACCACGACCGAGATCTGCGACCTCATGATGGGCGGCGTGTTTCCGGCGACCGAGGACCGCCTTGGCGCGATCATCCGCAACCGGCTGCCCTATGTCGGCTCGGTCGGCGCGCTCGACATGGTCAATTTCGGCGCGCCCGACACCATTCCCGAGCGCTACCGCGGCCGCAAGTTCCACGTCCACAATCCGCAGGTGACGTTGATGCGGACGACTCCGGAAGAGAACGAGCGCATGGGCCGCTGGATTGGCGAGCGGCTCAACCAGATGGACGGCCCGGTGCGCTTCTTCCTGCCCGAGGGCGGGGTCTCCGCGCTCGACGCGCGGGGCCAGCCGTTCTGGGACCCCGACGCCGACGCGGCGCTGTTCCGGACGCTGGAGCGCACGGTGCGGCAGACCGGCAACCGCCAGCTCGTTCGCATCCCCAAGAACATCAACGATCCCGACTTTGCCGCCGCCATCGTCGGTGCGTTCCGGACCCTGTTCGGCCGTGCCGGCGCACGGCGGAGAGTAGCGAGGTGAGCGATGGCCAGGTTTGAACGCGCAGCGCTGCTGAAGAGGTTTCGCGACATGGCGCGTCGCGGCGAGCCGATCGTCGGCGGCGGCGCCGGAACGGGACTGTCGGCAAAATGCGAAGAAGCCGGCGGCGTCGATCTGATCGTCATCTACAATTCCGGCCGCTACCGCATGGCCGGCCGCGGCTCGCTCGCCGGCCTGATGGCGTACGGCGATGCCAACGCCATCGTGCTCGAGATGGCGAACGAAGTGCTGCCCGTGGTCACCCGGACGCCGGTGCTGGCGGGCGTCAACGGCACCGATCCGTTCCGCGACATGGACGTGTTCCTCGACCAGCTGAAAGCGCTCGGTTTCGCGGGCGTGCAGAACTTTCCGACCGTCGGGCTGATCGACGGCACCTTCCGCGCCAATCTCGAAGAGACCGGGATGTCCTATGCGATGGAGATCGACATGATCGCCAAGGCGCACGACAAGGACATGCTGACGACGCCTTACGTGTTCAGCGAGAAGGAGGCCGCAGCGATGGCGATCGCAGGCGCCGACATCATCGTCTGCCACATGGGTCTGACAACCGGCGGCTCGATCGGCGCGCAGACGGCACCGAAGCTCGGGGATTGTCCCGCGCAGATCGACACATGGGCCTCCGCCGCGCTCAGCGTCAATCCGGACATCCTGGTGCTCGCGCATGGCGGCCCAATCGCGGACCCCGCCGATGCGGACTTCATCATGAAGAACACTCGTTATTGCCATGGCTTCTACGGTGCGTCCTCGATGGAGCGGCTGCCGGTGGAGCGGGCGCTGACGGAGCAGGTGCGGCAATTCAAGGCGATCGGCGCGCGATAACGCCGAAGGGACGAAGGAGGGAAAGATGTCGGGCAATCTGGTCGGTGAATTGATCCTCTGGCTGATCGTCGCGATCATCGTGATCGTGGTCGGCGTCTACATCGTGAACTGGCTCTACCATCGCTCCTCCAAGGAGACCTCGTTCGTCCGCACCGGCTTCCTCGGCGAGCGCGTGGTGATCAATGGCGGCGCCTTCGTGCTGCCGTTCATCCACGATTACACGCCCGTCAACATGAACGTGCTGCCCATGGGCGTCGTGCGTTCGAAGCAGGATGCCGTGATCACCCGCGACCGCATGCGCGTCGACATCGAGGCGGACTTCTACGTCCGGGTGCAGGCGACACGCGAAGCGGTCTCGATCGCCGCGGCGACGCTCGGCCGCCGCACCATGGAGCCCGGGCAGCTTCATGCGCTGCTCGCCGGCAAGTTCATCTCTGCGATCCGCTCGGTCGCTTCCGAGATGACCATGGAGGAGATGCACGAGCGGCGCGGCGATTATGTCGCGCGCGTCAAGACCGAAGCGGCGGAAGCCCTCGCCCAGAACGGCCTCGAACTGGAATCGGTCGCCATCACCGATCTCGACCAGACCGACCTAGAATTCTTCAACCCCTCGAACCGATTCGATGCCGAAGGCCTGACCCAGCTGATGCAGGACATCGAGGCCAAGCGCAAGCTGCGCAACGACATCGAGCAGGACTCGATGATCAAGATCCGCTCGCGCAATCTCGAGGCCGAACGGCAGGCGCTGGAGATCGAGCGAGAGAGCGAGACCGCACGGCTGGAGCAGGAACGCGACATCGAGATGCGCCGCGCGCTCCAGCGCACCGAAGTCGCCCGCGAACGGGCGTTGCGCGAGACCGAGGCTGAGCAAGCGCAGATCTCGGCCCGCGAGGCCATTGAGCGCGCCCGCATCGCCAACGACCAGGCGATCGCGGAGGCCCGCATCGCCTCCGAGCGCGAGACGCGCCAGAGGGAGATCGAGCGGACCCGCACCATCGAGGAGAAGGAACTGCTGGCGCGCGAGGAGATCGAGAAGACGAGGATCGCCAACCAGCGCTCGATCGACACCACCCGCATCGCCTCGGAACGCGAGGTCCGCCAGCGCGAGATCGAGCGGATGCGCACCGTCGAGGAAGCCGAGATCGCGGCGCGCGAAGCCATCGAGAAGGCACGGATCCAGCAGGACCGCGTCGTCACCGACGCCCGCATCGCCAACGAGGAAGAGACGCGTCGCCGCGAAATCGAGCGCACGCGCGCGGTGGACGAGGCCGAGATCGCCGCCCGCGAGGCCACCGAGAAGGCCCGCATCGCCCAGACGCTGATCGTCAATGTCGAGCGCATCTCCTCGGACGAGCGCACCCGCGCGCTGGAGATCCAGCAGGTGCGGACCATCCAGGAGGCCGAGATCGAGGCGCAGCGCGCGGTGGAAGCCGCCCGCATCGCCCGCGAGCGGACGCTTTCCGCCGAGCGTATCGCCGCCGAGCAGAGCACGCGGCAGCTGGAGATCGAGCGCAACCAGGCCCTCGACGTCGCCGGCATCGCCGCGCGCGAGACCACGGAAGCCTCGCGCATCGCGCAGGAGGAGCGCGTGCGCTCGCTGGAGATTGCCCGCAACCGCGCCGTCGAGGAAGCCGACATCGCCTCCCGCGAGGCGATCGAGGCGGCCCGCATCGCCCAGGAGAAGGCGGTTGCAGCCGAGCGCATCCAGGCCGAGCGCGAGACCCGCGCGCTCGAGATCGAGCGGACCGGCGTCCTCGAAGCCGCCGAGCTGAAGCGGCGCGACGCCATCGAGCGCCAGCGCATCACGGTCGACCTGGCCCTGGAGGCCGAGCGCATCAATTCCTCCAAGAAGCGCGAGGTGCTCAACATCGAGCAGAAGAAGGCGATCGAGATCGCCGACGAGGACCGCGTCATCGCCCTCTCCACCAACCGCTCCGAGCGGATCGACGCCGACCGGCAGGTCAAGCAGGCCGAGATCGTCGCCCGGAAAGAGGTCGAAACCACCGACGTCTCGCGCGAGCAGGCGCTGGAAGCGGCCCGCATCGAGCGGCGGCGTGCCATCGAGCAGTTGGAGGTCGCCCGCGTCCAGTCGCTCCAGGAAGCCGAGATCGCCTCCCGTGAGGAGGTCGAGCGCGCCCGCATCGCCTCCGACCGCGGTCTCGACGAAGCCCGCATCGGCCGCGAGCGCGAGCTGCGCAAGCTCGAGGTCAACCGCGAGAAGGAGGTCGAGACCGTCCTGATGGAGAAGGCCATCGCGATCCACACGAAATCCCTGGAAGAGTCCGCAGCCAAGGCGTCTGCCGAGGAAGCCCGGATGCGCGCGACGGAAGCTACCGAGCGCGTCGTCACGGCCCGGGAGAGCGAGATCGCCAAGCGGCGCAAGACCGTCGAAATCCTGCTCGCCGAGAAGCAGGCCGAGGAGACGCGCATCGCCGCCGAAGCCGAACGCGTGCGCGCGGCGGTCGAGGCCGAGGCGCAGCGGCTGCTCAACGAGGCCGAGAACGTGCTGACCGACCAGGCGCGCTACTCGCTGTTCCGCAGAAAGCTGCTCGACCGCATCGAGGGCATCGTGCGCGAGAGCGTCAAGCCGATGGAGAAGATCGAGGGCATCCGCATCCTCCAGGTCGACGGCCTCAACGGCAACGGCCACGGCAACGGCAATGGCGGCCGCAGCGCCACCGACGAGGTGATCGACTCGGCGCTGCGCTACCGCGTCCAGGCGCCGCTGATCGACTCCATTCTCTCGGACATCGGCGTCGAAGGCGGCAGTCTCTCGAAGATGCCGGGCCTGATCCGCGAAGCTCGCGACATGCAGGGCATCAAGGAGGCCGCGCGAAAGAGCGGCGGCAGCGGCGGCGGCGACAAGCCAACAGCCTCCCCCCCGGCGGCCGAGGGCGGCGAGCCGCCGGCCGAGCGCGGGCCGCGGAAGAAGAGCTGAGGTCCTGAGCGATGGCCCGCGTCTATGTCTCCACCGTCGTCAACGCCCGCAACGACCGCGTCTGGGCGCGGGTGCGCGATTTCAACGGCCTGCCGAACTGGCATCCGGCCATCGCCGAAAGCCGGATCGAGGGCGGCGAACCCTCCGACAAGATCGGCTGCGTGCGCGATTTCCGCCTGCGCAACGGCGACCGCATCCGCGAGAAGCTGCTCGGCCTGTCCGACTACGACATGTTCTGCACCTACTCGATCCTGGAATCGCCGATGGGCGTCGAGAACTACGTCGCCACCCTGCGGCTGACGCCGGTCACCGACGGCGACCAGACCTTCGTGGAATGGACCGCCGAGTTTGACTGCGCACCGGAGCGGGAAACCGAACTGGTCAGCAATATCGGCGGCGGCGTGTTCCAGGGCGGGTTTGATGCCTTGAAGCGCGTGTTCGGAGGGTGAACGATGGTCGCAAATGCTCACGTGATGGCACACTACTCATGGAGGCTGCCCCTCACCAGGCGCTTCGCGCCGACCTCTCCCCGCGAGCGGCAGGGCGATCGCATATGGATTTCACGAGGACCGCGGGCTTGCTCCGCCTCTCCCGCTTGCGGGAGAGGCCGACGCGCTCGCAGAG
>NZ_JAEMSD010000887.1 GCF_016462955.1 Bradyrhizobium sp. | reverse complement strand
GTGTCCAGGCTCTCGCTGGTCTCCGTCAAAAACTCCCGCAACAGATCATCCATGAAAACAGGCCTTCATACAGGAAGGGCGCGCACGAGGCGTGATGCGCCATTTCGGAATGGAGCCAGCTTCACCGCAAAGCGTTTAATATTGGTTGAGTATGTGCAAAAGAACGGAACCAACAAAGAGATAAGGCGCTCCGGACAAGCCGAAGCGCCTCGTAAAGAATTGGTTAAGAGGCTGGGCGCAACGCGCCGTTTACGAAGCGGTAACGATGATGGCTTCGCCTTCCGGCTTGAGCGTCACGGTGAGCCCGCAGGCCTGCGCCAGCAGCCGCGTATAATAAGGCTGGATCGCATGCGCATCCGCAGCAGGACCGCGCTCACCGCTCAGGAGCTCGGAGATGTTCTGCGGCAGGCGGGCATTATGCCCGGTCGCGGTGATGCGAAAGCTCATCGTCTCACCCTCGCCGATCGGATCGACGACCAGCATGCCGCCGCGCGGAATCGTATGCTGCGCCACGACCAGCATGTTGAGCAGCAGCTTGACGCGATTCTTCGGCAGCAGCAGCCGCGGCAGATTCCAGGTGATGGAGCACTTGCCGTCCTCGATATGGCCTTTCGCCATGGTCTGGGCATCGCCGAGATCGATCTGGGCGCCGGAGGAGCCGGCGGCGCCGAACGCCAGACGGCAGAACTGGAGCCGGGCGGAGGCGGTCTTGGCGCTCTTGCGGATCAGGTCGAGCGCGAACTCGCGGTCCTCGGGCTTGGGATCGTCGTCGAGCACTTCGAGGCCGTTGACGATGGCGCCGACCGGGCTGATGAGATCGTGGCAGACCCGCGAGCACAGCAGCGCGGCGAGTTCGAGCATGTCGGGGGCAGTGGTAGGCGCGGGCGACGAGGCGTCAGACATAAAAGGGGGTCCTGGAGGGTTCCTGGAATTGCACGGCGCTGGACGCCGCGAATCACGCATGCTTGACGGATGCCGCGACTTCTAACATTCGCAAGCCCGCGGCAGCTAGCTTGCGATCGGATCGAAGCGGCCATAAGCCCGGGCGAAACGATCAAGGCGAATCAACCGAGGCGAATCGGTCGAGGAGGAACCAAATTGCCGACGAATGAGGCATCCAGGTGAAGCGGATCATCGACGGAGCGGCCGCAGCCGGCCTGATGGAGCCGCTCACCGCGCTGGTGGTGAAGGCCGGCGAAGCGATCCTTGCCGTCAACCGCGCCGCCATGCGGGTCGACGGCAAGCAGGACGGCTCGCCGGTGACCGAGGCCGACCTCGCCGCCGACCGCATCATCGCCGACGGCCTCGCCCAGCTCGCCGGCGAGGTGCCGACGCTGTCGGAGGAGCGGACCCAGCTCGCCTCCCCGCCGTTCCAGGGTCGCTTCTTCCTGGTCGATCCGCTGGACGGGACCAAGGAGTTCGTCGCCGGCCGCGACGAGTTCACCGTCAATCTTGCCCTGGTGACGGAAGGCGTGCCGCTGCTCGGCCTCGTCTCCGCACCTGCGCTCGGGCTGCTCTGGCGCGGCATCGTCGGCCGCGGTGCCGAGC
>NZ_JAEMSD010000056.1:19163-21936 GCF_016462955.1 Bradyrhizobium sp. | reverse complement strand
CAGCGATATGCGGGGCGGTCGTCCCGGATGTCGATTCGCTCATCCGGGCTACGGCACCGTTACTGCTTCGGTAGCATGCCCTTCAGCGCATACAGCGCGGCGCGAGATCCGCGCGATCGAGCGATTCCAGCGTCGAGGCGTTGGCACAATAGCCGTGATAGTTCTCCGCGGCGGTGCCGTCGGCGAGATCACGGTCACACTGCCCCTTGTGGCCGCAGAGCGAGCAGGTCCGCTCCATGTCGCGCAGCAGCAGCGGCTGCGCGCGGCCGAGCGCCTCAGTGCTGATGCCGAGTTGCTCCAGCATCTTCGGCAGCTCGTCGGCGGCATGCCGGCCGTGACGGACCAGCTCTTCGAGATCGTCGGGCGCGATCCTGAGATCATTGGCGATCCGGTCGAAATCGGCGCGATCGAGCTGCCGCATCTCGCTCATCTCGCGGCGGTGCTTCAGCCAACCCGCGAAGGATTCGATGAGATCCTGGACGATGGGATAGGGCCTGGTTGCGGTGCTCATGGAAAGCTCCATTGGGGCGTCGGAATTGGAGCCAATTAAGCACGATGATGCAGAGGCGCGTTGCGCTGGATCAAACCGGGAAGAGGCCACGGCCTCCCCTGCACCTCTCCCGCAAGCGCAGGGCAATCGCATATGGGATCGATGTTGCTTGTGGCCATCCTTCGAGACGCCCGCCGTTGGCGGGCCCTCAGGATGAGGACCGCATGCGTTTCGCTGGTTTCAACGGGCACCGGTGCCGCTTAGCCTCACCCTGAGGGACCGCGAAGCGGTCGTCTCGAAGGGCGAGGCGCGCGCTCAGGTCTTTCAGATGCGATTGCCCTGCCCGCTTACGGGAGAGGGCTGAGGAGAGGGTGTTTTCCGCGGTAAGACAATCCCCAAGAGGAGCTAGCCCTCACCCGCGGCTTCGGCGCGACCTCTCCCGCAAGCAAACGGGAGAGGTTGCACCGAGCCCGTGGCATCGGTTCAAGCCAAAGCCATTCCGCTTCAGCAAAAGTGCGATCGCATCGACACGCGATCGCAACCGCCTCAGTTCTTTACCGCCGGTATCTCCTCCGCCACCGGCTGCTTCTGACCCTGCTGGTACATCGCCAGCGCCTTTTCGAGCGCTTCGCGCAGCGCCAGCGCTGCGGCGACGCTGCAACGCAAGTGCGCGGTCTGGACCACGTCGACCCTGACGGCGGCGCCGACCGGCATCAACAGGTTCGCGGCGAGCTCGATCTGGATCGCGCCGTTGTGATGGCCGAAGCAGGAGGCACCGTCGAAATAGATGATCGGCGCCCGTTCGGCACTGGAGGTGGAAATGGTGACAGGCCCCTGGGCGGTCGAGGGCATTTCGGAATCGGCCATGGGCACTCCTTGCGAGTCAAACGAACGAAGCCCCACCATCGTCGCTTCGGTCCGCCCTGTCGAGGGCCAACCACCCGGGGCCGACCGGCAGCGCCCATTCCGGGTTTTGCGCGACGGCGGGCACTGGTCTAGAACAGCGCCATGTCCACTTCACCTGCCACGCACCTGTTCGAGGAACTCGCCGAGGCCATCAAGGGCCGCCGCTCGGATTATGGCCAGATCAGCGGGCTGCAGCTCGACCGATTCGCGCCTGGCGAGGCCTGGTCCAGCCTGCCCTACCGACCCGTCTTCGTCGGCGACACCGAGACCGGCGTGCTGCATGGCGGCGTCGTCACCGCGATGCTCGACGAAAGCTGCGGCATGGCGGTGCAACTTGCGCTCGACGGCACACGCGCGATTGCGACGCTGGATTTGCGCATCGACTACCAGAAGCCGGCGACCCCCGGCCTCGACATCAAGGCGCATTCGGTGTGCTACCGCACCACGCGCTCGATCGCCTTCGTGCGCTCCACCGCCTATCAGGAGTCCGAGGACGACCCGGTCGCAACCGCGACCGCCTGCTTCATGATCGGCGCCAACCGCACCAACATGCTCGCCGACCGCCTGATGGATGCGCGCAGCATCCCCACGCTGGAGGCGCCGGAGCATCCGGACGGGCCGTTCGCACGCAGCCCGTTCGCCCGCGCGCTCGGCATCCGCGTCAACGACGACGGCACGCTGACGATGCCGTTCTCGCCGCAGATCATCGGCAACCCAATCCTGCCCGCGATCCACGGCGGCATGACGGGCGCCTTCCTCGAGACCACCGCCATCATGGGCGTGGCGCGCGAGCTCGGCGCTGCGGCGCCGCCCAAGCCGATCGGACTGACCGTCAACTATTTGCGATCGGGGCGCGCGCTCGACACGTTTGCCGACGTCTCGATCGTGAAACAGGGCCGGCGCATCGTCGCCTTCGAGGCGCGGGCCTGGCAGGACGATGCGGACAAGCCGATCGCCACCGCCTTCGGCCATTTCATGCTGCGGCCGACGCGAGGAAGTGACGAGGAATGAGCGCAGCTTGACTTGACGGCAGCAGCCCCGGCCACAACGATAGCGTGCCCCCACGAGAGGTATTGGATTGCGGCATCCGCTCGACATCGTCGCCATGTTCGCCGCGCTCTGGCTGCTGACATCGATGGTGCTCGACGCCTTCACGCCGAAGGAGCTGACCGCGGTCATGATTGCAGTTGCGATCGGGCCCGCGATCCTCGTCACCGCCGTGTTCTACTATTTCAACTGCCCGCGGCTGGATTTCGCGCTGATATTCGCCGCGCTGTGGCTGATCTCGGACATCGCCATCGCCTTCGTCTCGCCGACGGGCCTGCCGCATTTCCTGATCGCGCTCGGCGCCCTGCCCGCTCCAGCGCCGCCACGAGC
>NZ_JAEMSD010000056.1:0-19153 GCF_016462955.1 Bradyrhizobium sp. | reverse complement strand
CCTTCGCCGAAGCGGGCTAGTACAGAATGCTCAAGTCTGACCCCATTGCCGCGGCGCCTTCACCTCTCCCGCTTGCTTGCGGGAGAGGTCGCGCGTTCCGGGCGATGCGAAGCATCGTCGCGCGCGCGGGTGAGGGTTCTGGAGCGACCACCCTGCGACCGACTTGGAGCACGGCGTGGTCCACAATGGCGTTCGCTGTCGTCACATGGCTATCCTGATCCCGAGTCTCGGCTTCGCGCGCTTCGACAGCCGTGGCGAGCTACGCCTGGCAGAACGGCTGAAGGACTTCCTCGAGGAGAACGCCGTCGTCTGGCACAACCTCCCGGTCGGCCCGCTCAACCGGCATCCGGACTTCATCATCGTCCATCCCGCGAGCGGCCTGCTCGTCCTCGAGGTCAAGGACTGGCGGCTGGAGACGATCGTCTCGGCGGACAAGACCAAGGTCGAGCTGCTGACGGATCGTGGGGTCGTCGTACGCGAGAGCAATCCGCTCGAGCAGGCCCGCAGGTACACGTTCGAGGTCGTGCGCACGCTGGAGCGGGACGGGCGATTGCCGATCGACATCGCCAAGGGCAATCGCAACAGGATCTCGGTCAAGCGGGTGGCCGTGCGGTTCCTGAGCATGCACAGCGCGAAAGGCCTGGAGTTTCCCTGCGTCGCCATTGCCGGCCTGGGCGCGCTCGGCCGCCACGGCGAGACCGTCGAGGAATGCGTCAGGCTGACCTATGTCGGTGTGACCGGCGCGACTCACGAGGCGCTGCTGCCCTATTCGAACGAGTCGACCTTGGTGCAGCGCTTGATCGCCTGACGCAGCGCATCCGCTCTCTCACGCGGTCGTGCCGTCGATCGAACGGCGGATCACCCGCTGCACTTCCGCATTCGACAGGAACAGGTCGTGGTTGATGATGCCCCAGCCTTCCGCCGAGGCATCGACCACGCGCACGCCGAGCCGCGCGATCGCGGCTTTCTCTGCGGCGCCGACCCTGGTCATGCCGCCTGCGAGCTGCCCCGACAGCGCCAAAGCGCGATCGTTGGTCGAGGCGATCACGGTGATCTTGCCGGCGAGGGGGCCGATGCGCTGAACCGCAGACGAGAACACATCCATGTCTATGTCGGGCGCGGCAAACACGACGCCGCCGATCTTGCTGGTGACCGTATCGCCATAGCGGCCGTAGAGCTGACGCAGGCTTTCCAGCGTCAGCATGGTTCCCATGCTGTGCGCGACGATATGCACGCGGCCGGCGCCGGGCGACGACACGAGCGAGGAGAGCACGCGTTCGAAAGCGTCGCGGGACCACATCGCGCTGTCGCGGTCGTAGGCGTAGTCGAACAATCCTGCCCTGGAGGGCCAGGAGAACGCCATGGTCCGGCCGCGGAACCTGATGCCGTCTGAGAGATGAGCGGCATCCAACACGGCCGTCTCGAATGTCTGCTTGAAGCCGTGGACGTAGATCAGCACGTCTCCTTCGCCCGCCTGCGCCGCGAGATCGCCGGCATCGGCCGGCACCGGTTCGACACGATCGAGTCGCCAGGTGCCAAGCCCGACAGAGGCCAGGGAAAGGCGGCTCTCGTCCGGCGCCGACAGCTTCACCTGCGCGACAGTCATGCTGGTCGCGCGCTCCGGGCCGAACCAGGGTTTGGTGCGGCCGCCGTTCACGGGCTTGCGCGTGGTGGTGACGAGCAACGTGGGATCGGCGGAAAGGGACGATGCGTCGTAGCGCGCGCCGGTCGCGCCGAGCCCGGCGCATCCGCCGAGCGCAAGCGCGCTCCCTGCCGACAGGAATCCGCCGAGGAGAGCCCGGCGCGAAATCAAGTGATTGGAGTCGCGTCGTAGAACAGGTCGGACGATCACAAGGAACCTTCGGGAACTTTGCCCACCATAACGCCGCCCCACACAGCTCCTGAATGACAATGGGGGCGAGAAGACGGCGGAGCTGCGTCCAGTGGATCATGAGCCAGCGTTTGTCGTCCGGAACCTGCGGAGACCGACAATCTGCTTCAACGGCGCAGATAGCGCCAGCCGACGACGACACCGCTCACCGAGACGATGGTGCCAAGGATCGAGAGCAGCCACACCAGGATGTCCCAGGCCGGGCGATACATCAGCAGCAGGCGGAAATCCAAACTGTGCAGCGCGTTGAACAGCCAGCGATAGGTGCGGCGGCTGCTGTCCGCGCGGCCAATCACGTCGCCGGTGACAGGGCTGATGTGAAACCATGTTTTCGCGTCATCATCGAACACGGCGCGCAGCACCGGCAGCTCGCGGTCGTGATGATGCGCATACCAGTGCGAGTCGTATTCTTCGAGCAGCATCCGCTCCGCGAGGCGTGCTTGCGGCAGCAACTTCGTTGCGGCGGTCCAGAGCCGATCCTGCGGGATTGCCGTGGTCTGGCCCGACGCCACGTCCAGCGGCCTCTGCGTGCCATCACGCGATGCGGCGATCATCATCGGGCTGCCATCGAGCCAGAGGAAGCGCGCTTCGACCACGGGGAGTTGCGGCGTAGGTGACTTCGTCGCAATCGTCGGCGCATCATGACCGGCATAGCGTTGCAGCACCTCACGGCTCGTGGTGCGGCTTGCGAAATATTCGCCGGGGTTGAGCGAAAGCCAGCCGGAGAACATCCAGGTCAGCACGAAGATGCCTGCGATCAGGCCCGTGACGTGGTGCCACGCCATCCAGCCACGATAGGGCGTGATCCTGCCGCTCGCATAGCGCCGCTTCAGCCGTACGCGAAGGATGCCGATCCAGATTCCGGTGACACCGACGATGAGGCAGATGCCGGAGATCCAGAGTACGACGAGCCGCCACAACGGGCCATCCCTGCGCAGCACGGTTGGGTAGATCCAGTGCGGGATCGAGCCGAGCCAGTTCCACACACGCTCGGTGCGGTTGGTGTCGAGCACGATCTCGCCGGAGCGCGAGGACACATAGAGCCTGGTGCCGGCATCGTCGCCGAGCCCGATGAGGTAGAGCGGGCGCAGCGGATCGTAACGCGCCGTTACGCTCCATTGGTCGCGGTCGACCATTTCTTCGAGGTGCGGCGATCTGCTTGCGGGATGATGTTGCGCGACCGCGAGCGCCTGCTGTTCGGAAACACCCGTGATGACGCGGCCGTCGGAGGCGGAGATCGCCTGCCGCCTGCCGTCCCAGCCGGTGATCCGATACACGGGTTCGTCCGCCAGCATGGACAACCTCAGGTCGCGTGGATACTGCGTCGCTCCCGCCGCCTTCATTGCGTCGTCCGGCGACAGCGTCACTTTCGCCCACTGAATGTCAGGGAGCGCTGCCAGCTTCTCCTTTTCGGAAAGGCCTGGAAACGCGACGTACATCATCACCACGCCGGAGATGAACCACATGGCGAAGAACAGGCAGGTGACGATTCCGACCCAGCGGTGGCCGATATACAGCCACCGCCGGAGTGTGCGTTTCACGCGCGACACGGTCAGAACTTCACGTTGACTGCGACTCGCGCCGTGCGCGGCATGCCGAGCAGCCACTGGGTCGTGCCGCCCGACGTGGTGTAGACCTCATCGAACAGATTGTACACGCGGAACGACACGGTGGTGTTGAGATCGGGCTTCCACTGCACACCGGCATTGACGATGTTGTAGGCTGGGCGCGTCATCGTGTTGGCATTGTCCGCGTAGGTCTTGCCGACGATCTGCACGCCGGCATTGACCGACCAGTTCGGCGCAAAGGCCCAGGTCGCCCAGATGTTGGAGACGGTTTGCGGGACATTGACCGGGACATTGCCGGCAAAATTCACCGCGACGCCGCCGACCGACTGCACGAAGTCGTCATACCTCGCGCGCAGGAACGCGGTGTTGGCATCGATCCGCCAGCCATAGTCGAGCAGAAAACCAACTGAAGCTTCGACGCCGCGCGATGATTGCTGGCCGACCTGGACCGTCAGCGAGGGAATGTTGGGATCGCGGGCCAGCAGGTTGTTCTTCACGATCTCGTAGCCGGCCAAGGTCCATTCGCCGCGGCCGCCCCAGAACGATTGCTTCACGCCGATCTCGATCTGTCTGCCGGTGGCAAGGTCGAAATTCTTGTTGGCGGACGACAGTGAGATCAGCCCTCCGACCGGATCGACCGCCGTGGCATACTGGCCATAGAAAGCGAGGTCCTTGACGGGTGTATAGACCGCGCCGGCGCGCCATGTCGTCGAGGAGAACGATTTTTCGAAACTGTTCGCGGGCGTGACATAGTCGGTGCGCGTGATCGTCGGTTCATCCTGTCGAACGCCAGCGATGATGGATAGCTGCTCGGTGACCGAGAGCCGGTTCTCGGCGAACAAAGCGTATTGATTGGTCACGCTGCCGTAACCGGGAATGGTGGGGTTCGGGCTGTTGAAGACGCCTGGATCGAAGCTGTAGGGGTTGACGGACGACGAGCCGCCATAAGGTGAATTGTTGGTGTGGGTGAAATCGATGCTGTTGACGTCGAAGCCCGCCAGGAACTCGTTGGCCATACCAAGGACATGCCCGCGGAATTTCGCGTCCATGCGGTTGCCGACCTGCTGCTGATCGTGAAAGATCTCGATATAGCTGGTTCGGTTGATGAGGCCGGTAGCAGGATTGTAGGCGTAGCTTTCGACGTCCTTCCAGTGCCGCTTGGAGTTCAAGTAGTACAGCGTGTTGTGGATCGAGATTCCATCGGCGACCTGCCAATCGGTCTTCACCTGGTTCCAGCTGTCCTGGTAGCGGATGTGGCTGTCGCTGACATTGTAGTTCTTGAAGCGTAGCGACTCTTCGAGCCTGCCGTTGATCAGCGGCGTGCCGAAGTAGCGCGACGGGTTGCGGTCGCCGTAGTCTGTGGACAGTGTCCAAGTGACGTCTTCGTTCTGTTTGACCTGGACCACGGCATGAAGCGCGACGTTCGAGGTGTTGTCACGATCGACCCATCCATCCGACATGTTGCCGGTAGCGGTGATGCGATAGGCGACGTCCTTGCTGATCGGACCGCCACTGTCGACCGCAATTCGCCGTCTCATGTTGCTGTCCAGCGAGATTTCGGCCTGGTTGCGAGGGATCCAGGACGGCAGTTTCGACACGATGTTGATGGCGCCGCCGACCGCACCCGCGCCATACATCACCGATGCAGGGCCGCGTAGCACCTCGATGCGCTCGGTCGACCATGTGTCGAACGGAAAGGTGACCGTGCCGGCGCCGATGTAAAGCTGGGTGCCGTCATAGAGCGTCATGACGGACCCAAGGCCCGTGAAGCCGCGGGTATTGAACGAGACCCCGCCGTTGCCCGGTGCCGGGCTCGCCGTGAAGCCGGTGGCGTTTTGCGTCACCGCGTCCAAGATGTCCTCCTGGCCGCGTTCGGCGATGGTTTCGGCAGAGATCACCTCCACGCTGGCCGGCGTCTGCAGCCGCGTCAGCCCGAGCCGGCTGCCGGCGGTGCTCGCGCCGGTGAGATTGAGCGTGGGTGCGGCGAACGCGGGACCCGTCCGGTCGGCCGTCGGAGCACGCGTGTCCGAAGCTACGCTTCGCTGCTGATGACGAGAGCGCGAGGGGCGCGTTGCATCGCTACGCCGGGTGCTGCGAGCATTCGGCGGCGCCGCTGGCGGCTGCACTACGACAGGATCGAGCGTCTGGGCCGGCCTTTCCGACTGTGCCCAGCCGTCCGTCGACAATATGAGGCAGGAGAATGCAACTGAACGGAGCAACGGGCGGCGATGCCGTGGCGCGAAAACTATGCGGGAGGTCATCTATCGACTCGCGATAACGTGGCACGTCACCGCGAACGCAGTTTGGCCGCTGCCTCAAGAAGACAGCTCAACACTCACCAGGACACCCCGCCCAATGTGCTCGCGTGTGACCACGACTGACGGCAGGTCTCCTGGCTCGCGGGTCGTTGCCTGTCGCCGCCTTCCCAAGCCCGCAGGCCCAGTGGCGTTTGGCGAAGGCTCACCGCTTACAGTTGCGGGGGCAGCCACGGCATTGGGGGAATCCCCGCACCGTATTCCCTATTGATCCCCCGAAGGAGAACCGTCGCAGTCACCCTAGTTTTATTTGCAAAGGGCTGTCAACTGGCTGACCCGACACAGATCAGCGCGTCCCACCGTCATCGGCGACGCGTCGATCGTAGGCGATACACCAATTTCCTGTCACCCAGTCCGGCGCGCGGCCTTACCTGGAGACCAGCAAGACTCGGGCAGCGAGATCGCGAGATCGCGGATGCGTGTCGCGACCGAGTTCGACAATACCGCACGGACGGGCTGGTTTTCGAATTGCGTGACGCCCAAGGCAACACAATTTCAACCTAACCTCTGTAGGCCTGTTACCGTCTCGTTCCACGGGTCGCTTGCATGAAATCGGCTTGGCGTTTTTCTCTCCTCCTTCTCCTCCAACTCCTCGTGGGGGTTTCCGCCCAGGCGCAGGAGGGCGAAGTCGTCAAACTATCAGCCAGTATCGCATATCAGCGCGTTGCGCGCTGGGATGCCGATCAGCTCAACAAGATTCTGAAGGTCGATACGCCCGCCTTCGCCGGGATCACGACAGCCTATAGCCCGGCGCGCAATGCCGTTCGGCTCTATCGCGTGACCTATTCGTCCGTCATACCCGAGCGCGGCAACAAGCCGACAATCGCGTCCGGATTGCTGGCGATCCCCGAGGACAGCGGCACCTCGTTGCCGCTGGTGTCGTACCAGCACGGCACGGTCTACGGAAAGCAGGAGGTTCCGTCCTTTCCGCAGCAATCGCCGGAAACGCAGTTGATGATCGCCCAGTTCGCCGGCCAGGGCTATATCGTGATCGGCGCCGACTATTTCGGGCTCGGCACGTCGGCCGAGCCGGAAGGCTACATGGTGAAGGCGAGCCATCAGCAGGCGACCTATGACATGCTGACGGCGAGCCGCGCCGTGCTCGATCACCTCAAGCTCACCACGACCAAGCTGTTCCTCGCTGGCTGGTCGCAAGGCGGTTTCGTGACCATGGCCATGCTCGAAAAGCTCGAGCAATCGGGCGTCAAGGTCGACGCCGCCGCAACCGCGAGCGCGCCGGTCGACGCGTTCGTCGCGCTCAACGGCTTTCTCAGTTTCCCGCGCAAGAACGATGCGAGCTGGGTGAATTCGCTGTTCATCCTGACGGCGTTCTCCTTCGAGAATTACTACGGCGTGCCGGGGCTCGCGCGCTCGCTGATCGCGGATGCTTATTACGACGTGGCGCGCAAGGCTTATATGGGCGAACCCTTCAATCCGGCCGACGTCCCCACCGACCTGCACAAGCTGATCCGCGCAGACTATTTCGATCCGCAGTTCTTCGCCGCATCAGCCTACGGGCGCCTGGTCGCGCAGACCCAGGCGTATCGCTGGATCGTCAAAAGCCCGGTCCGCAACTATTACGGTGAAAGCGACGAAGCCATCAGCGTCGGGCTGGGTCAGCTCGCCATGACCTATCAGCGTGCAATCGGCAGTGGCAACCAGGCGGTGGAGGCGGTCTCGACCGGCAGCACCAGCCATCGCGGCACCTTCGCCACGGCGGTGCCGAAATGGAAATCCTGGTTCGACGGGCTGTGACGCGCGCGCGAATACGCATGATGCATCGGCATCGACAGAGGTGGTCGGCTTCCTGAAAATCTGCATCATGCGCGCCGGGACTGGCCGCCAAGCGGCCGGTCTCGGCCTCCGGAGCTGCTGCCGGGCCTTTGGAGGCTTTTTGCAATAGCTTTTCGGAGTGACTATATGAGCGGCTTGGTGATCTCTGGCGGCCGGGTGGTGGATCCAGCCAGCGGGATGGATGCCATCGGCGACGTCGCGGTGGTAGACGGCAGGATCGCCGCGGTCGGCGCCTCGCTCGGCGGCGCAGAGCGGGTGATCGACGCAACCGGGCTCGTCGTCGCGCCCGGCTTCATCGATCTGCATGCGCATGGCCAGTCGGTCCCGGCCGACCGCATGCAGGCGTTCGACGGCGTGACCACCACGCTCGATCTCGAGGCAGGCGTGCTGCCGGTTGCGTCCTGGTATGAACGGCAGGCCAGGAAGGGGCGCGTGCTGAATTACGGCGCCGCCACCAACTGGGCCTTTGCCCGCATCGGCGCGATGACCGGCTCCAATGCGGAGAGCTCGCTGGAAGCATTCGGCGCTGCCATGCGCGACCGCCGCTGGATCGACAATGTCGCGACCGATTCGGAGGTCGCCGGTATCCTGGAGCGCCTATCGCGCGGCCTGAACGAGGGCGGCATCGGCATCGGCATCCTCAACGCGTATGCGCCGGGTGCCGGCGTGCAGGAGCTGACGGCGGTGTGCCAGCTGGCTGCAGCCAAGGACGTGCCGACCTTCACCCATGTCGCCTTCATGTCGCGCATCGACCCCGAGAGCGCGGCGGAAGCCTATATCCGCCTGATCGGCTATGCCGGCGCCACCGGCGCGCACATGCACATCTGCCACTTCAATTCATCGAGCAAGACCGACGTCGAGCGCTGCCGCGCGCTGATCGAAAAGGCGCAAGGACAGGGCCTGCCGATCACGGTCGAGGCCTACCCCTACGGCACCGGCTCGACGGTGCTGGCCGCCGCCTTCTTCAGCGACCCGGAGTTCGTCGAGCGCAACGGCACCGGATACGATTCCGTGCAGCGCGTCACCGACGGCTATCGCTTCCACGATCGCGAGGAGCTGCTCAAGGCGCAGGCCGAGGAGCCGTCCTCGCTGGTGCTCTGGCACATCCTCGACACCGAGAACAATGCCCATCACCGCGACCTGCTCGACATGTCCGTGCTGTATCCCGGCGGCGCGATCGCTTCCGACGCGATGCCGTGGACGCTGTCCGACGCCAGCACCTACACCGGCGATGCTTGGCCGCTGCCGGATGATGCCACCTCGCATCCGCGCTCGGCCGGCTGCTTCACCAAGTTCATCCGCGAATGGGTGCGCGAGCGCAAGGCCGTGTCGCTGCTGGAAGGCGTGCGCAAATGCGCGCTGATCCCGGCGGAGATCCTGTCACAGAGCACGCCCGCGATGCGCGCCAAGGGCCGGCTTGCCAAGGACGCGGATGCCGACATCGTCGTGTTCGACTACGAGAAGCTCTCGGATCGCGCGACCTTCACTGCGATGAACCGTGCGTCCGAAGGGGTACGGCATCTGGTCGTCAGCGGCCAGGTGCTGATCCGCGACGGCATTCTCGACGTCGAGGCGCGGCCGGGAAAACCCGTGCGCCGTCCCGTGGTCGCGAGCTGACCCATGCCGGTCCCCATTCTGCTGGTCACCGGCTTTCTGGGGGCGGGCAAGACCACGGTCGTCAACCATCTGCTGGCGCACGCAGATGGACGGCGCATCGCCGCCGTGGTCAACGATTTCGGCGCCATCAACATCGATGCGGAGCTGATCGCCGGCGCCAGCGAGGGCGTGGTCAGCCTCGCCAATGGATGCATCTGCTGCTCGCTCGAGGGCGATCTGTTGCGCACGCTCTCGACATTGCTGCGGCGTGATCCCAAGCCGGAATACATCGTCATCGAGACCAGCGGCGTCGCCGATCCCGCCGACATCGTGCGCAACCTGATGGATCCGGTGATCCTGCGCGAGGCGCCGCTGGAGACGGTGCTCTGCGTGATGGACGCGACCGCGCCGCCGGCTGCCCTCGAGGATGCGCTGCACCGGTCGCAGCTCCGCGTCGCCGATATCGTGGCGCTGAGCAAGCTGGATCTGGCGGACGATGGAGCAGGAGCGCGGATGCGCGATGCCATCCGCGCGCAGCGCGTACCTGCCGTGGTGGTCGATGCGAACCACGGCGAGATTGCTGCCGCGCTGCTGTTCCCTGGGAACGTCGATCGCGCGCCGCCACGTGATCCCGGTCCTCGCCGGCCGGCGGAGGAGCGCTTCGAAACACTGAGCTGGACCTCGGACAAGCCGGTGTCGCTGCCCCGCTTGCAGCAGGCCATCAGTCGTCTTGCGCCGAAGCTCGCGCGCGCCAAAGGCCTGTTCGAGACCGTCGAGCAGCCCGGCCGCCAGATGGTATTTCAGTTCGCCGCCGGCCGCGCCACGCTGGCGCCCGGCGATGCGCCAGTGACAGACGTGCCGCGGACGCGGATTGTCTTCATTGCCGAGCTTGGTGTGCTGTCGCAGGCGGAGCTCGATGCGATCATGGAGACGTGCGTTGTGGGTGAGTAGCGCGATCCGCACCGATCGCACGCGTACCAGCTCCCGCGGAACGCGGCCATGTCACTCCCCCTCCGATCAGCGCGGTTTCCGGCCGGGTCAGACCTTTCCAGCGGTCATGCTCAAGAGGGCACGGCAATTCTGCGCCCGGCACGCTCACGCGAATTGCGCGATGCCGTTTCCGACGGACCAGTTCTCCTTGGGCGCGTCGAGCACGTTCACGAACACGTCCTCGGGCCGGATCCCCGGGCTCTCGCCGAGCAGGTCGGCGATCCGCCGGTACAGCGCCTTTTTCTGCTCGGTGGTGCGCGAGGCGAACACGGTGATCTGGATCAGCAACGCGTCGTCGCTGCGCGCGAAGCCGTAGGCATTGCCGCAGCGAAAATTCGCTGGCTCATGCTCGGTAATGGTCATGAACGCGTCGTCCTCAGGCACGTTCAGGGCCTCACGCATGGCGCGGTAAAGCCCGTCGAGAATCGCCTGCCGGTAGGCCTGAGGCTTGCCGGCGCGCATCGAGATGTGGAGGAGAGGCATCGTGCGTTCCTTTGCATGCGGTCCCGACCGGAACGGCGCCGTGAACGCCGCCGGCTGGCCGATTGAGGAAAGCGGGCTATCAATCCCGATCAATTTTTGACACGATGTCCAGAAAGCAGGTTCTTGACGTCGTGTCAAATACTTCGTGGAGGAAGCTTGAGGCCGCGCGAATTCGATCATGACGAGGTGCTGCGCATCGCGTTCAACCAGTTCTGGCGCAAGGGCGTGCGCGGCACCTCGCTGTCCGACATCGCCCGCGATGCGGAAGTCCAGCGCGGAAGCCTCTACAACGCATTCGGCAGCAAGGAGGCGCTATTCCTGCAGGCCTATGAACGCTACGCGGGGGATTATCTCGCCGCGCTGGAAAAGGCGCTCGGGGCGGGTTCTCTGCGCAAGCGCCTCACCGCGTTCTTCGATCTGACCATCACCAATTTCCGCTCGGGCACGCCGCCGCGCGGCTGTCCGACGACGCGCGGGCTCATGGAGCTCGGCGCCGCCGAGGGCGAGGGGCTCGATGACAAGGCGCGCCTAGCTTTTGCGAGCCTGATCTCGCGCATCACCGCACTGCTTCAGAACACGTTGTCGGCCGGCGCGGCGCGGGGCGAGTTTGGCGGCAATCCCGTGGCTGCGGCGCTGCACATCGTCACCGTGACGCGTGGCCTCGCCGTGCTCGAGCGAGCGTTCGACGACGAGCCCCAATTGCGCAAGATCGCCGCGCACACGATTGATCTCGTGCTCGGCAGCAAAGGCGGATAGGTATCAGCACAGCGCAAGCGCGTTGACCGCGCGCGTTGCCGCATCCTGGCTTCCGGAGCCGACGAACTGGCAGACCACGGATTCGAGCTCGCCCGGCTGCCGGCGGCGTGCGATCGCCAGCAGCCGCATCAATTCCGCCTCGTCCTTGGACAGGCGCTTGCAGGACGGCGGCATGAAGCAGAGTTCGCAGGGCCGGCCGCCGCGCAGGATCCTGACGAGAGCGGCGGCGCGTGCGACCAGCAGCGGGCTGTCGGCGATGCCGGGCGCTTCGTCGGCAAAGCGATAGGCCGCCTCCCAGCAATCGGAGGCGCCGGTCGCGTAGGCTGCTCCGATGAACCGGAGCAGCGACAGCGCGACGCGGCAGAAATCGTCGCAGCCTTCGACGCTCCGTGGCGTCGCCAGCGCGGCCTGGAGCGGACAGGGCTGCGATTGGCCGGCGTCCGCGGCCACAGACGCACATGCATCCTGCATCATGAACGATCTCGTCAATGCAATGTGGGACTGCCCACGAACCAGCTCTTCATCGCCATGATCCGGTGATGGTCGAAAGACTGCGCATGCCGGTCGGGCAGGATGAGGCCGGCCATGCGGAAGATCGTTGCAAGCCCCCGGACCGGCGCGAGCGCCCAATCGGCGCCGAGCGGCGGCAGCCAGCGCTCGAACTGCTCGCGCGCGACATCGACGCGGTCCTGCTGGGCCGCGGCAATCGCCCGCAAGATCCCGTGCTCGCTGTCTGACATCCGAGGGCAGGTCGGGCAGTGCACCTCGATGGCCGTATGCGCCGTGCACGCGAAGACCTCGATGATGGAATCCAGCGAGAGCACGGCGTCGCCGACGCGAAAATGGCCGTACACCTCCTGGATGTCGGCGGCGGTCGGGACCGCGCCGCCGCTGCGCGCCTTCGCCCGAAATCCCCAGATGAAGAGCCGCTCCGCAGCGCTCAACGCAGGGAGGTCGAGGGGTCTTGTATGTGTCGCATGATGCATTGCGCCTGTGACCTTTGGCTGCGAGCGCGCCAGAGCTGGCGCGGATGATCTGCGCCGATCGTTCTGCCACAGGCTCGCGCAAGTCAACGCTGCGAGGGCCGATATCGAGGTCTTCTAGAGTTGGGGACACGCCGGTACTGCTCAAACGTGCGCAAAGAATGTGCAGCGGGCTCATGCTCTTTGCTGCGGCAGTTCATGCGGATGCGGCGGGCGGCCGTACCATATTGCGGCACATTCACTCATAACCGCCTGCGCGCGCATCCGGTTTACGACACCTTAAGCGGAATCGAGGCATATCAGGCCTATTCGAGCGATGCTCAAGTCGCCCCCAAGTTGATTGCATGCGCCATCCGTGTGTTGCGCGCCCCATCTCCAGAGAGAACGACTGTGCTGAACCAGATTTCGATCCGTTCCAAACTTCTCAGTGCCGTGCTTGCCATGGCGGTCGCGATCTGCTGCGTGACAGGCGTCGCGCTGTGGTCGATGTACCAGCGGATGTATCAGGACAGGGTCAATGTCCTGAAAGCCATGGTCGAGGCAGGCTATAGCCTTGCGCAAAAGTACGAGGCCGCTGCGGCGGCAGGCCAGCTGACGCGGGACGAGGCGCAGGCACGCTTCAAGGATGCGCTGCTCAAGATCCGGTACTCCGGTGAAGAATATCTGTTTGCCCATACCTACGATCAGGTGGGCTTCGCACATCCCAGTCCGAAATTGATGGGCAAGGACGTTTCGGGCATCAAGGACGCCAAGGGCGTTCCCGTCATCCCGGCCCTGGTCGAGATCGTGCGCAAGACGAACGAGGGAACCTATGCCTACGACTGGCCGTTGCGGCAGGACGATCCGACCACCGCGGTGAAGTTGTCTTACGTCAAAGGCTTTGCGCCCTGGAACATCTTCATCGGTACGGGTGTCTTCGTCGACGATATCTGGACCGACTTCATGGCCATGGTCTGGAAGATCGTCGGCATCATCGCGCTGCTCGCGCTTCCGGCCATCAGTCTTGTCGGGCTGGTCGGGTTCGCCGTCAGCCGCAGCATTCGCGGCGTCGGCGCTGCGATGCAGGCGCTGGCCGATGGCGATTTGTCGATCGAGCTGCCCGAAGCGAAGCGGGCCGACGAAGTCGGGCAGATGGCGCGCGCCACGATGTATTTCCGCGATCGGATGGTGGAGAGCGAGAAGCTGCGGGCCGAGCAGGAAAAGCTCCGATCGGACACCGCCGACCAGCGACGGCATGACATGCACCGGCTCGCCGACGATTTCGAGCATGCGGTCGGTGCGATCATTGAAACGGTGTCGCAGGCGGCCGGCAACCTCGAGAACTCCGCAGCGACCCTGACATCGAGTGCCGACAGGTCCCAGGAGCTTGCCAGGACGGTGACGGCCGCCTCCGGCGAAGCCTCGACCAACGTCCAGTCCGTGGCCGCCGCGACCGAAGAGCTGAGCTCCTCGATCACGGAGATCAGCCGGCAAGTGCAGACCTCCGCCCGTATGGCGGGCGAGGCGGTCGCGCAGGCGAACAAAACCAACGAGCGGGTCACCGAGCTGGCGCGAGCTGCGAGCAGTATCGGCGACATCGTCGCGCTCATCAACGGCATTGCAGCGCAGACCAATCTGCTGGCGCTGAATGCCACGATCGAGGCTGCGCGCGCAGGCGACGCAGGCCGTGGTTTCGCGGTCGTCGCTTCGGAGGTGAAGCTGCTGGCGGAGCAGACCGCCAAGGCCACCGGCGAGATCAGCGAACAAGTCAACGGAATGCAGACAGCGACCGGCGAATCCGTCGCAGCGATCAAGGAGATCAGCGATACGATCGGCGGCCTCTCGGAAATCGCATCCGCGATCGCCGCCGCGGTCGAGGAGCAGGGTACGGCCACCCAGGAAATCTCGCGCAACGTCCAGCAGGCTGCGCACGGAACCCAGCAGGTGTCCGCGGGCGTTTCCGACGTTCAGCGTGGTGCGTCGGAGACAGGCGCCGCTTCGTCGCAGGTCTTGTCCGCGGCCCAATCGCTTGCCGCCGACAGCGGCAGCCTGAAGCAAAAGGTCTCCTCTTTCCTGTCCTCCGTCCGCGCGGCCTGAGGGAGCAACTTGCCCGAAAGGCACGTGGCGACCACGACGCCGTTGCTGGTCGCGAAGATCAACGCCCTGTCCTAACCGTTGGGATTGCGATCCATACCGCCGTTCGCTTCGCTGAGGGCGATGGACGAGAGCTGATGCGGGAGCGCGACGGCGTGCGACGCGTGGCGGCTGAGTCCCGCGTCGCAGAATCACGCGGAGGCCGTCATCGCGCTGGCTGAGGCCGCGCGCAATCTTTTCTCCAACGTGCCGGCCATCGCTCGGATCCCGTCTGCCGCCGCGTGGAAGATCGGCCATATGACGGCACGCGTGGCCGGCTCATATTCCGGCGGACGGGAACGACCGGTGCATCGGCCTCCTCACTCTTGACGACTGCGCCTAAAGTGCGGAAGCAGGGTCATCTCACCTGCCGACCCGCGCGTCGTTGCGCAGTATGGAGACGCCGCATGTCGTTCAAGAAGCTCCTGATCGCCAATCGCGGCGAGATCGCCATTCGCATCGCGCGCGCGGCGGCCGACGCGGGCATCGCGACCGTCGCGATCCATCCAGCGGACGATGCGCTGTCGCTTCATGTGCGCGTTGCGGACGAGGCGGTCGAAATCCCCGGTCGCGGCGCGCGGGCCTATCTCGACATCGAAGCCGTGGTGAGGGCGGCAAAGCGCACTGGTTGCGATGCCGTGCATCCCGGCTACGGCTTCCTCAGCGAGAATGCCGCGTTCGCAAAGGCCTGCTCCGACGCAGGTATCACCTTCGTCGGTCCCAAGGCGACGGCGCTCGAACTGTTCGGCGACAAGGTCGCGGCACGGCAACTGGCGAAGCGCTGCGGCGTCCCCATCATCGCCGGCACCAGCGGGCCGTCCGCGCTGGAGGAGATTGCGGCGTTCTTCACCTCTCTCGGCAGCAACGCGGCGATCGTGATCAAGGCGATGGCGGGCGGCGGCGGCCGCGGCATGCGCGTTGTGGAGAACGCGTCCGATCTTTCCGAAGCCTATGCGCGCTGCCAGTCCGAGGCCAAGGCCGCGTTCGGCTTCGACGGCGTCTATGCCGAGCGGCTGATCCGGCAGGCGCGGCATATCGAGGTACAGATCATCGGCGACCGCCATGGCGCCATCTCCCACCTCTGGGAACGCGAATGCACCATCCAGCGCCGGCACCAGAAGTTGATAGAGGTGGCGCCCAGCCCTTCGCTGAGTGATGCGCTGCGCGGCCGCATCATCGAGGCGGCGAAGCAGCTGGCGGCCGCGGCCTCCTACGACAATCTCGGCACCTTCGAGTTCCTGGTCGACGGCACCGCCGAGGACAGCTTTGCTTTCATCGAGGCCAATCCGCGGCTCCAGGTCGAGCACACCGTCACGGAAGAGGTGCTCGGCATCGACCTGGTCCGCGCCCAGCTCGCGGTCGCCGCGGGCAGCACGCTGGCCGCGCTGGGTCTTGCGCAAGGATCGATCCCGAAGCCGCGCGGCCATGCCATGCAGCTACGCGTCAACATGGAGACGCTGGATGTGTCCGGCGCCACGCATCCGACAGGCGGCGTGCTCGCATTGTTCGAGCCGCCGTCGGGCCCCGGGGTGCGCGTCGACAGTTTCGGCTATGCCGGCTACAAGACCAGTGCGGCCTTCGACTCGCTGCTGGCCAAGGTCATCGTGCATACGCCGGGCGAGGCCTGGCATGACGTGGTTGCGAAGGCTTCGCGCGCCCTGCGCGAGTTCCGGATCGATGGCGTCGTCACCAACATCGGCTTCCTCCAGGCGGTGCTCGCGCATCCCGATTTCAGGACCAACCGCATCGCGACCGATTTCATCGATCGCAACATCGCCAATCTCGTCGGGGCGGCCGAGGGCGCGGCAAAGCCGCTTTATTTCGCGGCGCCGGAACGGGGGGGCGCGCACGGCCCTGAAACGCATGTTGCGCAAGTGGTGCCCGAAGGTGCGGTGATGGTCGCGGCGCCCTTGCAGGGCACCATCGTCACCATCCAGGTGGGGGAAGGCGAGATCGTCCGTCCCGGCCAGCAGCTCGCCGTGATTGAGTCCATGAAGATGGAGCACCTGGTCATGGCCGAGCAGGGAGGCCGCGTCATGAAGCTCGTTGCCGGCGATGGCGTCACGCTGATGCATGGCGAGCCGATCCTGTATCTGGAGCCGCTCGACATTGCCGCCGATAGCACGGCTTCGGAAGCCGAGATCGATCTCGACCACATCCGTCCCGATCTCGCGGAGCTGATCGCGCGGCACGCCAACACGCGTGACGAGAACCGTCCGGCCGCCGTCGAGCGCCGCCGCAACACCAATCAGCGCACGGCGCGCGAGAATGTCGCGCAGCTCGTCGACGACGGCTCGTTCATGGAGTATGGCAGCCTCGCGATTGCGGCGCAGCGCCGCCGGCGCAAGCTCGACGACCTCATCAAGAACACGCCCGCCGACGGCCTCGTCATGGGCGTTGCCACGGTGAACGCCGGGCAGTTTGGCCCCGAGGGCGCACGCTGCATTGTCGTGGCCTATGACTACACCGTGCTCGCAGGCACGCAGGGCCACATGAACCACAAAAAGATCGACCGCATGCTGACGCTGGCGGAAGATTGGCGCGTGCCGCTGGTGTTCTATGCCGAAGGCGGCGGCGGGCGGCCGGGCGACACCGACCGGCTCGGCATGACCGGGCTCGACGGGCCGTCCTTCGTGCAGTTCGCAAGGCTCTCCGGCCTCGTGCCGGTGGTTGGCGTGGTCTCCGGCTATTGCTTCGCCGGTAACGCGGCGATGCTCGGCTGCTGCGACGTGATCATCGCCACCAAGAACGCTTCGATCGGCATGGGCGGCCCTGCCATGATCGAAGGCGGCGGCCTCGGCGTCTATCATCCGGCCGAGGTCGGCCCTGTCTCGTTCCAGTCGCCGAACGGCGTCATCGACATCCTGGTCGAGGACGAGGAGGAGGCGACGTCAGTCGCGCAGAAATACCTGTCCTATTTCCAGGGCGCGGTGACGGATTGGGAGGCCGCCGATCAGCGCCTGCTGCGCCGCGCCATCCCCGAGAACCGGCTGCGCGTCTACGACATCCGCAGCGTGATCGACCTCGTCGCCGACAAGGATTCCGTGCTGGAGCTGCGCCGTGACTACGGCGTCGGCATGATCACGGCGCTGATCCGCATCGAGGGCAAGCCGTTCGGCCTGATCGCCAACAATCCGCGCCATCTCGGCGGCGCGATCGATGCCGATGCCGGCGACAAGGCCGCGCGCTTCCTCCAGCTCTGCGATGCCTTCGATCTGCCTGTTGTCTCGCTGTGCGATACGCCCGGCTTCATGGTCGGCCCCGAGGCCGAGAAGACCGCGATCGTGCGCCACGTTTCCCGCATGTTCGTGACCGGGGCGAGCCTCACCGTGCCGCTGTTCGGCATCGTGCTGCGCAAGGGCTATGGGCTCGGCGCACAGTCGATGATCGGCGGCGGCTTCCACGCCTCGTTCTTCACCGCGGCCTGGCCGACCGGTGAGTTCGGCGGCATGGGCCTCGAAGGTTATGTCCGCCTCGGCTTCCGCAAGGAGATGGAGGCGATCGCCGACCCCGAGGAGCGCGAGACCTACTATCGCAACAAGGTCGCCGAGCTCTACGCCAACGGCAAGGCCGTTTCGATCGCCTCCGTGTTCGAGATCGACAACGTGATCGACCCCGCCGAAACCCGGCGCTGGATCATGGCGGGACTCCGCACGGTGCCGAAGCCGCCGCCGCGAACGGGGAAGAAGCGGCCATGCATCGACACGTGGTGAGGGCGGTGCAGCAAATCGGCCTTGCCTGAGGCAGTCTGTATCCACATCGTCATGCCCGGGCAGAAGCGCGTCTTCGCGCTAGATGCCCCGGGCATCCACGTTCTTTCGCAATCGCGGCAACGCGTGGGTGACCGAGACAAGCCCGGCCATGACGACGATGCGAGAGTATCGCCTCGCCGGTTCCCGATTGACATCCCCGCCCGTGGTGCCAGACTTTGCACAATAATACAGGGTGGAGACGTCCGCGATGGCCAGCCTTTCGGCCTCGAATCATGTCGCCCGTGTCTTGTCCGTCGCCAACCAGGTCGCGGACCGTTTGGCCGACGTCGACGCCTCTTCGCGGATTGCCAGTTCCTGGCGGCGATGCCTCGTGGATCACAAGCTCGATCCCGCCCGCCGCGGCCCGCCGCAGACGCTCACGGCAGCCGAAATCCGCCATGCCGCCGAGCCGATGGAGGAGATGATCAGGCTCGCAACGCCCGAGCTCGACGATCTCGCCCGTGTGCTGCGCGAGGCCGGTTACTGCGTCAATCTCGCGGATGCGAACGCGACCATGCTTTTCAGCCGTCTGCCGGGCGAAGCCGATGCAAAGATGTTCCTGGACTGGAAGATCTACACCGGCTCGAACTTCGCCGAGACCTTTGAGGGCACCAACGGGCTCGGCACCGCGCTCGCGGAGCAGAAGCCGATCCTGGTGCATCGCGACGAGCATTTTCGCGCCCAATGGCACATGTTCTCCTGTGCCGTGGCGCCCCTGTTCGACCAGGCCGGCCGGCTCGCCGGTGCGATCAACATCACTTCCTGCCGCGAAGATCTGGAGCGCGCCGCGCATCAGCTCGCACTCGCGGTGACGATCCAGGCGGCCCGGCGGATCGAGAACGCGATCTTCCGTGCTCACTTCCGCAACGCCTGGATCGCCAATTTCGACTATTCGGCGGAGCGGGCCGCATGG
>NZ_JAEMSD010000442.1 GCF_016462955.1 Bradyrhizobium sp. | reverse complement strand
TTCTCGGAGTCGATCAGGGTCTCAAACCCATAACGATACTGGTCGACGTCGATGCCGCGAACCCGTTCGATGGTTTCCTGAACCGCCGCCATCTATCGCTCCGTCCGGAAGGGGGATTTCGCAGCCTTACTCATCGACCTGAGCTCAAGCCGGGATGCAAGTGTCGGGCACCGGACAGACGGCCGCACATTGCGGCGTGTCGAAGCTTCCTTCGCACTCCGTGCACTTCTTGGGATCGATGACGTACATGTCGCGCTTGAGACTGATCGCGGCATTCGGGCATTCGAACTCACATGCGCCGCAAACCGTGCATTGCGAGGCGACAATCTTGTAGGCCATGTGTTCCGACTCCTTGAGCAGAGGATGCCTTTAGACATCCTCTTTCAAGCGTCGTGCCAACCGTGAAATATTTGAAATTCAAGCAAAATTCCGGACCATGCCGGTTGTCGCGGCCCCGACAGCATGTCGCATCTGCGACACGCGGTCAGAGCCGTTTGACCTCGATGCCGTGCTTCTTCAACGCATAGCCAATCTGCCGCGGCGTCAGGCCGAGCAGGCGCGCAGCCTTGGCCTGGACCCAACCGGACTTCTCCATGGCGGCGATGACACGATCACGGTCGGCCATGCTGCCGCTCGAGGACGCATTGGCAGAGTCCGGCGTCGACGCTCCCGGATCGAGCGCCGCAGGCGCACCAACACTCGCCTCACGCGGAGCCCTGGCCGGCAGGACGGAGAGCGGCACGATTGGCAGCGATCGCTGCGGCGCAGCCTCGGATCCACCGTTCCACAACATCGCGGACAGACACTGGCTGTGGCAGCAGGCGAAATCGTTCCTGACGATCTCCGGTCCCGGCGCAAGGGTCGCCGTGCGCTGCACGCAATTCTCCAGCTCCCGCACGTTGCCTGGGAAGCCGCAGCTCATCAGAACCTCGATCGCGTTCCGATCGAAGGACAACGTGCGGCCGTTCTCGGTGTTGAAGTTCTTCAGGAACTCGTTGGCCAGCAGCGGAATGTCGCTGCGCCGCTCGCGCAGCGGGGGCAACATCATCGGCACGACGCTGATGCGATAGTAGAGATCGGCACGAAACTCGTTACGCGCGACCGCTTCTTCCAGGTTGCGGTTGGTCGCAGCGATGACGCGCACGTCGACCTTGATGGTCTGGTTGCCGCCGACGCGCTCGAACTCCTGCTCCTGGAGCACGCGCAGGAGCTTGGCCTGGAACGACGCCGATATCTCGCCGATTTCGTCCAGGAACAGCGTACCCTTGTCGGCCAGTTCGAACCTGCCCTTCCGCGAATTGAGCGCGCCGGTAAAGGCGCCCTTCTCATGGCCGAACAGTTCGGATTCCAGCACCGATTCCGGCAGGGCGGCGCAATTGATCTTGATGAACGGACGCTTGGCTCGCGGCGAAAGCTCGTGAATGGCCTTTGCTCTCAGCTCCTTGCCGGTGCCGGACTCCCCGCGCAGCAGGACGGTCGAGTTCGACTTCGCCACCACCGCGATCTTTTCCAGCAGCCCTCGCAGCGCCGGGCTGTCACCGATGATGCCTTCGACCTGAACCTTGCGGCGATCGCGCGCCGGCTTGAGCTCGGATAGCTCCTTCTGAAGGCGGTAGCTCTCATGCATCAATCGTTCGCGATCCTGCGCAACGACCCGGTGCAGCTTCACCGTCTGGCCGACCAGATTGGCGACCATCGTCAGCAGACGCACGTCGGAATCGAGTCGGTACATCGACCGCTCGTCCCAGATCCGATCGACCGTCAGGGTGCCGACGACCTTGGCATCGATGCGGATCGGAACGCCGATGAAGGACACCCGGACCGCCTCCGAGGCGCCCAACGTCTCCACGTCGGCCGGGCCGAAGGCGGGATGGCTGGCGATGTTCTCCGCCACCAGCGGCATCGCGGTCGCGACAATCTGATCGACAGCCTTCTGCGGCAACCGCCCGCGATAACGCTCGTCACTGCCCTCGCTCCATCCGGCTCCGACGGTGAGATCGGGAATGCCGTCGTCCGCGAGCAGCGCGACCACGCCGTGGCGCATCTGGAGAAACGATTGCAGGAGGTTGACGACGTTGGCAAGCGTCGCCTCCAGCCGCGTCGGTGCCGTCAATATTTTCGAGATTTCGAAGATTCCGGTCAGCGCGATCTCATTGAGCGGCACGATTGGCGCCGTCTGATCGGCCCGGTGTCCTTCAACCGAGGGAGCAGCATTCAGCATCACGGAATCTCCGTTGCCCGTTACATCCTCCCGGCCGCTTTCTTTGGAATTTGTCTTATTCTCATTCATGTCGTGTCCAGAGTCGCGCTCAAGTTGTCGGCATTGCTGCAAAAAGATTCCATCGGCCTTGCACGCTTTATCATCCACTGTGCGGAATTACCTTCGGGACGGGCGACACGCTCAAAATCGACATCGGCGCATTGATCCAGCGCAAAACCTGCGAAATTTTTTCCAGGACGGCCGCCCGATCATACGTGCTGCCCTCCGTTGATCGGTACTTCCGCACCGGTCACGTAGCTGGCCGCGTCCGAGCACAGGAAGAAGATCACCTTCGCGACCTCGTCGGGCGTACCGACGCGATGCAGCGGGATGATCGGCGCAAGTTGGGCCTCGGTCTCCGGCGACAGGATGTCGGTCTTGATCTCGCCGGGAGCGATCGCATTGACACGAATTCCGAACGGCGCGTAGTCGTGCGCCATCTCGCGGGTCAGGCACGCGAGCGCAGCTTTCGACGTCGCGTAGGCGGTGCCGGCAAAGGGATGCACGCGGGAACCCACGATCGAGGTCACATTGACGATCGCGCCGGCGGCCTGTTTCAGCTCGTCGACCAGGCCCTGCGCGAACAAGACCGGCGCGAGCAGGTTGACGTGGAATACGCTCATCCAGGTTTCGACGGGCGTCGTCAGGGAGTTCAGCCGGCTGCCGTCCGCGGCCTTGGGCGAAATGCCGGCGTTGTTGATCAGCGCGTGCAGCGGCCCGCCGTTGAGCCGCTCCTTGATCTCGGCGAGCGCACGCGGCAGCGCGCGATGGTCGCTCAGCTCGACCTGCACATGGTTGTCGGCCCCGGAGTCCCAAGGACATCGCCCGGTGTCGAATGGCTGCCGGGAGCAGGTGATGATCCGCCAGCCGGCTTCGGAGAACAGCCTCCCCGTCGCATGACCGATGCCCCGGGACGCGCCGGTCAGCACGAGCGTTTTCTGCGCGCGGCTTTGTGCACGTGCCTTGTCGCCGTGAAACGGGCACGACGCGATGTCGGGTGCCGGCGCGCCACCCGGCGCGCCGTCGCGATCCAAGAGGTCGAGCGTCACCAGAACTCCTCACCGCGTCCGACCGGACGCCAGACAATGACGATGAAGGCAACTTTGCAGGAATTGGACCACACGCTATCGCCCGATCGCAGCAAATTCCGCGACCGAATGTCGAGTTCGCGACACGCTGCAAGGTTTGCAACACGCGCCCGTGCGCTTTCGGACCAAGCGGCGCCGTCACGCTGCGTTTCTCCTTTCTGAGTGCTGACCGGCAGTTGAGGGCTGTTTTTCAACCGTTCCAAATGGCCCGGCTCTTGCTCTTCCTGTTCCGAGCTTGATCGCGCCTTGCTGCATCTCCTCCGCAAACGTGGTTTCAAATGCCCCAGCCGCACGACCATCGACTCTTTGCCGTGATCCTCGGCACCAACGAGATCGCATCTGCGATCGGCCTCCAGCTGGTGCGCGCCGGATATTGTGTCGTGCTGTCACACGATCCGGATCCGCCGGTGATCCGGCGCAAGATGGCGTTTCATGACGCGCTATTCACCGACACAATGCAGCTCGAAGATGTCGTCGCCGAGCGCGTCGACGACGGCATGCAGGTCTATCAGGCGCTTGGCCGGCCGGCACGAATCCTGGTCACTTGGCTCGGCCTGCTCGACTTGCTTCCGGTCCGCCACATCGACCTTCTGGTCGATGCGCGACTGCAGAAGCGGCGGATCACGCCCGACCTCAGGCGGCTCGCCCACCTTGCTATCGGACTGGGCCCGGGCTTCTCGTCGAACTCCAATTGCGACGTCGCTGTCGAGACCCGCCCGGGCAAAATCGGGCTGGTCACCGACGCGCGCTGGACCGATGCCGCCGATGGCGTCGCGAATTCACTGGGTGATATCGGCGCGGAACGCTTCGTCTATTCGCGGTTCGCGGGACGCTGGCACACGCCGGTTGAGATCGGCACCCGCGTCTACCGCGACCTCGTGCTCGGTCACCTCTCCGGCGTACCCGTGCTCGCGCCGCGCGACGGAATCCTGCGCGGCATCGTCCGCGACGGCAGCGAAGTTCCGGCTGGGGTCAAGTTGCTGGAGATCGATCCGCGCGGTCGGGACGCCCAGTGGACCGGCACGGATCAGCGGGGACGCGCCATTGCCAACGCAACAACCGCGGCGGTCAGACTTCGCGCCGCGCGTCGCATCACGCAACGGAATCCAGCATGATCGTCTGCTCCTGCAACGTCATCAGCGACCACGACATCAGAGACGTGGCGTCGTCCGGCGACGAGCTTTGCTCCGCCGCGCAGATCTACGGCTGCCTCGGCTGCACGGTCAGGTGCGGGCTGTGCTCCCATTCCGTGAGGCGCATTCTCGAGGAACGGCAGCCCCGCCGCGAACGGTATTCGCGGGAGCATGGCGCGCTTCGTTCTGAAGCTTGAAATGAAAGCTCCCCGCATCAAGGGGCCTGCGCAGTGCGGGAGAGGACTGCTGTCATCCGCTCTATTGCCGCGCTCCGGGTCACGTGGCCGTCATGGTTTCCCCCCCCCCCCGCAGATCACAACAATGGCCACGACATTGGTGCTTGCCGATGCCTCTGCGGATGTCGTTGGGGGGATCCGGTTCATGCAGGTCCCGAATGCCTAAAAAGGGTGATTTCCCGGGTTCTCGCCGGTCGACCCCTCCGGCGAAGTCACTGCGAAGTCGGGCAATTCAGTGCCTTTTCGATCTGGTTGGCTATTCCTTTCAAAAAAACCTGTTGTACGCCTCCAGTCCAGGGTGAAGTATGGTCCCCTAGAATTGGTGGTTGGGGGCCTGCAGCTCCACCATGAATGCGGGCGGTTGGACTCAATGCGGGAGAAAGAGCCGAACCCTGGGGCGGCGGGCGACCTGAAGGGCTGGCTGGCAGGCATTGGTCTCGGCCAATATTCCGATCTTTTCACCGAGCATCGGCTCGATCTGGACGTCATGTCCGATCTGACGGAGGCCGATCTGGCGGCGCTCGGGCTGCCGCTCGGAGATCGCAAGCGCCTGCAACGGGCGATATCATCCCTCTCTGCTTCCGATTCGACAGAAGCGCCGGCCAAAGCGGTTCGCAGTCCTCCTAGAACGGAGATCGGTGCCGAGCGGCGCCAGCTCACCACCATGTTCTGTGACATGGTGGATTCCACTTCGCTCTCCTCGCAGTTCGATCCCGAGGACGTGCGCGATATGATCGCGAGCTTTCGCGAAACCTGCGTGCGCGTGGTGAAGCACTATGAAGGATTTGCCGCCCGCTTTGTCGGCGACGGCATCCTGGTCTATTTCGGCTATCCGAACGCGCACGAGGACGACGCCGAGCGAGCGGTGCGGGCTGGCCTCGAGATCGTCCGGATGTTGTCGACGACACGTGCGATCGAGCCCCGGGGTGCGCCCAGTCATGCGCCGGCCGTTCGAATTGGCATCGCGACGGGACTGGTCGTGGTCGGCGACCTGGTCGGCCAGGGGGTGGAGGAGCGCGATTCCGCAGTCGGTGAAACCGTCAATCTCGCGGCGCGGCT
>NZ_JAEMSD010000886.1 GCF_016462955.1 Bradyrhizobium sp. | reverse complement strand
GCCGACGTTGGAGGCGCTGCGCGAACTGATGCAGAGTTTCGAGGGCTGCGCGCTGAAGCACACGGCGACGCGGCTGGTGTTCGCCGACGGCAACCCGCAGGCGCGCATCATGTTCGTTGGCGAGGCGCCGGGCCGCGACGAGGACATCGAGGGGCTACCTTTCGTCGGACGCAGCGGCAAGCTGCTCGACCTGATGATCGGCGCGATCGGCCTCGACCGCACCACCGCCTACATCGCCAACGTGATCCCCTGGCGGCCGCCCGGCAACCGCACGCCGACGCCGCAGGAGACGCAGATCTGCCTGCCCTTCATCCAGCGCCACATCGAGCTGGTGAATCCGGACGTGCTGGTGACGCTCGGCAATCCCTCGACGCAGACGCTGCTGTCGACGCGCGAGGGCATCATGCGCACCCGCGGGCGCTGGTTCGACTACGACACCGGCCAGCGGGTGATCCGCGCGCTGCCGACGTTCCACCCGGCGTATCTGTTGCGCTCGCCGTCCTATAAGCGATTGGCGTGGCAGGACCTGCGGGCGATCGCGAAGGCGCTGGCGCAAGGCGCCGTGTAACGACTCACACACCGTCATTCCGGGGCTCGCGAAGCGAGAGCCCGGAATCCATCGAGCGGCAGAGTTGGTGGACGAATGGATTCCGGGCTCGCGGCTTCGCCGCGCCCCGGAATGACACCGACCTACGTCCCCTTCGGCCGTACGATGCCCCAGCCGATGCGCAACAGCTGCTGGCGGCCCGTCACCAGCCATTCGAAGGCACGCGGCACTTCCGGCACGATGCCGGGGAAGCGTTTGAGGATGTCCGGCGGCGGCGTGCCGGCGGTATCGGAGGCGCGCCAGACCACGACACCGCCGGTCTCGCTGAACTTCGTCTGATTCATCCATGGCGTCCGCGCGGGGTCGGCATCGATGAAGAGATGCGGCCGGCCGGAATGCAGCGTGATGAGGCTGGCGAGCTGGGTCTCGCCGGCGACGGCACGGAGGCGATGGTTGGTGCGCCGGGCAAAGCTCTCGTCGAAGAAGTCCGAGATCGCGCGCGCCGGCATCGAGGTCGCGATCTCGTTCGCGCCGGTCCAGGGCAGGAACAGGACGGCGAGCACCACGCCGGCGGCGGGCGCGATCACGGCGGCAGCCCAAACCGTACGCAGCATCCGCGCATGGCGCATCGCGATGAGATCGCCGGCCGCGACGACCACCGCAAGCCCCGACATGATGAGCACCACACCGGGGCCGCCGACGACGGAATCGAGCCCCAGCAGGCCCGAGGTCAGCACGGCGCCGAGCGGCAGGGCCAGCGCGAAGAAATAGACGAAGTTGCGCGCGAGCGGTGCGACCGGCGGGCGGAAGATGATCGGCGGCTCCTCGCCCTTGCCGGCGAACAGCCCGGTGTTGAGGAAGGTCAGCGCCGGGATCGCGGCAGCCCCCAGCACGAGTCCGCCGAGCAGCCAGGCCGCATGCAGCGCGCGGGCCTCGAGCTCGGCCACTTGCGGCAAGGCCGGCAGCGTCAAGGTCTCGGCCCGCATCAGCCACACCGCATAGGGC
>NZ_JAEMSD010000885.1 GCF_016462955.1 Bradyrhizobium sp. | reverse complement strand
ATGATGTTGTTCGGCGGCGGCGCGACATAGACCGGCGGCCTGACGAACACCGGGATCGGCACGAACACCGGCTGCGGCAGCACGAACAGCCCGACCACCGGCAGCGGCGGCGGCAGCACGACGAACTCCGGCGGCGGCGGCGGCAGATAGTAGACCGGCGGCGGCGGGGGCGGCACGAAGCCGAAATCGGGATCGCTGAAATACAGCACCGGGAGATCGACATAGACCACCTCCTCTGGCGGCGGCGGCGGCACGTCGTAGTCGATCATGGCGAAGCTCGGCGGCGGCTCGAGCGGTGCGGTCAGGATCGCGAGCCTGCGCCGGGCATCGCCTGCATGCGGCCCGCGCGGATAGCGGCGCAGGTACGACCAGTAGGCGTCCGGCGTATCGGCGCGATAAGTCCGCCGCCAGGTTATCGCTTCCCGGCGTGCCGCCGCGATCGCCCTCACGCGCTTTGCGAGCGGATCATTCGGAAAGGCCGCGAGGAATTCCTCATAGGCCGCGAGCGTGTCGCGCTCGAGCGCGGCGGCATAGGCATCCTGCACGCCGAGATCGCGGATCGGCTTGTTGCGGATCGCGGCGACCTGGTCGGGCGCGGCTTGCGGCGGCGGCGCATCGGGCCCGCGCTCGAAAAAGGAGAACGGCGCCGAGATCTTCTGCTCGTTCCAGGGCACCTGTGCGCCCTTGCTGGTTTCGTTGACGCGGAGACGGACGCGGTCGAACACCTCTTGCAGCGGCAGTCCGCCGGTGCGGATCATCTCGGCCAGCGATTGGGCGTAGATGCCGTAAGGCCCCGCCTCCTCCGGCGCAACCGTGCCGGGCGCTGCGTTGAAGGCGATCAGCATGTTGGCCTCGGGCTCGACCAGCGCGAGGCCACTCGCGATCGGCTGTCCGCCCTCGATGAAGGGCTGCGCACGGGCCGCGTCGAGCACGACGATGCTGGCCTTGAGCGGAATCGACGCGAGCTGGCGGACATAGTCGCTGATGCGCAGCGCCTCGGTCGGAATGTCGGTGTCGCGAGCGATGTTGGAATCGACAGGGACGAAATAGTTCTCGCCGGCCAGCTGCAGGCCATAGCCGGCAAGATAGATCATCGCGACGGTGCCCGGTCCAGAAGCCTGGGCCTTCTGGATGAAGTCGCGCAAGCTCTTGCGCAGCGTGTCGCCGTCGAGATCGCGGGCACCGACCACGTCGAAGCCCGCCGCCTGCAGCGTCTGCGCGATCAGGCCGGCATCGTTCGCAGTCGTCGCCAGCGGCGATTTGGCATAGGCGCCGTTACCGACCACGAGCGCAAGGCGCTTTTCCTGCGCTTGCGCGCGCGCCGGTTCTGGCGCGACGGCGGCAAGGGTGAGGAACGGCAGGAGAAGGCAAATGACGACCCGGAGCGTCCCATGCATGGCTTTCTCGCCCGCTGTTGTTGTTGATGTGCCACGGCGCATCAGGCGCGCAGCCGGCTGAACGGTGGTTGAACGAAAGGCTCGGATTGAGGCAGTGACGTGGCCACGCCACAGGAGGTGGTTCCTGTCAGCCTCAAGTCAGCTCGAAACCATGC
>NZ_JAEMSD010000055.1:19009-21973 GCF_016462955.1 Bradyrhizobium sp. | reverse complement strand
GATCCGGATCGCCGCCTCGGTGCTGGCATCGGGTTCTGACCGTGAGGCCGATGACCTCGAACGCCATTTGTGCCGGCTCGCGTCCAATCGTGCCTATGAGATCGCCGGAGTCGGCCCCGCCGACATGTCGGTCGCGGAGGTTCATGACGCCAGCGCGTTTGCGGAACTGCATCAGGCCGAACTGCTGAGCTTCGCGCCGATCGGCGATGGCGGCCGCCTGGTGCGCGACGGCGATACCGCGCTTGGTGGCCGGATACCGATCAACGTCTCCGGCGGCCTCGAGTCGCGCGGTCACCCGATCGGGGCCACGGGCTTGGCGCAGATCTACGAACTCGTCACGCAGCTCCGCGGCGAGGCGGGCGCTCGTCAGGTCGAGGGCGCGCACCACGCTATTGCCGAAAACGGCGGCGGCTTCCATCATTATGAAGAAGCGACCGCCTGCATCACCATCCTGGAGCGCTGAGGGCTATCCATGCGTCTGATCGATTTCTTCGACCGTGGCGTCGGCATCAATCCGTCGCGCACCTGCCTGAAGGATGCGACGGTCTCGCGCACCTTCCGCGAGGTCCAGCTGCGCAGCTACCGGATCGCAAACGCACTCGCATCCGCCGGATTGAAAACCGGCGAGATGGCCGCGGTCTACAGCCCCAACGGGGCGACGGCTTTCGAGTGCATCCTGGGCATCATCCGCGGCGCCAATATCTGGGTGCCGATCAACGCCCGCAATTCCACCGAAGACAACGCCTACATCCTCGAAAACTGCGACGTGCAGGCGCTGTTCTACCATAGTGAATTCGAGGCGAATGTGCAGGTGTTCCGCAAGGAATGCCCGCAGATCCGCATCTATATCTGCATCGACAAGGACGGCGCGGACGCCCCGTTCCTGCTGGACTGGATTGCGAACGCGCCCGAGACCGATCCCAACGTTCCCGAGGATCCGAGCAAGCCGATCTCGGTTTTCTCGTCGGGCGGCACCACCGGGCGGCCGAAGGGCGTGCTGTGGACCAATCTGGTCTGGGAGACCATGATCTCGAACTTCTTCACTTCGATGCCGGTGCAGAAGCCGCCGGTTCATCTCGTCGTGGCGCCGATGACTCACGCGGCGGGCGGCGTCGGCATCATGCTGATGGCGGCGGGCGCGACGCAGATCATCCTTCCGGGCTTCGACGCCGCCAAGGTGGTGAACGCGATCGAGACCGAAGGCGTCACCCACATGTTCCTGCCGCCGACGGCGATCTACATGCTGCTGGCTCATCCCGGTATCAAGCAGCATGATTTTTCCTCGCTCGAGCATTTCATCTACGCTGCCGCGCCGATGTCGGTGGACAAGCTGAGGGAGTGCCTTGAGGTGTTCGGGCCGGTGATGACGCAAACCTTCGGCCAGGCCGAAGCGCCGATGCTCTGCACCTTCCTGTCGCCGCAGGAACATCTGGTGATCGGCGATCCCGACAAGGAAAAGCGCCTGGCCAGTTGCGGCCGGCCGACGCTGCTGACTCCGGTCGAGATCATGGACGATGACGGCAATCTGATGCCGGCCGGCGAGCGCGGCGAGATCGTCGTGCGCGGCAATCTCGTGATGCCCGGCTACTACAAGAATCCGGAGGCGACCGCGGAGGTTTCCACCTTCGGCTGGCACCACACCGGCGACATCGGATTCAAGGACGAGGATGGTTACGTCTATATCGTCGACCGCAAGAAGGACATGATCATCTCGGGCGGCTTCAACGTCTATCCGAGCGAGATCGAGCAGATCATCTGGGGCCACCCCGCGGTGCAGGATTGCGCCGTGATCGGCGTGCCCGACGAGAAATGGGGCGAGGCGGTCAAGGCCGTCATCGAACTCAAGCAGGGTTCGAGCACCAATTCCGATGAGATCATTGCGCTGTGCAAGGCGAAGCTCGGCAGCGTGAAGGCGCCGAAGTCGGTGGATTTCTGGGACAGCCTGCCGCGCAGCGCGGTCGGAAAGGTCCGTAAGAAGGATATTCGCGAGACGTTCTGGAAGGGACGCACGCGCGCCATCTGAACGGGGAAGAAGCCCATGAATATCGCCATGGTACTCGCCAATGCGGCGAAAGCGTTTGCGGATCGCCCGGCGGTCTGTCTCGGCAGCGCGACGATCCATAGCTATGCGCAGCTTCTGCAGCGCAGCGCGGCGCTCGGCCAGGCCTTGCGCAACAAGGGCTTTGCGCCGGGCTCGCGGGTCGGCGTCTTCCTGTCCAATCGCCCTGAATATTTCGAGATCCTGTTCGGCGCCTGGTTCGCTGGGCTGGCGGTGGCGCCGATCAATGCCAAGCTGCATCCGAAGGAACTGGCCTACATCCTCGACAATTGCGCCGCCTCGGTGCTGTTCACCGACATCGAGGGCGGACTGTCGCAGCCGGGCAACGTCGTCGATGTCGACGGCGAGGCGTATCGCGCGATGCTTGCGACGGTGCCATCCGATCTTCGGCCGGCACCGGCCGCGCCCGGCGACAATGCGTGGCTGTTCTACACCAGCGGCACCACAGGTTATCCAAAGGGCGCGATGCTGACCCATCGCAACCTTTACAACATGACGATGAGCTTCCTCGCCGATATCGGCCCGGTCGACGAAACCGACGCGTCGCTTTATCCGGCGCCGCTGTCGCACGGCGCCGGGCTGCTTGCGCTCGCGCACCTGGTACGCGGCGCCGCCAATGTCGTGCCGGAGAGCGGCGGCTTCGAGCCGGGCGAGATCGTCGATCTCATCAATCGCTATCCGGGGAGTTCGTTCTTCGCCGCGCCGACGATGGTGAACCGGCTGGTCACTTCGCCCTCGATGGCGGATCTGACGGTGGAGAATCTCGATCACATCTTCTACGGCGGCGCGCCGATGTATGTCGAAGATCTCAAGCGCGCGCTGGTCGCGCTCGGCCCGCGGCTGTGGCAGGCCTACGGCCAGGGCGAGTCGCCGTGCACCATCACCTACCTGCCGCCCCACATGCA
>NZ_JAEMSD010000055.1:10278-18999 GCF_016462955.1 Bradyrhizobium sp. | reverse complement strand
ATGGCCGGTTACTGGAACAATCCGTCGGCGACGGCGCAGGCGCTGCGCGACGGCTGGCTGTGGACCGGCGATGTCGGCACGTTCGACGCGCACGGTTTTCTCTATCTGAAGGATCGCTCGAAAGACGTCATCATCTCCGGCGGCTCCAACATTTATCCGCGGGAAGTTGAGGAGGTGCTGCTGCGCCATCCCGCCGTGGCGGAGGTCAGCGTGATCGGTCGCCGCCATCCCGACTGGGGCGAGGAGGTCATCGCCTTCGTGGCGTCGTCGGCGCCGGTGACGGCCGCGGAACTGGATGCCTTCTGCATCGAACATATCGCCCGCTTCAAGCGGCCGAAGTCCTACCGGTTCCTGCCGAGCCTGCCGAAAAGCAACTACGGCAAGATACTCAAGACCGAAATCCGGAAAATCATCGAAAGCGAAACGGCCGCGTAATCGGCGAACACAAGGAGCGCACAATGACCGCGATCGTTGCAGGTGTCGGCATGATCCCGTTCGCAAAGCCGGGCGCATCAGCGCCCTATGACGCGATGGGCGAGGAGGCGGTCAAGCTGGCGCTTGCGGATGCCGGCCTCGGCTACGACGCCATCGAGCAGGCCTATGCCGGTTTCGTCTACGGCGACTCCACGGCCGGCCAGAAGGTGCTCTACCGGGTCGGCATGACCGGCATCCCGATCGTCAACGTCAACAACAACTGCTCCACCGGCTCGACCGCGCTCTATCTGGCGCGGCAGGCGGTCGAAAGCGGCGCGGCGGATTGCGTGCTGGCCGTCGGCTTCGAGCAGATGCGCCCGGGTGCGCTGGGGTCGATCTTCGAGGACCGGCCGTCGCCGTTCTCGGAATTCGACCGCGTCACCGATGAACTTGTCGGCCATGGCGAGATTCCGCTGGCGCTCCGTTATTTCGGCGGCGCCGGCAAGCAGCACATGGACAAGTACGGCACGCAGCTCTCGACGTTCGCGAAGATCCGCGCCAAGGCCAGCCGCCATGCCGCGCGCAACCCGCTGGCGCTGTTCCGGAAAGAAATGACCGAAGGCGATGTGATGCAGGCGCCGGTGATCTGGGAGGGCGTGATGACGCGCTCGATGGCGTGTCCGCCGACCTGCGGCGCCGCCGCCGCCGTGCTCGTCTCCGAGGCGTTCGCCAGGCGCCATAACCTGAACGACACAGTTCGCATCCGCGCGCAGGCCATGACGACGGACCGTCCCAGCACCTTCGAGACCCGCGACATGATGCGCGTCGTCGGCTTCGACCTGTCGAAGTCGGCGGCCGAAAAGGTCTACGAGAAGGCCGGCATCGCCCCCGACGATGTCGATGTCGTCGAACTGCATGATTGCTTCGCGCAGAACGAACTCATCACTTACGAGGCGCTTGGCCTCTGCGGCGAGGGCGAGGCCGAGAAGTTCGTTCTCGATGGCGACAATACCTATGGCGGACGTTTCGTCACCAACCCGTCCGGCGGCCTGCTGTCCAAGGGACACCCGCTCGGCGCGACCGGCCTCGCGCAGTGCTACGAACTTGTCCATCAGTTGCGCGGCACCGCCGAGGCCCGCCAGGTCGACGGTGCGCGGCTGGCGCTCCAGCACAACCTCGGCCTGGGCGGCGCGGCCGTCGTGACGCTCTACGAAAAGAACTGAACCAGAAGCGGGAGTAATTCACCGATGTCGCAGCGGCTCAAGGACAAGATCGCGTTCGTCATGGGAGCCGGCTGCGTCGGTGAAGGCTGGGGCAATGGCAAGGCCACGGCCGTCCTGTTCGCGCGCGAAGGCGCGACGGTGATCTGCGTCGACCGCGATCTAGCATCGGCGGAGCGCGCCGTCGCGATCATCACGGAAGAAGGCGGCAGGGCCGAGGCCCTGCGCGCCGACATCACGTCGGCCGCGGACATCGATGCGGCCGTCGGTGCAGCCATCAGCCGTCATGGCCGCATCGACATCCTGCAGAACAATGTCGGCATCGCCGAGCCCGGCGGTCCCGAGCATATCGACGAGGCGAGCTGGGACCGCGTCATGGCGGTGAACCTGAAGGGGTTCTTTCTCACCTGCCAGCGCGTCCTCCCGGAAATGGTCAAGCAGGGCGGCGGCGCGATCGTCAACGTGTCATCGGTCGCATCGATCACCACGATCAGCGTGCCGATGATTTCCTATTATTCCTCGAAGGCCGGCGTGAACCACTTCACCCGCGCCGTAGCGGTCGAATATGCGCCGAAGGGCATCCGCTGCAACGCGGTGTTGCCGGGCCTGATGAACACGCCGATGATCGTCGAGCCATACAAGCACGTTTACGATTCCCCGACGACATGATTGCCCGGCGCGATGCGATGGTGCCGATGGGCAAGATGGGCACCGCCTGGGACGTGGCGCATGCCTCGCTGTTCCTGGCGTCGGATGACGCGAAATACGTCTCCGGCGTGCTTCTTCCTGTCGATGGTGCGCTCACGTGCCGAACTGGCTAACGAGACTTTCTGGGAACGTGTCATGAGCGAAGAAAAAGAACTTGTTATCCGCGATGATCGGGGTGCGGTATCGTACATTTCCTTGAACCGTCCGCGTAGCGGCAACAGCCTTTCCTTGTCGACAATCGATGAATTGACCCGCCATCTGATGGACCTCCGGGGGCAGCCGTCGATCGCGGTGATCGTCCTGACTGGGATCGGCAAGAAGATCTTCTGCGCGGGGCATGATCTTACCGAATTTGACGGGGAGACGGATCCCGAATTCTTCAAGACGGTGTCGACGCGCTGTTCGGCTCTGATGCAGACGATGCGGGATCAACCGCAGGTCATCATTGCCAGCGTCGCAGGCGTGGCCTCGGCCGCCGGTTGCCAGTTGGTCGCCAGTGCCGATCTCGCGATCGCCTCCAGCGAGGCGCGGTTTGCGACACCGGGCGTGAACATTGGCTTGTGGTGCCTCACGCCCATGGTGGCGTTGTCGCGCGCCGTGATGCCGAAACACGCGATGCAGATGCTCACCACGGGGCGCCTCTACGACGCGGCGTTTGCGCTACGCATCGGGCTGATCAACGATGTGGTCACGCCCGAGCAACTCGAGCAAACGGTCGAGTCGCTGGCAGCGGAGATCGCCTCGAAATCGACCTACACGTTGGCGCTCGGCAAACAGGCGTTCTATCGCCAGCTGCAAATGCCCATCTCCGATGCCTACGAATATTCCGGCGAACTCGTGGTGAGGAACATGGCCCACGCTGATGCGCGCGAGGGCATTGCTGCCTTCGTACAAAAGCGCAAGCCGCTCTGGAAGGGACGAAAGTAACATTGCTCTTGCGCCTCCGTCCGGCGGATCGTTTTCGTGGGTTCCAGGCGTCTTTTGCGAGCAGCGTTTCGGCTCCGCTGGGGCGGCGGGGCGCGATCAGCGGCTCCGCAGAGCTCCCTCTACGAGATCGACAAGTTGCCGGGCGACCTGCTCGCCGGTGAGCGGTCCTTCAGTCGTGAACCATCGCGTCATCCAGTTGATCGACCCCATGAAGAAGAACACCGTCAGCTTGGGATCGACGGCACGCACCGTCCCGTCGGCAATACCTTCAGAGATCAATTTCCGGAAGCCGCGGTCAAACTTGTCGCGACGCTTGCCGATGATCGCCTTGTTCTGCGACTCCAGTGCGTCGTACTCGCCGAGCACCGCGAAAGAGCCCATCTCGCTGGTGATGGTTTTGACGTACTTGTCGATAAGCAGGAGAATTTTTTCAAGCCCGGTCTTGCCATGCTCTTCGCTGTACTTCATCGCCTCGTCGCCGAAGTCGAGCGACATCATGTGGCATTCGAAGAGAATTTCCTGCTTGTTCGTGACGTAGTAGTAAAGCGCGGCCTTGGTGACGTCCAAGGTCTTCGCCACATCCTCGAGCGAGGTGTTGTGATAGCCGCGAAGGCTGAATGCGCGGCCCGCCTCGCGAAGCAGCGCGCCCCGCTTCAGCAAGAATTGCTGTTCCCGGTCCAGGACGACGCTTTTCCAGGCGGAAGCGTGGCGGCCGCGCCTTGCTGTCGATGTCTTCTTCATGAAGCGTGCCGAGTATCCGGATTAGCGATTCTCAAGGCTCCATAGTCAAAACTATTGCCGTAAAGTCAATTCTTGGGCCCTCAGGCCGAGAGGCTGCGTGCGATGATTTGCTTCTGGATATCGCTGGTCCCCTCGTAGATTTTGCAGACGCGAACGTCGCGGTAGTAGCGCTCGACCGGAAAATCCTTTAGGTAGCCATAGCCGCCATGGATCTGTAGCGCGTCCGAGCAGACCTGCTCCGCCATCTCTGAAGCGACGAGCTTGGCGATGGCCGCCTCCTTGGCACACGAGGCTCCGGCTTCGAGAAGCCGCGCGGCGTGGATGTAATATTGCCGCGCGACGTCGACCTGCGCAGCCATCTCCGCGAGATGGAAGCTCACCGCCTGCAGTTCGACGATCGGCTTGCCATAGGCCTCGCGCTCGTTGGCGTAGCGGATCGCAGCGTCGAGCGCTGCCTGGGCAACGCCGACCGCCTGCGCGGCGATCGCAATCCGTCCGTCAGACAGGCCGCCCATGACAATCCGGTACCCACCGCCAACTTCGCCGAGCACGTTCTCCGCCGGCACGCGAAGATTGTCGAGCTGGATCTGGGCGACATGGGCCGTACGCTGGCCGAGCTTGTCCTCGACGCGCGCGACATTGTAGCCAGGTGAGGTAGGGTCGACGATGAACGTTGTGAAACCACGTTTGCCGGCCTGCGGATCGGTGCGAGCGAGCACGATCGTTGTACCAGCCTCGCTCCCGTTGGAAATGAACTGCTTGGTGCCGTTGAGAATGAAGTGATCGCCTTCGCGGCGCGCGGTGGCACGAAATGCGGCGGTATCCGATCCGGCCTGCGGCTCAGTGAGAAGAAACGCGCCGATCTTTTCGCCGCGCAGCATCGGCGGCAGATACTTCTGCTTCTGTTCCTCGCTGCCGCGCAAGGCGATGGTGAAGGCGGTGACGTTGTGGACGTGGAAAATGGTGCCGACACCCGCGTCGGCCGCAGCGATCTGCTCCAGCGCCAGACAATAGGCGACGAACCCCGCGTTCGAGCCGCCATATTGTTCCGGCGGCAGCATGCCCATGAAGCCAAGATTCGCGAGAGCCTTCAATTCGGCGTGCGGCCACGTCGCGGTGCGATCGCGTTCCGCTGCCGTGGGGGCGATCGCGTCGGTCGCAACCTTGCGCGCGACGTCCCGAACCATCGTTTGCTGGTCGGTTAGGAACGAAAAAGATTTGCTCTCGGCTCCTGCCATCCCGGATTCTCCTCCTGCCTGTCCTTATCGGAGATTGGCAGCGTTGCTGGAGCGACGCGGTTTCGCGAGCGCGCGAAACCGGTGACAGACGTTGCTCACGGAGAGCTGCAGATCTTCCGTATTCGACCACATATTAGGATATTCGACGTTATGGTCAATTCATGTTCGAGGCTTTGCCTTTTCGGTTTGGTGCCATTGCAGGTCGAAAGGTCGAGGGCCGCTTCGTCGAAAGGCGCGCCTGAATGCGCCCAATCACGAGCTTCCTCCAAAGCGGGAAGTGCCTGCTGCCTGCTGCAACCGGAATCCGTGCCTCTTGATGCGTTCGCGCCGGAGTGTTCGATCTGCCTTTTCGTCGTGGTGTGTTGCAGGCGCCCGAATGGGCTTGACCTAAATTGACTGTCGAGTTAAAAATAATGCTCATCGGTCATAAAAATCCGCAGAGGATGGGGCGATTTGAGGGTGGGGCGCTGTTCGGTCGAAATGCCGCATACCGTGGGGAGGATGAATGTCGCAGGACTGCGTTGTGAAGGGGGAGCGTGTTGAGCGCTGTTTCGCCTCTCTATTCAGCATCGCAGAGCCGTGCGGCGCAGAATGCCGCGCTTCTCGTCGCCGACGGTATCCGGATGGCTTTCGGTGGCGTCGTCGCGCTTGACAATGTGTCCATCGCGGTCGGGGTGGACGAGTTGCTCGCGGTGATCGGGCCGAACGGTGCCGGCAAGACCTCCCTGATGAATTGCCTCAGCGGCTTCTATCGGCCGCAGCAGGGCGAGGTACGATTCAATGGCTCGCTGCTGTCCGGCATGGGCGTCCACCATATCGTGAAGGCCGGCCTGGCCCGGACCTTCCAGGGGACGCATATCTTTTCGAACATGACCGTGATCGAAAACATCATGGTCGGCCGTCACATTCACATGAAGAGCTCGATTCCGTCGGCATTCTTTTACTTCGGGCCTTGCAGACGCGAGGAGATCCGGCACCGCGAGGTCGTCGAGGAAATCATCGAGCTGCTCGAAATCGAATCCATCCGCCATCAGCCGGTCGGCAGCCTCGGCTACGGCTTGCGCAAACGCGTCGATCTCGGTCGGGCACTGGCGCAGGAGCCGAGCATCCTGCTGATGGATGAGCCGATGGCCGGGATGAATACCGAGGAGAAGGAGGACCTCGCGCGATTCATTCTCGACGTTCGCGAGGCGCGACGGATCCCGGTGGTGCTCGTCGAGCACGACATGGGTGTCGTCATGGATCTAGCGGACCGGATCGTGGTGCTCGACTTTGGCCGCAAGATTGCAGAGGGGACTCCGCTGGAGGTTCAGAAAAATCCTGCGGTGCTCAAGGCGTATCTGGGCGAAGGAAATCGCTGATGCTGCCGATGCGTACCATTCCGCAACTGTTGCTCGAGCGCGCCAGCGCGGCGCCGGACCGGCTCGTTGAGCGGCACAAGTATCGCGGCATCTGGCGCGAATACACCTATGGTGATGTTCTCGAGAAGGTGCGTTCCTTCGCCCTTGGCCTTGACGCGATAGGTATTCGCCGCGGCGAGACCGTGGCCCTGGTCGGCGAGAACGAGCCGGAGAACTTCTGGAGCGAGTTTGCGGCGTTCTCGATCGGATGCAAGATCGTCTCGCTTTATCCTGACATCACTGCGGACGAAATCGAATACCTCCTTAACGATAGCGATGCGGTCTGTCTGGTAGCGCAGGATCAGGAGCAGGTGGACAAGGGGTTCGCGATTCTCGATCGCGTTCGGCACCTTCGCCAGATGATCTACTGGGACGATACCGGGATGTGGTCCTATCGTCACGAGCGCCTGACGCCGTTCGAGAAGGTGGTTGAGGTCGGACGCGCACGCCACGCCGAGGATACCGATCTGTTCCGGCGCCTGGTTGAGACAGGCCGACCCGACGACGTGGCCGTGCTGTCTTATACGTCCGGCACCACCGGGCGGCCGAAGGGCGTGGTGCTGACCCACCGCTACCTCGTCGACAACGCGCATCGCGTCATCGCGGCGACCGGCATCAAGCCCGGCATGGAGTATCTCACCTATATCGCCCCGGCCTGGGCGACGGAGCAGTTCTTCGGCGTCACCATCGGCCTCCTGCTGCCGCTGGTGGTGAATTTCCCGGAATCGCCTGAGGAGGTTCTCAACAATATCCGCGAACTCGCAGTCGAGGTGATGGTATTCGCTCCCCGCCAGTGGGAGAGCCTCGCCGCCACCATCCAGGGCCGGATGCTCGATGCTGGCCGGACGCGCAGGGCGATCTATGCCTGGGGTGTCGATATCGGCCACAAGGTCCATGTCGCGCGTCTTGAAGGCAGGCCCGTCCCGCTCGGCGCGCGGCTTGCGCTGCCGCTTGCGGAGATGCTGGTATTGAAGCCGCTGCGAGACAAGCTCGGCCTCACGCGCATCAAGCTCGCATTGTGCGGCGGCTCCACGATGGCGCCGGATGTGTTTCGCCTGTTCCATGCCATCGGCGTGCCGTTACGCAATATCTATGGCGCCACCGAGATCGGACTCCTGACCCTGCATCAGGGGAATCGGTACAATCTCGAGACGGTCGGGCACTGGCTGAGCTCGCACCCCGAATCCGGTGCGGCGCTGGAATGGAAGGTGTCGGAGCAGGGTGAATTGCTCGTTCGTGGCGGCAGTGTCTTTCAAGGCTATCACAAGAAGCCCGACAGCGTCGCCCAGCGCGTTGAGGACGGATGGTATCGCACGGGCGATGCCGTGTCGGTCACCGACAGCGGCGAGCTCGTATTCCTCGAGCGCCTCGACGATCTTCGACAGCTTCGCTCCGGCGAACGGTTTCCGCCTCAGTTTATCGAGACCCGGCTGCGTTTCAGTCCGTTTATCAAGGACGTCATGATGCTTGGCGACGATACGCGCGACTATATCGGCGCGCTGATCAATATCGACATGAGCGTGGTGTCGCGGTGGGCGGAAGATCGCAACATCAGTTTCTCCACCTTCACCGATCTTTCGCAGAAGGCCGAAGTGGCCGAACTGGTGCGCGGCGAGATTGCGCGCGTTAACCTGTTCCTGCCCGAACATGCGCGGGTCCGTCGATTCGCCAACTTCCCCAAGGAGCTCGATCCGGATGAAGGCGAGCTGACCCGTACGCGCAAGCTGCGGCGCGAATTCCTCGCCGAACGCTATGCCGTGCTGATCGAGGCGATGTACGGCGGCCGGGATGATCAGAAACTCGACATCGCGGTAACGTATCAGGATGGGCGAAAGGGAACGCTGTCCGCTCACGTCACCATCCACGATGTCGTTAAAGGCGACAAGCGCGGAAACGCCGCTGCACCGTTGCGAGCCATCGCATGATCGATTTCGTCAATTATTTCATCAACGGCGCATTGGTCGGGCTCCTCTATGCCCTCATCGCCATGGGCTTCGTGGTCATCTATCGGGCATCGAAGGTCTTCAATTTCGCCCAGGGTGAACTCGTCGTGTTCGGCGGCTTCATCGTCTG
>NZ_JAEMSD010000055.1:8728-10268 GCF_016462955.1 Bradyrhizobium sp. | reverse complement strand
TCTGGTGGATGGTCGCCTCGCTCGGATTGCCGCTCTCGATCGGTCTTCCGCTCGCATTCGTCGCGGCGGCACTGTTCGGACTCCTGGTCGAGCGCGTCTTCTTTTCCCGCCTTGCCGGTGAGTCGGTCTTCGCCATGGTCATGGTTACAATCGGGCTGCTCATCCTGATCCGCGGTTTGATCCTCGTGCTGTTCGGGCCGCAGGTGCGTTCGTTCCCAATCATATTCCCGCTTCAGCCGGTGATCATCGGGGAGATTCTGATCCCTCGCTCGCTTCTCATCGGCGGCGTGATAACGGTGATCGTCGGCTTCGGTCTGTCGTGGTTTTTCAACCGAACGCGGGCCGGGCTGCGCATGACGGCGGTCGCCGAGGATCACCAGGTGGCATTGTCGATGGGAATTTCGGTAAAGCGCTCTATCGCGTTCGCATGGATCCTCGGCGCTGTGCTGTCGACACTCGGCGCCGTCATCTTCCTCAGCGGAAAGTCGCTGAACTTTCTTGCCTCCGACATCGGCCTCGCAGCATTGCCGGTGGCGCTGCTGGCGGGTTTCGAGGCGATCGCCGGCGTCCTGCTGGCCGGCCTTATCGTCGGCATCATTCAGGGGCTCGTGACCGCCTATCTCGATCCGATCGTTGGGGGCGCGATCGGCACCGTATTCCCATTCATCATCATGCTGCTCATCCTCTTTATTCGGCCGACCGGGATGTTCGGCTGGAAGACCATCGAAAGGGTCTGACCGATGGATCCGGCAGGCGTATTCGCCACCAGTTTCGAACGCGATAAGGCCTTGATCCGCACCCGCGGGCAATGGATCGCGCTCATTGTGTTTCTCGTCGCGCTGGCCGTTTTGCCTCATGTTCTGGGACCGCGCCTCGTCGCGATCTCGACCAACATGCTGATCATGGCCGTGGTCGTGATCGGCCTGCAGATCAACATGGGATATGCGGGCCAGATCAATCTCGGCCAAGCCGCCTTCATGGGCGTCGGTGCCTACGCCACCGGTGCGCTGGCCATCAAGTTCAATCTGCCATTCTGGCTCAGCATTCCGCTCGGAGGCTGCGCCGCTGCAGTATTTGGCTTCATCTTTGGCTTGTCTGCGGTTCGCATCAAGGGCTTTTACCTGGCGCTCACCACCATCGCGGCGCAGACCCTGTTTCATTTCCTGATCCTCAATCTGCCGCAGTCGTGGTTCGGCGGATCGAACGGTCTGACGCTGGAACCGGCGCAAATCTTCGGCTTCAGCTTCGTCAGCGAGACGTCGATCTACTATCTCTGTCTGGGCGTGACGGCGCTGATGGTGTTCGGTGCCTACGGCATCGTGCGCAGCCGGCACGGACGCGCCTTCGTCGCAGTCTGCGACGACGACGTCGCGTCCGGCCTGATGGGGATCAATGTTGTGCGGACCAAGGCGATCGCCTTTCTGATCGGCGCGTTCTACGCGGGGATCGCCGGAGCGTTGTGGGCCTACTACGTGCGCTTTGTCGCCGTCGACCAGTTCACGCTGTTCCATTCGATCTGGTTCATCGCCATGGTCATTGT
>NZ_JAEMSD010000055.1:0-8718 GCF_016462955.1 Bradyrhizobium sp. | reverse complement strand
AAGGCGATCCAGGAGAGCTTCGTTACGCTTGGTCCCGGCATCGTTGCGCAATTTCCGTCGCTCGGCGGGGATGTGGTGTTTGCGCTGATGAACGTTTTTCTCGGCGGGATCATCGCAGCGTTCCTGATTTTCGAACCACGCGGGCTGATGCATCGCTGGAACATCCTGAAACGATCCTATCGCCTTTGGCCGTTTCCCTATTGAAGGCCGGGCGCCCGAACATTGAAAACACACATGGGAGAAAACTGAACAATGACTATCTTGAAGAACATCAAGATTGCCGGGGTGGCGGCTGCACTCGGCTTGCTGACAATCACGGCGTCGGCCCGTGCCGAGACCACCTACAACGTCGCGTCGCTGGCGGATTTCACCGGTCCCTATGCGGACGTGATGAAGGACTTGATCGGGGCGCGCCGGCCGGTCATCGACTGGTGGAATGCCGAAGTCGGCAAGAAGATCGGGATCAAGCTCGGCATCAAGGACTACGATCATCGCTATGACGCGGCGCAGGTGGCAAGCCTGTGGCCTGGTATCAAGGCCGAGCTCAATCCGATCATCGCGCTTGGGGTCGGTGGACCTGACGTGGCCGCGCTTCAGGGGCGGCTGCCAACCGACAAGATTCCGATGGTGATGTCGACAGCAGCGTATGGCTTTGCCTGGAAGCCCGATCCATGGATCTTCAATCAGCGTCCGACCTATAGCCACGAAGCCGCAGCCTTCTTCGAGTGGTTACGTCAGAAGCGCGGCGGCAGCGGGCCGCTGAAGGTCGCGATCATTTCGTCGGAAGCCTCGCCCGCCTATGTCGATCAGCACAAGGGCGTCCAGCGCTACGCGGCCGACAATCCCGGCAAGGTCGAGGTCGTTGAGGTCGTGTTCACGGAAGTACAGCCCACCGATCTCACTACCCAGGTCAACCGCGTGACCCGCAAGGGTGCCGAGGTAATCATGATCATGACGAACACGGCTGCCGTGGTCGCCACCAAGCGTGCGCTTCAGTCGCTCGGCAAGAATGTGCCGATTGTCGTGAGCTCGCACAACGGACTGGCGGAATCTGGTCGCGCGATCGGCGACATCAAGCAGATGGAGGGCGATTATGAGGTCTATGCGATGGCCGCGCCCACTGATGCAAAGACGCCGGGGCGTGAGTTTTTCGAAATGCTTCAGAGCAAGTACAACCTCAAGGCCAAATGGACGGTTTCGGCTGTCCAAGGTCTTGGTCAGGCGCTGATTGCGATGCGGGCCATCGAAGCTGCGGCCAAGAAGGTCGGTGCTGACAAGGTCACGGGCGAAGCTGTCCGCGAGGCGCTGATGTCGACGACGATCTCCGCGGATGAGACCTACAAGATTCTCGGCAACACCAAGTTCTCGAACGACGGGCCATTCCCGACGCAGGGGCTGGTCGCGAGTATCGTCACCATCAAGGACGGCAAGTACACGGAGGCTGCTGCCAACGTGCCGGTGCCGTCCATTAACAAGTGGTGAAGTAACGCCATCCGGCCGGGTCCCGCGGGCCCGGTCGGATCCCCTCGGGAGGCTTGCGTTTTGCTCGAGCTGAACAACGTTGAAGTCATCTACAGCGACGTCATTCTGGCGGTGAAGGGCATTTCGCTCGCCGTGCCGGATGGCAAATGCGTTGCGTTGCTCGGCGGCAATGGGGCCGGCAAGTCGACGACGCTGAAAGCGATTTCCGGCATCATACGCGTCGAGGACGGCCGGGTGACCTCCGGCAATATCGGTTTCGACGGCAAGAGAATCGACAAGTCGGATCCGACCGAAGTCGTTCGAAGCGGCATCATCCACGTGATGGAGGGCCGCCGCGTGTTGCGCCATCTGACCGTTGAGCAGAATCTGCTGGTCGGCGGCCACATGGAATCGTCGGGGCGTGAGGTACGCAAGCGCCTTGATCATGTCTACGATCGCATTCGCCGGCTTGCGGCGCTCAAGGATCGGATAACCGGCTATCTGTCCGGCGGCGAACAGCAAACGGTCGTGATCGGGCGCGCGATGATGGCCAATCCCAGGCTGATCATGATTGACGAGCCGTCGCTTGGCCTAGCGCCGTTGATGATCGACGAGGTGTTCGAGCTGCTGAAGGACCTCAAGGCAAGCGGGACCACGCTTCTGATCGTCGAACAGAACACGCGCGTCGCGTTGGATATCGCCGACTACGGCTACGTCATGGAGAATGGACGCATCGTCCTCGAAGGCGCCGCGGAAGAGCTGCGAAACAACGAGGACGTGCGGGAGTTCTACCTCGGGCTTGACCTTAAGGGCGAGCGCAAGAGCTACCGCGACATCAAGCATTATCGACGCCGCAAGCGGTGGCTCGGCTGAGGCGCTGCGTGCCGGTGCGGGGTCAGGCGTCCTTCCGGTCGACGACGAATGGAGCGTCGGCCGGCAGTTCGTCTGTTCCTACCACCTCGATACGGTCGGCCTTCAGACGAGACAGCGCGTTGAAGCGGGCCGGCGCCGCCGCCAGGACGGCGTCGCGGTCCGCATCCGGAAGCAGCGAAAGCCGCACCGTGATCTCTTCCCGCTGTTGCGGGCGGGTGACGATGGCCTGCGCGCGGCCGATTCCCGGAATGGCAATAGCGAGGTCTTCGAGCTGGCGCGGATAGATGAATATCTCGCGCGCCTTCACCGCCTGCCCGACGCGTCCCTGCAGCATGCCGATCCTGCGCACCGTGCCATCGGCGTTCATAGCCGTGGCGACGGCGACGTCGCCGGTACCGAACCGGATCAGCGGCCAGCCCGGCGTCAGCGTGGTAACCACGATCTCGCCGGGCTCGCCGTGCGGAAGCGGAGCCCCCGTCGTCGGGTCACAGATTTGCACGATGCGGTCCTGGTGAACCTCGTAGCCGCCGTCCTGCGCGCCATTTTCGAAGGCGATCACGCCGAAGTCCGCCGTCGCATAGACTGCGAAGGTGCGAACGCCGTACCTGGCTTCCAGGCGACGGCGCTTGCCGAGCCAGTCGCCGAGTTCGCCGCCGAGCAACGCAGTTCTGACCTTCCAGCCACCGGGCAGCGAATGACCCATCGCCTCGATGGCTTCCGCTAGCGTGATGAAGAAGGCGGTCGAGGCGCAGATGCAGGTCACGCCAAGGTCGGTCACCAGCTTCGCCTGCAACTCGCTGCCGCCGGTGCCAGCTGGAATCACCGTCGCGCCGACCGAGCGCAGGCCCTCGTCGAGCAGAAGGCCGGCAGGCACGAGATGATAGGACCAGGTGTTGAGCACGCGATCGCCGGGGCCGAGGCCGGCGGCGGCAAAGGCCGTGCCGAAGCCGCATCCGTCGCGGTCGTGCCTCAGTTGAGGTTCGTTGATGGGGCCGGGAGAGACGAAGATACGGACGATTTCTTCATCCTTTGCTGCAAGGAAACCCCCGAATGGCGGCCGCTGGCGTTGTAACTCGACCAGCGACTCCTTTTTGAATACGGGCAGCCGCGACAGGTCGTCCACGGTCTTGAGATCGGCTGGAGCGAGGCCTGCGCGATCGAACATCTCCCGAATGGCGGGTGCGAGCTGGTGGGCCGCACGCTGGATCTGTTGCAGGACCGTGAAGCGCGTCTCCTGGCTCATTACCGTCTCCTCTTGGCATTCCCGACTTGCTTTTCCTATTTGCCGGTGAAGCGTGGTTTGCGTTTTTCCTCGAATGCGGCAAGTCCCTCCTTCAGGTCGTTGCTGCGGGCGTGGACTTCGCTGGCGAGCAGTTCTTGTCGCAGTGCTATCGCACAAGGTTGCTCGAGGCCATCATCGACCAGCACCTTCATGCGCCGAAGCACGAGCGGGCTCTTGTTGACGAGCTTGGCGACCAGCGCCTCGGTCGCCGGGATCAGCATGTCGTCATCGACGACCTCGTTGACCAGTCCGGCGGCAACGAGCTGTTCGGCTGGCACGAACTCGCCGGTGTAGAGCAGATATTTTGCGCGGGTGGGGCCGATCTTACGCGGCAGCCGCACCGAGCTGCCGCCGCCGGGCAAGAGCCCAAAATTTGCATGGGCGTCGCCCAGCTTGGCCGAGCGCGCCGCGACGACGAGATCGCAGCACAGCATCAGTTCCAAGCCGCCAGCCAACGTCAATCCGTTCAGCGACGCGATCACCGGCATGGGAAACGTCTCGAGCCGGTTCATGACAAGGAGAACGGTATCGAGAAAGCGGCTCAGCGACGTTTCGTCGTTCCCGGCTTCGCCGCGTATGAATTTGAGGTCGGCGCCGGCGCAGAAGGCGCGCCCCGTTCCGGTCAGCACCACTGCGTGGATGTCCGACAGCTGAGCCTTGTCGAGCGCCGCGTTGATGCCTGAAACCAGTGCGGGAGTAATGGCATTGAGTGCATCCGGCCGGTTCAGCGTGATCCACATCGCGCCGGCCCGAATTTCAGAGATAACCGATTCCACCGGACTTTCCTCGGAATTGACTTTTGAGTTAGTTGATTATTCGTAAGGTTATGTTACAGACTGTCGGGATTAATGCAAGTCAAGCCGCTGCCGGAAAGAGCGATCGAGATGAGTCTTCCCCTCGCTGGAATTCGGGTGATCAGTCTGGCTGAGCAGTATCCCGGGCCCTACGCAACCTTGTTACTAAGTGATCTTGGCGCCGACGTGATCCTGGTGGAACGTCCGGGCGCGGGAGATCCTGCACGGCAGTTTCCGGCCTTCCACGGCGCGCTCAATCGCGGCAAGCGCTCGGTGGCGCTGGATCTCAAGAGCGTTGAAGGCAAGCTGAACCTGCGCAGGCTGGTCGCTTCCGCCGACGTGCTGATGGAAGGATTTCGTCCGGGCACCATGGCGCGTCTCGGCTTCGGCCATGAGGCGATGGCGGAGCTCAACCCAAGGCTGGTCTATGTCTCGATCTCCGGCTTCGGGCAGGACGGGCCGTATCGCGATCGCCCCGCCCACGACATCTCCTATCAGGCACTTGCCGGGTTTCTCTTTCGTCACGCCGAGCAAGGCTCGGTGGAGGATCCGGGAAGCATCGCGATCGGCGACCTGTCCTCCGGCATGTTCGCTGCCGTCGGCACGTTGGCGGCGCTGTTCGAGCGCGCACGTACGGGAGAAGGAAAATATGTCGACGTCTCGATGACGGACGGCCTGGTGTCCTGGATGTCGGTGATGCTCGGTCCGGTGATGAACGGTGCGCCGCTCGCCGACATCGGCGCCGAGCCGGCCTATGGCGTCTTCAAGTGTGCCGATGGCCGTCTCCTCACGTTGTCGATTGCTCATGAAGACTGGTTCTGGCGGCCGCTGTGCGAGTTGCTCGGCATGCCTGATGCGGCCGGCTTCAATCGCAGCGAGCGGGTCGCGCGCGGCGATGCCTTGCGAGGCAAGGTCGCTGCCGTGCTGGCGACGCGCGATCGCACCGATTGGGCGCAGAAGCTGGATGCCGCCGGGATTCCATGGGGGCCGGTGAACTCGTTGAGCGAGGTGACCGCCGATCCGCATTTCCGGGCGCGCGGGCTGTTCCGCGAGGTGGCGGATGGGAACGGCGGGCGGAGCCACCATGTGGCGCAGCCGTTGATTTTTTCCGGCGAGCATCCCGGTCCGCGCTCCGGCGTGCCCGGCCTTGGCGAGCATACGGAGCAGGTGCTGCGTGCACTGCCGGAGCTCAAGGACTAGCAGGTAGAGACCAGAGAAGATTCCAATCCTCAAGGGAGGGCGCGATGAGCGACATCTATGTGGTCGGTGTTGGCATGACCCCGTTTGGGCGCATGCTCGATATCGATATGAAGACTCTGTCGCGCAGCGCGGTGGATGCCGCGCTCGGCGATGCGGGATTGCAGAAGTCTGACATCGAAGCGGCCTTCTTCGCCAACGCGTCGCAAGGCCATATGGAGCGCCAGCACATGATCCGCGGCGAGATCCTGCTACGCGAAATGGGAATCGGCGGCGTTCCCGTTGTCAATGTCGAGAACGCCTGTGCCAGCGGCAGCACGGCGTTCAACCTTGCCGTGACTTTCCTTAAGGCGGGTGAGGGGGACTTTGCGCTCGCGCTCGGCGCCGAGAAGATGTTCTCGACAGATCGCAAGCTGATGTTCGAGGCATTCGATAGTGCCTGGGACGTCAGCCGCGACGGCGAAATTCGCGACAGGCTGCTAGCGCTCGGCGAGGGTGTCGAGGTGCCGGAAGGCACGACCTCGGACAAGCCCTACAGCGTGTTCATGGATGTCTACGCCGCGTTCTCACGTCAGCACATGAAGCGCTTCGGCACCACGCAGCGCCAGCTTGCTGCGGTGGCGGCGAAGAACCATCGGCATTCCGTGGAAAATCCGCTGGCGCAGTTTCGTAATGCCTATTCGGTCGACGAAGTGCTGAATGCCCCGCCGATCACCTATCCGCTGACGCTTCCGATGTGCTCGCCGATATCGGACGGTGCGGCGGCTGCGATCCTCGCGACCGAGGCGGGCTTGAAGCGGCTTGGTCTCGACAAGTCGCGGGCCATCCGCGTGCTGGCATCGGTCATCCAGACCGGTAGCGATCGTGACCCGTCCGAAGTGGAGCGGCACTGTACCGCGCTCGCGGCGAAAAAGGCCTACAACAAGGCCGGTATCGGCCCGGACGACGTCGCTGTCGCCGAGGTGCATGACGCGACGGCCATGGGCGAGATCATCCAGATCGAGAACCTCGGATTCTGCGATTTCGGTGAAGGCGGCATCATTTCGGAGCGCGGTGACACCGCGCTCGGCGGACTTATACCGGTCAATCCGTCCGGCGGACTTGAATCCAAGGGACATCCCGTCGGCGCCACCGGCATCGGGCAGGTACATGAACTGGTGGCGCAACTGCGCGGCGAGGCGGGACCGCGGCAGGTCGAGGGGGCGCGCATCGCGCTCGCCGAAAACGGCGGCGGCCTTCAGGGCATCGAAGAGGCGGTAGCCTGCATCACCATCCTTGGCCGCTGATACAGAAGATCGAGCAAGAGGGGCTCTCATGCAGTTGAATGGAAAAGTTGCAATCGTGACCGGCGCGGCGTCGGGGCTCGGGCGGGCATCGTGCGTCACACTGGCGAAGGCGGGCGTGCGTGTCGCCGCCTTCGATCGTGACGAGTCGCGGCTCGCCGATCTTTGCCGGGAACTGGGGAGCGCGGCATTCGGGCGTGTTGTCGACGTTGCCGACGAGACCAGCGTTAGCTCCGCGATCGAGGCTGTGCTCGAAGCATTCCAGGCGGTTCATATCGCCGTCAATTGTGCGGGCGTCGCCGATGCGGCCAAGACCGTATCGAAGGGGCAGCCGTTTCCGCTGGCGACCTGGAACAAGGTCATCGGCATCAATCTCACCGGCACCTTCAACATCATCCGCTTTGCGGCGCTCGCTATGACCTGCAACCAACCGGAGGGCCCGAGCGGCGAACGTGGCGTCATCATCAACACCGCATCCGGCGCAGCCTCGCAAGGGCAGGTGGGCCAGGCGGCCTACAGCGCCAGCAAGGCCGGCGTGGTCGGCCTCACCTTGCCTGTCGCGCGTGACCTCGCTGAACATGGCATTCGCGTCGTCTCCATTGCACCGGGGTTGTTCGACACCGGGATGGTCGCCGGCATACCGCCGAAGGTTTCGCAGTCGATCGTCGACCGTATGATCCTTTATCCGAACAGGATGGGGCAACCCCACGAGTTCGCCAGTTTGGTCAAGCACATCGCCGAGAATGCCTATCTTAACGCCACAACTATCAGCATTGACGCAGGCGCGCGAATGCAGCCGCGCTAGATGATGCCGCTTCTGGCCCTCCGAAATTTCAACAGGGGTTCAATGACCGCCGCCGATTACTTTGGGCAGGATGTGCAGAATTCAAAGCCGCGATTTCGATAACGTAAGAGTTCGCAGTTTTATTCCGAGTGGTGCGCCATTAGTCAAGCGAAATCCAGAATTCGCAAAGGCTTGGCAGTCGCGTCTGGCTAACCGGACGAGTGGGTTAGCCATGCTTTTGTTCGCTCTTCGGTCTTGCGCATCCCTTTGCTACGATCTGGCAGGAAGCGATGACGGGGCGAACATGAACTTCAAAAACTCTACTGACCAAAGCTTGCTCGCCATGTGGCAGAGCATCCATCGGCAAGTGGCGGCCGACGAAGCCAATGGTGGCCGATACAGATTCGTGGGGCCGACCGTGCGTGCCTATGCGGCGCAGCTTGAATCCGAGCTTGAAGCCCGCAAGCTTCGGTACACGCTTATCAGGTGGCACTGAATGCGAAACCAATTGGTTGACGTGCCACGCGAGGTGCGGGAGCTTGTCCAAAAAACCATAGATCAAACTGAGAAGGCATTTTCCATTTTCTTTCAGCAAGCAAAATTGCCTGGTGACCTAGCCTTCAATTTCGCGCAACAGAACGTCGCTACGTCTTTGGAATATGCGCGCAAGCTTGCCGCCGCCCAGAATTTTCAAGAAGTCGTGTCACTTCAGGCCGAATATCTTAGGGCGCAGATCGAACACGCAAGCCAGTTCATGCGCGAGTTCTCGCCGAAGTCTTAGCGTCTTGGAAACATAGTGGGTTCGGTGCGCTCGACCATCTTCAAAATACTCTTGCAAGCGGGGCACTTGTACGAACGTACCTCGTAACGGTCTTGTACCGGTTCGCGACTGATGAACTCTCGCGGCTTATCGCAAGCCGTACAGCGCTGTTCTGAATGTTGATGCATCGGCAGGGCTTGGCAATGATCGAAGCAATGTCGATCATCTTAGCCGCCGCTGCTACCTATAAAACCACACAAAGATTGTATCACTCGATGTGAACC
>NZ_JAEMSD010000441.1:3761-5795 GCF_016462955.1 Bradyrhizobium sp. | reverse complement strand
TGCCGCGGCACTGGCAGTGGCTCAACGCGCAGGCCGGTGGCGCTTCGGTCGCGCTGCGCAAGCTGGTCGACGAGGCCCGGCGCGCCAGCGGCGACAGGGACCGCGCGCGCCAGGCGCGCGATGCGGCCTATCATTTCATGTCGACCATGGCCGGCGATTTGCCGCAGTTCGAGGAGGCATCGCGGGCGCTGTTCGCAGACGACCGGCGGCGCTTCACCGGACTGATCGCCGATTGGCCGACTGATATCCGCGACCACATCGTCAAGCTCGCCTACAGCGACCGCGCCTAAGCCGCGCGCACCTCACAACTCAATCGACGGCCGAGCCGCGCTCCTTGCGCGGCAATGGCTTCGCATGCCCTGATGAAAGGCCAATCCATGTCCGCTTCAAAGCCGCTCTGGACCACGTTCCTCCGTTTCCTCGGACCCCTGATGCTGAGCAACGCGCTGCAATCCCTGTTCGGCACCGTCAGCAACGTCTATCTCGGCCAGATGATCGGCATCGACGCGCTCGCGGCGGTCTCGGCCTTCTTCCCGGTGATGTTCTTCTTGTTCGCCTTCGTCATGGGCCTGAGCACCGGCGCCACCGTGCTGATCGGCCAGGCCTTCGGGGCGGGAGAGCACGATCGGATCAAGCGCGTCGCGGGTACCGCGCTCGCAATTGGCCTGTTGCTGTCGATCTCGCTTGCGCTGATCGGCGGGTTCTTCAGCCGCGAACTGATGATGGCGCTGGCCACGCCCGTAGACATTCTCGATCAGGCCAGCGCCTATGCGAGCATCATGCTGCTGACGATGCCACTCGGCTTCGTCTTCCTGCTGATGACGTCGATGATCCGTGGCGTCGGCGATGCGCTGACACCGCTGCTGGCGCTGGCTTTGTCGACGGCGATCGGCCTGGTCCTGACGCCCGTGCTGATCCGCGGCGCGTCCGGATTGCCGTCTCTGGGCATCACCAGTCCCGCCTGGGCGGCCGCGATTGCCAACGCGCTGACGCTGATCGCGCTCGCCGCCTTTCTGCTGCGGAAGAAACACGCACTGGCGCCGGACGCCGCGCTGCTGCGTCACTTGCGGCTGGACGGCGCCGTGCTCGGAAAGATCCTCGGCATCGGACTGCCGAGCGCCATCGGCATGGTGGCCATGGCAATCGCCGAGCTGGTGCTGCTCGGCCTCGTCAACAGCTACGGCTCGAGCGCGACGGCCGCGTACGGCGCCGTCAACCAGGTGATGGGCTACACGCAGTTCACGGCGATGTCGATCTCGATCGCGGTCTCGATCCTCGGCGCGCAGGCGATCGGCGGCGGCGACAGGGCCCGGCTCGACGGCATCGTGCGCACCGGTCTCGTGTTCAATCTCGTGCTCACCGGCGGGCTGGTGGCGCTGATCTATCTGGCTCCGCGCGCCGTGCTCGGCATCTTCATCACCGACGGCGCCGTGCTCGATCTGGCGAAGCAGCTGCTTTACATCGCCTTGTGGAGCTCGGTGCCGTTCGGCCTCGCCACGGTGTTCTCAGGCGCGATGCGCGCCGCAGGCGTGGCCTTGACGCCGATGCTGCTGTCGATCTTCGCCATCGTCGCCATCGAGCTGCCGGCCGCGGTGATCCTGAGCCGCACGATCGGCCTCCAGGGCGTATGGGCCGCCTATCCGATCGTGTTCTGCGCCATGTTCGTCTTGCAGATGGGCTATTACTTCCTGGTGTGGCGCAAGCGCGCGATCGAACGCCTGATCTGAACGCCAGAATATTACGATCGTCATTAAACGGTGGACCTGTGGCGTGCGCTGCGCCACAATGCGCGAAAAATTGCCCCGAGGGAGAAGAAAAGTTGACCCGCACCGCCCCGCAATTCCTGTTCGATTTCGGCAGTCCCAACGCCTATCTCAGTCATCTGGCTATACCGGCGATCGAGCAGCGCATCGGCGTCAAGTTCGACTATGTGCCGATTCTGCTCGGCGGCATCTTCAAGTCGACCAACAACAAGTCGCCGGCCGAGACGCTCGCCGGCATCAAGAACAAGCGGGAGTTCCACTCGGTCGAGAC
>NZ_JAEMSD010000441.1:0-3751 GCF_016462955.1 Bradyrhizobium sp. | reverse complement strand
GTCGAGACCGAGCGCTTCGTCAAGCGCTTCAAGGTCCAGCCTTACGTCTGGAATCCGCATTTTCCCGTCAATACGCTGAACCTGATGCGCACGGCGATCGCTGCGCAGCTCGAGGGCGTGTTCGAACAATATGTCGAGGCGGCCTTCCATCACATGTGGCGCGAGCCGAAGAAGATGGACGACCCTGAAATCGCGGCGAAGGCGCTGGCGTCTTCCGGTCTCGACGCCCAGAAGCTGCTTGCCCGCGGCCAGGAACCCGAGGTGAAGGCCAGGCTGATCAAGAACACCGAGGAGGCGGTCGCCCGCGGCGCCTTCGGCTCGCCGACCTTCTTCGTCGGCAGCGAGATGTTCTTCGGCAAGGAGCAGCTGCGCGATGTCGAGGAGATGGTGAAGGGCGAGTAGGGAAAGGCGAATGGCGAGTAGTGGAAACGTGACTCGCGTTTCGTCACTTGCCATTCTATTCGCTACTCCCTATTCGCCATTCGCCTCTTTCTGAAGAACAACAATAACGGAGCCTTTCATGCGTATCCTCGTGGTCGGCGCCGGCGCCATCGGCGGCTATTTCGGCGGCAGGCTGTTGCAGGCCGGCCGCGACGTCACCTTCCTGGTCCGGCCGCGGCGCGCCAGCGAGCTTGCAAGCGCCGGCCTCGTCATCAAGAGCCCGAACGGCGATGTGACCCTGAAGAACCCACCGACCGTGCAGGCGGACGCGATCAAGGACAAGTTCGACGTCGTCCTGCTCAGCTGCAAGGCGTTCGACCTTGACGATGCCATCAAATCATTCGCCCCGGCGGTGGGGCCGAACACCGCGATCATCCCGATGCTCAACGGCATGAAGCATCTCGACACGCTGGATGCCAGGTTCGGCAAGGATCGCATGCTCGGCGGCCTCTGCGCCATCGCCGCGACACTGAACGAGAAGCGCGAGGTGGTGCAGCTCCAGCCGATGCAGTCGATCAATTACGGCGAGCGCGACGGCGGGATGTCCGACCGGGTGAAAGCGATCGACGAGGCCTTCAAGAGCGGCATCAACGGCGCCACCGCCAGCCAGAACATCATGCAGGACATGTGGGAGAAATGGGTGTTCCTCTCATCGCTCGCTGCAAGCACCAGCCTGATGCGCGCCTCGGTCGGCGATATCCTTGCGGCTCCCGGCGGCCGGGATTTCCTGCTCGGCATGCTGGACGAGACCAGCGCGGTCGCCGCAGCGTCCGGCTATCCGCCGGGCGGGCCGTTCTTCGAGCGGGTGAAGGGCAACCTCACCGCCGAGGGATCGCCGATGACGGCCTCGATGTACCGCGACATCAAGGCGGGCCTGCCGGTCGAAGCCGATCACGTCATCGGCGATCTCATCGCGCGCGCCGATGCCGCCAAGGTGCCGGTGCCGAAGCTGCGCATCGCGTATACACATCTGAAGGCGTATGAGAAGCAGCGGGCGGGGTAGGTCTTCACCACACGATCGGTGTCGTCCCGGGCTCGCGCTTTGCGCGCCCCGGGATGACGCGCTGTGTTTGCCGCAACACCGAGCGTCGCACTATTTCAGATGCGCCAGATAGTGCGACACCGCGGTGATTTCCTCGTCGCTCATGCGATAGGCGACATCGACCATCGCGGCGACGCCGTTGCCGATGCGCTGGCCGGCCTTGTAATCGTGCAGCGCCTTGACGAGATATTCCTGGCGTTGGCCGGCGAGCCGCGCCACCGCCTTGGTGCCGGCATAGTTGTCCGTATGGCATGAGGCGCAGCGGCGGCCGACGGCCACCTGCGCGCCCTTTTTCGACAGGTCCGGATCGCTGTCCTCGCCCCCCTTCGGCGGCGCGAGCTGCGAGAAGTAGGCTCCGAAGTTGCGAATGTCCTCGTTCGTCATCTGCTCGACGATCGGCTGCATCTGCTCGTTCTTGCGCGCGCCGGCGCGGAAGAACACCAGCTGCCATTGCAGGAACTGATCGGGCTGGCCGGCCAGAGAGGGGATGTTCTCGGTCTGCGAGATGCCGTTCTCGCCGTGGCAGCCGGAGCAGACGGCCGCCTTCTCCTTGATCGCGGCATTGTCGGCGGCCGTAGCAGCCGGCGCGAGCAGGAGCGCCGCCGACAGAATTCCAAACCGAACGACCCGCATGTCTCAATCTCTCCGACCGTCATTGCCCGGCTTGACCCGCCTGCAAGGCCGAAGCCTCTTCGGCAAAGCGTAGGCCCGGCAATCCATCGCTTTTGCAGAAAGTTTCCCGTTGATGGATGCCCGGATCAAGCCCGGGCATGACAAACGTGTTCCATCGCAAGCATGTCACAAGCAAAAGAGGCTGCGGCCGTCACGCGGTCGCAGCCTCTCCGTCGGGTCGCGCTATTTCTTGCTGTAGCTGATGCGATAGATCGCTCCGGCCCAGTCGTCGGCGACGAGGATCGATCCGTCCTTGGCGAGGATGATGTCGTTGGGACGGCCGAGATAGCCCTGGTCACCCTCGAGCCAGCCGGAGGCGAAGATCTCCCGCTTGGGGTTCTTGCCGTCGGGCCCGACGATCACGCGCACGATGCGTGCGCCCTGGTACTTGTGCCTGTTCCAAGAGCCGTGCTCGGCGATCAGGATGTTGTTCTTGTACTCGGCGGGGAACTGGTCGCCGGTATAGAACTTCATGCCGAGCGGCGCGACATGGGCGCCGAGATTCAGCACCGGCGGCGTGAACTCCGAGCATTTGTGGCCCATCGCGAACTTGTCATCGGGCAGATTGCCCTGGTGGCAATACGGGTAGCCGAAATGCTCACCGATCCGATTGATCATGTTCAGCTTGTCACTGGGCAGATCATCGCTGATCCAGTCGCGAGCGTTCTCGGTGAACCAGAGCTTGCCGGTGCGCGGGTCGACGTCGCCGCCGACCGAATTGCGAACGCCGAGCGCCCAGATTTCCGCGTTGCCGGTCTTGGGATCGACGCGGCGGATCTGCGACACGCTGGTCGGCGGGATGCCGATGTTGAAGGGCGGTCCGAACGGCAGGAAGAACCAGCCTTCCTTGTCGACCGCGATGTACTTCCAGCCATGGGCGGCATAGGACGGCATGTCGTCATAGACGACCTTGCCCTGGCCGAGATTGTCGAGATTGGCCTCCGCGTTGTCGTAGCGGATCAGCTTGTCGACGGCGATGACGTAGAGCGCGCCGTCCCGGAAGGCGAGGCCGGTGGGCATGTTCAGGCCCTTGAGGACGGTCTTGACCTCTTTCTTTCCGTTGTTGTCCTTGATGGCATAGACGTTGCCGAGACCGAACGAGCCGACGAACAGCGTGCCCTTGTCACCCCAGGCCATCTGCCGTGCCGCCAGCACGCCCGAGGCATAGACCTCGATCTTGAAGCCCGAGGGCAGCTTGATCTTCTTGACGATGTTGGCGAGCTCGGCATCGGAGGCGCCGGTCGGCGGGCCCGAGGGCGGCGCGAGGCCCTTCTGCGCCTCGGTCTCGTCGCCGAGGAACCAGTCCTCCGGCGGATGGGTCCAGAATTCCTTGGTGCCGGATTCGTATTTCTTCAGCGCCCGGTTCTTGTCTTGCTGTTGCGCATTGCCGGCGCTGGTCCCCGCGAGAAGGGCCACGGCCGCAAGCGCCAACACGGATCGATGGAACATCGATGTCATCGCGTCACTCCCCTAAGGCAGCCGCCTGGGCTGCGATTATTTGTTTTGCTAGTCGAGAGGCGAAGTTTCGGCGTCTGCTCCAGGCAGACGCAAAAAGGCTAGCACATCTGCCGGCGCTGGGAAGGCCGTCGCTCATGC
>NZ_JAEMSD010000884.1:892-1561 GCF_016462955.1 Bradyrhizobium sp. | reverse complement strand
CCAATGTCGACCGGCTGCGCGAGTCGTCGGCGGCCATCGGCAATGTCGTCAACCTGATCGCGCAGATCGCGCGGCAGACCACGCTGCTCGCGCTCAACTCGACCATCGAGGCCGCGCGCGCCGGCGCTGCAGGAAGGGGCTTTGCGGTCGTCGCCACCGAGGTCAAGGCGCTCGCGGTGCAGACCCAGAGCGCGACCGAAGAGATCACGAAGAAGATCGACGCGCTGCAGCGCGACGCCGCCGGCTCCGCCGACGCCGTGCATCGCATTTCGCAGGCGATCGAGGCGATCCGCCCGGTGTTCGACACCGTCAACGGCGCGGTCGCCGAGCAGAACGCCACGACCAGCGAAGTCTCCGGCAATGCCGCCAGCGCTTCGGAGTTCATCGTCTCGGTCGGCGAGAGCGCGGCCGAGATCGACGCTGCGACCAAGGCGGCCGAAACCCATGGCGAGAGTGTCGCCAATGCCGGCCGGGCCGTCACCACGTTCGCCCGGAAGCTGAAATCGCGTTGCGCGGTGCTGCTGCGCCAGAGCGAGCACGACGACCGCCGCAAGACCGAGCGGCTGCCCTGCCACCTCAAGTTCGAGACCGCGCGCGGCGTGATGCCGGTCTACGAGATCGCGATGGACGGCGTGCTGATCGGCGGCGCGGATGCCAGCCGGCTTGCAC
>NZ_JAEMSD010000884.1:0-882 GCF_016462955.1 Bradyrhizobium sp. | reverse complement strand
GGCTTGCACCGCAGGCGACGATCGAGGGCAGCCTGGAGGACATCGGGGCCTGCCGCCTGCGCGTGGTCGAGCAATCCAAGGCCGGCGCTCGTACGCAATTCGTTGCTGCCACCGCCGCGCTCAACGAAAGGATCGAGGACAAGCTCTGGTCGATCCATGAGGAGAACACCGAGTCCGTCACCCGCGCCATGGAGGCGGGCACTGCGCTGACGAAGATCTTCGAGCAGGCGGTCGCGCGCGGCGAGGTCAAGCTGGAGGACCTGTTCGACACGGACTATGTGGAAATTGCCGGAACCGATCCGCAGCAATATCGCACGAAGTATCTGGACTGGGCCGACCGCGCGCTGCCGCCGTTCCAGGAAGCCTTCCTGGCCAAGGACAAACGCCTGGCGTTCTGCGCCATGGTCGACCGCAACGGCTTCCTGCCGGTTCACAACAAGATCTATTCGCATCCGCAGCGGCCGGGCGACGTCGCCTGGAACACAGCCAACAGCCGCAACCGGCGCATCTTCAACGATCCGGCGGGGCTGGCTGCCGCCCGCAACCTGCGCTCGTACCTGGTCCAGAGCTATGCGCGCGACATGGGCAACGGCAACACCGTGATGATGCGCGAGATCGACGTCCCGATCCGCGTGCAGGGCCGGCACTGGGGCGGATTCCGCACCGCCTACAAGCTGTAGTGCACGCTCAGGCAAGACGGCGGCGGCGAATCATCCTCTAAGTCGCAAATGGAATGCGAATGCCGCGGAGGGCCGGCGAACGGCTCTGACGGGAGGAAGCCGAAGACATGTCCGCCGCACAGCTTGCAGTATTGGACACCGCATCCAGCAGGACGCTCGCCGAACGGCTGATCGACCAGCTCGCCGACCGCATCGGCGGCCT
>NZ_JAEMSD010000883.1 GCF_016462955.1 Bradyrhizobium sp. | reverse complement strand
TATTTGAGCTGGTTCTTTCTGCTGGGGGTCGCGTGGCTGGCCGCTCTCATTTCCGCAATCATGGTTCGCTCAATCGTTGCCGGGCGATATCTGACTGCAGCTTTGTCGTTCTACGTGCTGTATGGCTTCTACGTGATGTACATCGGCGGCATGCTGAACTTCGTGGCGACTCCGACATACTGGATCAAGATTGCCGCTCTGTTGGCCGCGATCATTCTGGAGGAGCGCTGGCAGAAGCTGGGCCGCCCGATCCTTCCGTGGGTGTTGGCCGACAGAACTCGGTTGTTTCGCCGTTCCGCGGTGCCTAACTAAGTCCCGGCCAATTGGCTGAGTGACCATTCACCCCTGATCTGCTTTCGATCTGTGACAATCGCCGACCCGTCGTGTACGGCAGGTCTGGTTCATCGCGAGTGGCCGGCCGCCGCTACCACACGCTCCGGCCGCCATCCATGACGAGGTTCTGTCCGGTCATGTAGCTCGAGGCATCCGAGCAGAGGAACTGCACCGCCGCACGGTATTCCTCGACATCGGCCATGCGACCCATCGGAATCAGGCGCGTCAGCCGTTCGACGAAGGCCGGGTCCTGGTTATTGAAGACGCCGCCGGGCGAGATCGCGTTGACCCGGACGCCGCGATCGGCCCAGTACGTGGCTAGATATTTCGTCAGCCCGATCAAGCCGTGCTTGATCACGGAATAAGTCACCGGCTTCACCGGCTGTTCCTCCTCGCGCGTGACCTTCGGTTGGCGGTAGAGCCGCTGGTCCGGTGCGATCACACCGAGATCTGAGGCGATGTTGAGGATCACACCGCGGCCACGCGCGGCCATCGCGCCGCCAAATACCTGTGCGCACAGCATCGCGCCGGTCAGGCCCACGGCGATCTCGGTCTGCCATTGCGGCACCGGAAACGCCTCGAAACGCGACGAATGCATCACGCCCGGCGCGGACGTGACCTTGGGGTCGATCGCCGCGTTATTGACGAGAATGTCGACGGAGACACCGCGGCCGGAAAGTTGCTCGTTGGCAGCGCACACCGAATCGAGCGCGGTGACGTCGATCGCAAGCGCGATCAGGTCGGCGGACGGCGCGTTCTGCTTGATCGCGGCAACGGCGGCTTCGGCCTGCGCAAGCCCGACGTCGGTGACGACGACACGCGCGCCGGCCTCGGAGAGCGCGGCGACATGCTGCCGGCCGAGCAGGCCGCCTGCACCGGTCACGAGAGCGGTGCGGCCGGTCAGGTCATAGCGTGAGGACGGGCTTGCCATCGAGAGCTCCTGTTCAGCTGCGCAATTGGCCGCCGTCGGCTACCATGACGCTGCCGGTAATGAACGCCGCGCGCGGCGAGGCGAGGAAGGCGACGAGGTCGGCAACCTCTTCCGGCTTGCCGAGCCGGCGCAACGCCACCTCGCGCGCAAGCATGTCCTCGACCGCAGTCCTGTTCTCGGCGAGTTTGCGCGCCCAGGTGCCGTCGGCGGCGAGGATGTTGCCGGGCGCGACCGCATTGATGCGGATGCCGTCGAGCGCGAGGGGCCGCGTCAGTCCGCGTACGGCCGCGTTCAACGC
>NZ_JAEMSD010000440.1:1099-5812 GCF_016462955.1 Bradyrhizobium sp. | reverse complement strand
GCCAGCCATTGGCGAGGCCGAAGGCCGTGCCGACCAGCAGGCCGGCGCCGAGGCCCAGCAACATCGATTTCGTCGCGAGCGACACGATCGCGACGCAGAGCGAGGTCAGCGTCAGCACCGCGCCCATCGACAGGTCGAGCCCCTCGGTCATGATGATCAGCGTCATCGGCAGCGCGAGCATGGTCAGGATGGTCGACTGCACCAGCACGTTGGAGAGGTTGGCGACCGACAGGAAGCCGGGCGCGATCACGCTGAACAGCGCGATCAGCAGCACCAGCACCATGGCAACGCCGGGAATGCGCTGCAGCGGATTAGGTTGAGCGACGACCGCGGCCTCACGCATGATGCATCCCCAATCGCACGATGTTCTCCTCGGTCAATTCGCTGCGCGTCAGGTGGCCGGCGATGCGACCCTCGCGCATCACATAGGCGCGGTCGCAGACGTGGCAGATCTCGACCTGCTCGGACGAGATCATAAGGGCCGCTGCACCCTCCGCGACGAGGCGGTCGATCAGCGCGAAGATCTCAGACTTGGCGCCGATGTCGATGCCGCGCGTCGGCTCGTCGAAGATGAAGAGCTTCGATCCCGCCGCAAGCCATTTGCCGATCACGACCTTCTGCTGGTTGCCGCCCGACAGCAGGCCGACGGTCTGGCGTGCGCTCGGGGTCGCAATGCGCAGCTGGCGGATCAGGCCGTCCGCGGTGCGCTGGGCCCTGCGCTGGTCGAACATCCCGCTCGGAAACAGCTTTCGCAGCGCCGACACGACGAGATTGTCGCTGACCGAGCGCAGCAGCGCGAGACCCTCGCTCTTCCGGCTCTCGGGGATCAGCGCGATGCCGCGGCGGGCGGCAAGGTCCGGTTCGCCGGAGATGCTCTTGCCGTCGAAGATGATCTCGCCCGAGGTCACGGGATCGGCGCCGAAGATGGCGCGGGCGACCTCACTGCGGCCGGAGCCGACCAGGCCGCACAGGCCGACGATCTCGCCCCGGCGCACCTCGATGTTGATGTCGGAGATGCCGGTCGGCGCGCTCAGGCTCTTGACCTCGAGCAGCACCTCGCCAGGTTTGTCGGCGAAATGACGCGGATAGGTCATGTCGACGTTGCGACCGACCATCATGCGAACCAGCTGGTCCGGTGTGACATCGGCCGGCCTGACGCCGTCGATGCGGCGGCCGTCGCGCAGCACCGTGATGCGATCGCCGAGCGCGAACACCTCAGCCATGCGGTGCGAAATATAGACGATCGAGACGCCGTCAGCCTTCAGCCGCCCGATCAAGGCGAACAAGAGCTCGGTCTCGCGGTCGGACAGCGCCGCGGTCGGCTCGTCCATGACGAGGATGCGGGCGTTCTGGCTGATCGCCTTGGCGATCTCGACCATCTGCTGCTGGGCGACGCCGAGCTTGTCGACGGTGGTGGAGGGATCGATGTCGAAGCCGATCGCGCCGAGCACCCGCCTCGCATCGGCCAGGATCTTACGGCGGTCGATGGTGCCGGGAATGCGGCCCCTCGGCTCGCGTCCCAGGAAGATATTCTGAGCGATGTCGAGATGGGGGACCAGCGAGAATTCCTGGAAGATCACGGCAATGCCGAGCTTCTGCGCATCCGCGGTGGAATTGATCGCGACCGTCTCGCCCTTGTAGTAGAACTCACCGGCGTCGGCGCGGTAGGCGCCGCAGAGCACTTTCATCAGGCTCGATTTGCCGGCGCCGTTCTCGCCGAGCAGCATGTGGACTTCGCCGGGATGGACGGCAAAGGACACGTCGTCCAGCGCCTTGACGCCGGGGAATTCCTTGCTGATGCCGCGCAGCTCCAGCAGCGGCGTCGGCGAGGTGACCTCGATCGGGAGCGCGTCGCTCATGACTTTGCACTCATGACTTTGCACTCATGTCTTGGCTCCGCCTGAAAAGATCTTTCCGGGGTTCATCAGCCCATTCGGATCGAGCGCAGTCTTGATCGACCGCATCACGTCGACGGCCTCGCCGAGCTCGTCGGCGAGATAATCGATCTTGCCGAGCCCGATGCCGTGCTCGCCGGTGCAGGTGCCGTCCATGGCGATGGCGCGGGCGACCATGCGGGCCTGCAGCGCCTTGGCGCCCTCGGCCTCTTCGGGCCTCGCCGGATCGATCAGGATCAGCATGTGGAAATTGCCGTCGCCGACATGGCCGACGATCGGCGCGGTGAAGCCGTGCTCGTCCGCATCGCGCCGCGTTTCGGTCAGGCATTCCGCCAGCCGAGAGATCGGCACGCAGACATCGGTGATCACGGCCCGCGCGCCAGGTCTTAGGCCGAGGCCGGCATACAGGGTGTTGTCGCGGGCGTGCCAGAGCCGGCTGCGATCTTCTGGCGCCTTCGCCCAGGCAAAGCCATGGCCGCCATGGTCGGCGGCGATGGCTTGCGCCGCCTCGGCCTGCTCGGCAACCGAGTTCTCCGAGCCGTGGAATTCGAAGAACAGCGTGGGCGCCTCGCGATAGCCGAGTTTTGCATAAGCGTTGATGCCGCGCATCATGACGTCGTCGAGCAGCTCGACGCGCGCCACGGGAATTGCGGACTGGATCACGGAGATCGCGGTATCCACCGCATCGTGGAGGGTATCGAAGCTGCACACCGCGGCCGAGATCGCCTGCGGCACCGGATGAACCTTCAGCGTGATCTCGGTGATGATTCCGAGCGTGCCCTCCGCGCCAACGAACATGCGCGTGAGGTCATACCCGGCCGCCGATTTGCGCGCGCGTCGCGCGGTGCGGATCACGCGGCCATCGGCCAGCACCACCTCGAGCGCCATGACATTGTCCTTCATGGTGCCGTAGCGCACCGCCATCGTGCCCGAGGCGCGCGTCGAGGTCATACCGCCGATCGAAGCGTCGGCGCCGGGGTCGATTGGGAAGAACAGGCCGGTGTTGCGCAGCTCCGCATTGAGCTGCTTGCGGGTGATACCGGGTTGCACCACGACGTCCATATCGCTGTCGTGCACGGCCAGTACCTTGTTCATCCGCGCGAAGTCGAAGCAGACGCCGCCCGCGACCGCGGCTGCATTGCCTTCGAGCGAGGTGCCGGCGCCGAACGGGACGATCGGCATGCCCGCGCTGGCGCAGAGCTTGACGATCTCGGCGACCTCCCGTGTCGTCTCCGGAAAGACGACGATGTCCGGCGGCAGGCTCCGATAGTGCGACTCGCTCTGCCCATGCTGATCGAGCACGACGCGCGCGACGCTTGCGCGCTGGCCGATCATGCCGGCGAGGCGCTCGGCCAATATGCCCGTGCTGACCCGCGGTCCCATCCTCAAGCTCCCGTCTGCTCCCGTTATCGGACTCTTGTTGGTCCGACGTCCAGCTTAAGCGGCTCTGGCGTTACTCGCGAGCTGCTTCAGGCCGAAATCGTAGTTGAGATGAAAATACGCGCGCTCCACCATGCGACCATCCGGCGCACGGCCGGCGGGATGACGGACGAACTCCCGGATCAGGCTGTCCTTGACGCCGAACACCACGTCGCTGTCGAGATACTGGTCGCCGGCAACGAACACGTGCGTCACCAGCTGCTCGAAACCGGGCGCCGAGATCATGAAGTGCACATGGGCAGGACGCCAGGGATGACGTCCCTGCGCCTCCAGCATGTCGCCGACCGGCCCGTCATGCGGAATGGGATAAGCGGCAGGCTTGATCGACCAGAAATGGAAGCGGCCGTTCGCATCGGTGTGGAAACGCGCGCGCATCGCGAGATCGCCGATCTTGTCGAGCTGCTGGACGTCGTAGTAGCCGTCGTCGTCGGAATGCCAGACGTCGACCACCGCCCCCGCGAGCGGCTTTCCGTCGGCGGTCGAGACCGAGCCGGTGACAAGCATCGGATCGCCTTCCATCGGGCCGGAAATGTCGGCGCCGCTGTCCTTTTCCGGCGCAGCCTGGACGAAGAACGGCCCGAGCACCGTGGTCTCGGTGGCGCCTTCCGGCACCGGATGGTTGATGGCGTCGACCAGCATGGAGACGCCGAGCGTGTCCGACAGCAGGATGAATTCCTGGCGTTTGTCGTTGCACATGTGCCCGGTGCGGGTCAGGAAGTCGATGCCGAACTCCCATTCCTTCTGGGTCGGCCGCACCTCGCGGACGAAGGCGTGAAGGTGACGCACCAGCGCTTCGCTCACCTCCTTGATGCGCGGGTCGCTCGCGCCCGCGATCCGCTCCAGCACCGCGTCCGTGATCGTGCTCTCGTTGAAGTTACGCATCTGGGCCTCCGTTGATCACAGCTTCGGCTCGCCGAGGCCGGACAGCCGTTCGAGATGTTTGACGGTCGCGATGAAATCAGTGTCGCCGTCGCCCTGTGCGACCAGCGCGCCATAGGTCTCGCGCACCTGCGCGGCGAGCTGCAGCGGCACGCCGACGGCGTGGCCGGCACCGAGGATGAGATCGAGGTCCTTGGCCATCTGCTTGCAGGAGAACGTCGACTCGAAATCGCGCGTCCGCAGCGGCGCAGTCTTGTATTTCACCATCGGCGAGGCCACGGCGCTGTCGTCGAGCACCTTCAGGATGTCCTGCCAGGCGATGCCGCCTTTGCGCGCCAGCGCCAGGCTCTCGGCCATCATCGCGGCCGACACGGCGATCATGAGATTGACAGATAGTTTGGCGTAGCGGGCTTCCTCGGCCGGCCCCAGATAGGTCTGGGCACGGGTGAAGGCGCCGAACAGTGGCTTCGCGCTTTCGAAGGCGTCCTTCGGCCCCGAC
>NZ_JAEMSD010000440.1:0-1089 GCF_016462955.1 Bradyrhizobium sp. | reverse complement strand
GGTCAGCGCGCCGGTGTGAACGATGCTGGCATTGCCGGAGACCGGCGAGCGCAGATAGGAAATGCCACGTGCCTGCGCCGCGGCGGCAACCTCGCTGGACGCTTCGACGCTCACGGTGCTGGTTTCGACGAGAACGGCACCGGGCTGCATCGCGGCGATGATGCCGGCAGGGCCGAGCAGCGCGCCGCGTAACGCCATGTCATCGGGCAGGGACGTCACGACAGCCGCCTTGCCGCTCACGGCCTCGGCCGGTGATGCGGCAATCGCAATGCCTTGCCCGCGGGCTTCGTTGCTCCGTGCCGCGCTCTGGTCGAATGCGGTCACCGCGTAGCCGGCCTTGGCGACGAGCACCGACATCGGCAGACCCATCTTGCCGACTCCGATGAAAGCGATAGTCTTCGAAACGTCAGTCATTGTTGTTGTCCATTGGCACCGTCACGCAGCGCGGCCCTGTCGTTCGATGTCTTGCACCAGCCGCTGGCCGGATTGCGCAAGCAGCTGTTTCTTCGCCTCCAGCCCGTCGACCAGCAAGCGGCCATCCCGCTTCTTCCAGCTGCCGCCGATCATGACGGCCTCGATATTGGCAAGGCTCGTCTGCATCACGACGGTTGCGACGGGATCATGCACGGGAACGAGATCGAGACCGGAGGCGTCGATGACGACGAGGTCGGCGAGCTTTCCCGGTGTCAGTGAGCCGATCTGGTGCGCGCGCCCGAGCATGCGGGCGCCTTCCGTCGTGATCCAGCGCAGCGCTTCGCGCACGGGAATGGTGGTTGTCGCGGGAATGGTTCCGCTCGCTTGTCGCGATTCCGCATTGTCGAGCGCCCGCTGCATCGAGAGCGCGATGCGGGCGGCGGAGAGGAGGTCACCCGCCAGCACGGACTCCAGATCGACGCCGATGGTCGGGCGCACGCCGCGCTTGAGCAGCCGTCCGGTGATCGGGAAGCCGTGGCCTTGGATCATTTCGTTCTCCGGCGTGATCGAGAAGGACACGCCGAGATCGACGAGACGATCGAGCAGGTCATCGGGCAGATCGTTGCCATGCACGATGTTGACGCCCGCGCCGACGAGGCCGGCCTCGATCAGCTT
>NZ_JAEMSD010000054.1 GCF_016462955.1 Bradyrhizobium sp. | reverse complement strand
GATCCTCCATCATGTAGGTGAGGAGCTCGCGGAACAGCGAGGTGCAGATCGCGTCGACTTCCTCGTCGCCCTTCCACACCGCCATCGCCGCCGGCAAATCGTGCGCGGCATAGGCGTCCAGCACCGACTTGACCTGCTGTTGCACGAGGTCGGTCATGTGCTCTAGGCCGCGAAACAGCTTCAGCGGGTGGAAGTCCGTTTCCAGTGCCGCCACGCGCTTGCCCATGTTCTTGGCAAGGTCGCCGATGCGCTCGAGATCGGTCGCGACGCGCATGGCGCCGACGATCTCGCGCAGGTCTACCGCCATCGGCTGGCGGCGGGCGATCGTGAGCACCGCGCGCTCTTCGATACGCTTCTGCAGCGCGTCGATATCGGCGTCGGTGGCGACGACGCGCTGACCGAGCGCGACGTCGCGGCGGATCAGCGCGTCGACGGAATCGACGATCATGCGCTCGGCGATGCCGCCCATTTCGGCGACGAGGCGCGTGAGCTCCTGGAGGTCGCTGTCGAAGGCCTTTACAGTATGTTCAGAACCCATGTTCCGTCTCCTCAGCCGAACCGGCCGGTGATGTAATCCTGCGTGCGCCGATCGGTCGGCGACGTGAAGATCTTGCTGGTGTCGTCGAACTCGATCAGCTCGCCGAGATACATGAAGGCGGTCTTGTCGGAGACGCGCGCCGCCTGCTGCATGTTGTGGGTGACGATCGCGATCGTGTAGTTCTCGGACAGTTCCTGGATCAGCTCCTCGACCTTGGCGGTCGAGATCGGATCGAGCGCCGAGCAGGGCTCGTCGAACAGGATCACCTCGGGCCGCACCGCGACGGTGCGGGCAATGCAGAGGCGCTGCTGCTGACCGCCGGAGAGCGAGAGGCCGGAGGCGTTGAGCTTGTCCTTGACCTCGTTCCACAGCGCGCCGCCACGCAGCGCCTTCTCGACCCGGCCGTCCATCTCGGATTTCGAGATCTTCTCGTAGAGACGGATGCCGAAGGCGATGTTCTCGTAGATCGTCATCGGGAACGGCGTCGGCTTCTGGAACACCATGCCCACGCGCGCGCGCAGCAGGTTGAGGTCGAGCTTGGGGTCGAGGATGTTGGTCTGGTCGAGCAACAGCTGACCGTCCGCGCGCTGGCCCGGATAGAGATCGTACATCCGGTTGAAGATACGCAGCAGGGTGGACTTGCCGCAGCCGGACGGGCCGATGAAGGCCGTGACGCGGTTGGCGCCGAGCACCAGGTTGATGTTCTTCAGCGCGTGGTGATCGCCATAGTAGAAGTTGAGGTTGCGCGCCGTGACCTTGGCGGGCGCCTCGGGAAGCGGCTGCGAGCCGGGGTGAACGGTCGGCGCACTGACGGAAACAGACATTTCACTCATTTCGGAGTCCTCTCGGCGCCGATGATGCGCGCGCCAATGTTAAGGGCAAGCACGGTCAGGGTAATCAACAACGCGCCGCTCCAGGCGAGCTGCTTCCAATAGGCGTAGGGGCTCTGCACGAAATTGTTGATGGTCACCGGCAGGTTGGCCATCGTCTTGTCCAGGCCCAGGCTGAAGAACTGGTTCGAGAGCGCAGTGAACAGCAGCGGCGCCGTCTCGCCGGCGACGCGTGCGGTGGCGAGCAGCACGCCGGTGATCAGGCCGGCCCGTGCCGCGCGATAGGCGATGCGCTTGATCACCAGCGAACGCGGAAGGCCGAGTGCGCTGGCGGCTTCACGAAGCGGGTTCGGCACCAGCAGCAGCATGTCCTCCGTGGTACGCACGACGACCGGGATCACGATCACGGCGAGCGCCAACGCGCCTGCAATGGCCGAGAAGCCGCGCATCGGCACCACCACTGCGCCGTAGATGAACAGGCCGATGATGATCGAGGGCGCCGAGAGCAGGATGTCGTTGATGAAACGGATGACCGAGGTCAGCCTGTCGTTGCGGCCGTATTCGGCGAGATAGGTGCCGGCGAACATGCCGAGCGGCGCGCCGATGCCGACGCCGATCGCGGTCATGATCAACGAGCCGACGATGGCGTTGCGCAGGCCGCCCTCGGTCGATCCGGGCGGCGGCGTGTCGGCGGTGAAGACCTGGAAGCTGAGCCCGGCCAGGCCGTTGTAGAACAGCGTGACCAGGATCAGCGCGAGCCAGGTGACGCCGAACGCGGCGGCTGCGATGCAGAGACCGCGAATGATGATGTCTCCGCGGCGGCGGCGTGCATAGATCGGGTTCATGGCTTCACTTCCCGGCCTTGGTTTCGAGGCGCATCAGCATCAATCGGGCGGCTGCGAGCACGAAGAACGTCAGCACGAACAGGAGCAGACCGAGCAGGATCAGGCCGGACTGGTGCAGGCCGTCGCTCTCGGCGAACTCGGAGGCGATCGCCGCCGAAATCGTCGTGCCCGGGGCGAAGATCGACGAGGAGATCCGGAACGAGTTGCCGATGATGAAGGTCACCGCCATGGTCTCGCCGAGCGCGCGTCCCAGCGCCAGCATGACGCCGCCGATGATGCCGACGCGGGTGTAGGGGATCACCACGCTGCGGACGACTTCCCACGTGGTGCAGCCGACCCCATAGGCGGCTTCCTTCAACACCGGCGGCACCGTCTTGAAAACGTCAACCGAGATCGAGGTGATGAAGGGCAGCACCATGATGGCGAGGATCAGCGCGGCGTTGAACAGGCTGAGATAGGACGGGGGACCGGCGAAGATCGCGCCCAGCACGGGAACGCCGTCGAACACGCTGATCATGAATGGCTGGAAGGTGTTGGCCAGGAACGGGCCCAGCACGAAGAAGCCCCACATGCCGTAGATGATCGAGGGAATGCCGGCGAGCAGTTCGATCGCCATGCCGATCGGGCGGCGCAGCCATTGCGGACAGAGCTCGGTGAGGAAGATCGCAATGCCGAGACCGACGGGAATGGCGATCAGCATCGCGATGAAGGAGGTGACGAGCGTGCCGTACATCGGCCCGAGCGCGCCAAGCACAGGCGGATCGGCCGAAGGGGCCCAACGCTGCGTCCACAGGAACGACAGGCCGTATTCCTTGATCGCCGGGAAGGCGCCCACGATCAGCGAAATGATGATGCCGCCGAGAATGAGCAGCACCGAGATCGCAGAAAGCCGCGTGATCCAGTAGAAGGTGACGTCACCCAGCTTGAACGCGCTCAACGCCTTGGCGCGGTCATACGGTCCGGCAGCATCAATTACATTGCTCTCGACAGCCATCTCAGCCACGCCGATCCCCTATTTTACGTCACGCCATATACACGCCGCCAATAGAGGCGGTCATGTCGACAATCTGTCCCGCGCGCTCGGGAAACTTTAACCGGGCCCGCGAGGTGCGCGGCCCGATGGGAGATACTCCCAACGGACCCGGAATCTCGAAGGCTCCGGGCTCTCTCGCTTCACTCGCGCCCCGGAAATACGGGGCGCGAGCTTCGTGACGGTGCAATCAGCTCTTAATTTCCGACGACCACGTCTTCTCGATCTGCTTCACGACCGAGTCGGGCATCGGGATGTAGTCGAGCTCCTCCGCCATCTTGTCGCCCTTCTCGAACGCCCACTTGAAGAACTTGATGGCTTCCTGGGATGCCGCCTTGTCGGTCGCATCCTTGTGCATCAAGATGAAGGTCGCACCCGTGATCGGCCACGACGTTTCACCCGGCTGGTCGGTCAGGATCACATAGTAATTCTTGGAGCCGGCCCAGTCGGCATTGGCGGCTGCAGCTTGGAAGGCCGCAACGGTCGGCTGCACGGTCTTACCAGCCTTGTTGATCAGGGCACCGTAGGTCAGCTTGTTTTGTTTGGCATAGGCATACTCGACATAGCCGATCGAGTTCTTGGTCTGGCTGACATTGCCCGCGACGCCTTCATTGCCTTTGGCGCCTACACCCGCTGGCCACTCGACGGCGGTACCGGCACCGACCTTCGTCTTCCACTCGGCATTGGTCTTCGAAAGGAAATCGGTCCAGATGAACGTGGTGCCGGAGCCGTCCGAGCGACGCACGACGGTGATGGCGTCCGAGGGGAGCTTCACCTTGGGGTTAAGCTTGGCGATCGCTGGGTCATTCCACGTCTTGACCTTGCCCAGATAGATGTCGCCCAGCAACTCACCAGAAAACACCAGCTCGCCCGACTTGATCCCTTCGAGATTGACGACCGGCACCAAGGCACCCATCGCCTGCGGCCACTGGATCATTCCATCCTTTTCAAGTTGCTCGGACTTGAGCGGCATATCGCTCGCGCCGAAGGTCACGGTCTTGGCCTGGATCTGCTTGATGCCGCCACCGGAACCGATCGACTGGTAGTTCAGACCGTTGCCCGTCTCCTTCTTGTAGGCGTCAGCCCACTTCGAATAGAGCGGGAACGGGAAGGTCGCGCCGGCACCCGTGATGTCAGCGGCAAGCGCCACCGTCGTCGATGCGGCGACCAAGCCGACAGCGACCATCGTCTTGATGAAATTCATGCTGGTCTCCATACAGGGGAGCGAAGCGCCATCAGCGCCCGATCGCGCTCCCCGCGCCGCCCCGTTTAGGAGCGGACCGCTGTGCTTTTACGAAGGTTACGTGACAGTTGGATGACACATTCAATCCATTGAAATCACTGAGATTTCAGCTCGCGACGGGAGCCTTTCCCTGGGGAAAACAAGCGGTGAAGGTGGCGCCCTGTTTGGGCACGCTTTCGATCAGAAGCCGGCCGCGATGACGGTTAAGAATATGTTTCACCAGCGATAATCCGAGCCCGGTGCCGCCCTGCGAGCGGCTGTCGCCGACATCGACCCGGTAGAACCGCTCGGTCAGCCGTGGCAGGTGTTCCGGAGCGATGCCCGGGCCGAAATCGCGGACCATGATCCGGATTTCCTGAGTTCCGTCAGCGGCCGCGGCTTGATTCAGCGACACGATGACGCGTCCGCCCGAGGCGCCGTATTTGAGCGCATTCTCGATCAGGTTCTCGAACAGGCGAAGCAGCTCCTCACGGTCCCCCGCAATCATCACCGGCGGGTCCGGCAGTTGGATCTCGACCTCGACCTGACGCTCGCGCGCCAGCGGCTCGAGCCCGTCGGCGACCTGGCGGATGATCGGGATGAGATCGACCAGGGTGTCGGGCCGGACATGGGCGGACAGCTCGACCCGCGACAGCGACAAGAGATCGTCGATCAGGCGCGCCATGCGGGTGGCCTGGTTGTGCATGATGCCGAGGAAGCGCTCGCGGGCCTTGGGATCGTCCTTGGCCTGGCCCTGGAGCGTGTCGATGAAGCCCGACAGCGCGGCGAGCGGCGTGCGCAGCTCGTGGCTGGCGTTGGCGACGAAGTCGGCGCGCATCTCTTCGACCCGGCGCAGCGGCGTCTGGTCGTGGAAGGTCATCAGCATGCATTTGTCGGCGCCGCCGAAGCTGGTCGGCACCGGCACCGGCGTGATCATCAGCTCCATCCAGCGATCGACCGGAACGTGGTCCAGATAGGTCGCGCGCCGCGCCTCGGTGGTCGCGATCGCCTCGCGCAGCGCCGTGATGATCTCCGGCGAGCGCAGTGCGAACTGGGCCAGTTCGTTCCGGCGCAGTGCCGGCGCGAGCTGGGCGGCGGCGGCATTGAGATGGATGACGCGACCCGCGCGGTCGAGCAGCACCGCCGGATCCGGCATGCCGGCAACCACCGCGGCCACCGCCGCGCTCTCGACCGGGTTGATGCGCCTGACGTCGTCGCGGGAGGCCGCGGGATCATGCAGCCGCCACGGGATCAGGGCTGCTGCTGCGATGCAGAGGAACACGATCGCGGCGTGCAGCGCCGACAATTCGCCGAGCGAGACCACGATGGACAGCGCCAGCGCCGCGGCGATCAGGATGATGGTCGAGTGCCGCAGCCGGTCGGACCAGGGCTGGGCGGGGGGAGAAGATGGGGCGTCGATCGCCATTTGGGCGGCTTCTCCTTGAGGCGTTGCGCCGGTCAGGCGCCGCCGTCGCTGCGCTCTCTCGCATAGGCGGCTTCACGCGCGGGGCCGGGGTCGAGCTTGAGCGCCGCCTGTTGCAGGCGCTTCGAACGTGCGCCGATGATAACTTCTCGAAGCGTCAGCAAGATTACAGACAGGACGAAGGGGGAGAGATAATACAGGATGCGGAACAGGAGCATGCCGCCCAGAAGCTCCTCGCGGTCCATCTGCCAGAGGCCGACCAGCATGGCGGCGTCGAACACGCCGAGCCCCCCCGGGGAATGGCTGGCAAAACCGAGCAGGGTGGCAGAGACGAAGATCACCGCGACTACGACGAAGCCGACATGGGGCTCGTCCGGCACCAGGACATACATCGCCAGCGCGCAGAAGCCGAGATCGACGATGCCGATCGCGATCTGGAGCAGCGTCAGCGGGCCGCCCGGCAGCACCACGGTCCAGGGGCCGCGGCCGACCACCCGCGGCTGGGTCCAGACCCAGACCACGTAGCCGATCAGCGCCACGATGATCATCAGCGCCAGCGTCCGGTTCAGCCAGGGGGGAAGCTGGTCGATCGAGGCGGCGGCCTCCGGGTGATAGGCGATGCCGAGACCGAGCACGGCGGCATTGCCCAGCCAGAACGTCAGGCCGGCGAGGAAGCAGATCTTTGCGACGTCGATCGCGTTGAGGCCATAGGCCGAATAGATCCGGTAGCGCACTGCGCCGCCGGTGAAGACGGAGGCGCCGACATTGTGGCCGATCGAATAGCTGGTGAAGGCCGCGAGCGCATTGATCCGGTAGGGCACATGGCCATGGCCGATCGCGCGCGTGGCGAAGAGATCGTAGAAGGTCAGGGTGAAGTAGCCTGCGGCAACGAACAGCGCCGCCATCGCAATCTGGCTCGGCTCGGTGCTCTTGATCGCTTCGAGCACCTCGTTGAAATCGATGCCGCGCAGCATGTGGTAGAGCACATAGCAAGCGATGCCGATGACCGCGACGCTGATCACAACTCCAAGCTTATGCAGGATTTGCTTCTGGCGCAGAAACGACGTCGCCCTGCGTATGGCTTCCAGCATCTAGACCTCGAACAACGCTTCAGCGGCCAGGGTGGCCGGCGGACAGGCGGACGACGCACAGGCACTCAACGAACCCTCGCCGCCGGCTCCGGCGTCGCGCATGCCCCCTGCCCTTCCACTAGCCTGTTTTCGGGCGGAGTGGAATTCGCCAATTCGAACAAAAACACGTGCCTTCAGTATTTTAGGCAGGGTGACGGCTCCCGGTGCAGGGTTTGACGCCTTCGGCGGCAAGGCTTGACGCGAATCTCCATGGCAATCCTGCGCAAGCGCCATGAAGTTTTGATGATTTCGGCCGCACAATGTTCCGTCACGCCTTAAGTCCACGTCAATCTATGGGCCCGGCCTGCCTGTTGAAAGAGGGGGCGATCGACGTGGCCGGCCACCGCCTTGTGATGCGCCGAAAGGCCGCGGACACATCTCGTCCCCTTGGGGGAGGGTGCACAGCAACATCACAGAGAGGCAGGCGGGGCGGTGCGCGAGACCACGCGGTCGCGCAGCCAGGCACCGATGGTGCAGCCGACGAGATAGCAAGCGAACATGATCAGGCCGAGGTCGAACCAATAGCCGAAACGGCCGGGGACCACATGGGCGAGCGAAGCCGCGACCAGGGCGACAGCCAGCGCGGCGAGCCACCAGGCCGTCACCTTCGAGGTACCCTTGCCGCGCTGGACCACCGAGATCCAACCCATGCAAAAGCCCAGCAGCAGCGAGCCGATCAGCCAACCCAGATGAAACGAGACGAGATAGGGCATCGTCACCTCACCAGAAATTCGATGCGGCGGTTCTGCGCCTTGCCCTCATCGGTATCATTGCCGGCGACGGGCTGCGTGCTGCCCTGGCCCACCGCAGTGAAGCGGCTGGGGGGCAGGCCCGCCTTGACCAGATAGTCGATCACCGCCTGGGCGCGCTTTTCGGAGAGATCCTGGTTGAAGGAGTCCTCGCCGTCGGCGTCGGTATGTCCCACGACCTCGATATTGACGGTGGGACAGCGCAGCGCCGTCTCGATGAGGCGATCGAGAATACCGGCTGAATCGGGATCGATCTCCGCGCGCTTGTTTGCGAAGCGGATCTTGCTCTTGGTCAGCAGCTCCGAGAACAATTGCTGGCACACGGTGCCGTCGACCGGGCCTGCCGCGGGCTTCACCGTGATCTCCGGCTTGTACTGCCAGCTCTTCGGGAAGTCCTTGCCCAGCCCTGCGCGGATCTCGGCGGCGGCGCCCTCGTAGAGCGCATCGCCCGACAGCTTCACCTCGCGATCGGAGACGACGAGCGTTCCGGTCGACAGCCGCGACAGCGCGCCGAGCGCGGCGACGACCGCGGTGTTGAAGGCGCCGGGTGCGCCGATGCTGGCCTTGAGATTGTCGACGACCTTTTCGGTGAAGAACTTTCGCGAGGCGCTGGTGGCGATCGCGGCGTGGACGTTGTTGTCGGGAACATAGCCGGTTAGCGTCACCGTCGCGGCGACCGGGTCCTTGTAGGCCTGGAAGATGTAGGGCGGCGCCTTGATTTCGTTGGCGGCAATCGAAAAGCCCTCGGGCAGGTTCTTCAGCGCCGCCGCAATCGCCTCCCGGCCGCCGAGCTCGCGCGCCATGCCGGACAGGTGGACCTTAGTGTCCGTGATCGTGATCTTGCCGTCCTTGAGCTTGCCGATCTGATCCAGGAGCAGCATCGCGGCGGCCTCGAACCGCGGCGGCGCGCCCCGCGCCAGCCCCATCTGGTCGGCGACCTCGACACCGCCGACTTCCTTTCGGGCCGCCTCGGTCAGCCGGGCCTTCATCGAGGGCAGGGGCGCGGAGCCCGACAGCGTCACCCGCACCACGTCGCGCTCGGCGTTCCAGACGAAGGGGTTGGCCTCAGGAACAAGGCGGGTCCGGTCGTCGACCAGTCGCACGCCGGGGACGGTTTCGACCGCTGTCACGGCGTCGCGGCGCCCCTCCTCGGAAAACGCCTCCGCGGCCAGCCGGACGTCGCGGCCATCGACCGCGATCCGGGTCTTGTCCAGAACGGTATCCTTCAACGCCGCCGAGCTGCGGGCCGACAGATCGGCCTCGACCGGTAACGTATTGTTCCAGGCCGCAAATCCCCACATGACGACCAGAGGGATCAACCCCAGCCACCACTTGCTGGCCCACGAGAAAAGCTTCTGCATTAGACGACCCGAACTCTGGAAACGGAGACAAAACAAACCCTTGGCAGGCTGTCAAACCGGAAATGGGGCCTGCCTGGCGAACCTCCGTGGACAATCGGACTAACTTTTTCTTCAAGGGTTCTTCCGTAAGTTGAGGACGGAATGCCAGAGCCCCCGGCCGGTCATGAAACAACTGCGTAACAACGTCATCCGTGCCGGGCTGGGAGCACTCTATTTCAGCGGGGCGCACCACCTGTTGCGCCCGCTCCTGTCGGGCGTCGGCGCCATCTTCATGCTGCACCATGTGCGGCCGGCGCGAGAGGCCGCGTTCCAGCCGAACCGGCACCTCGAAGTCACCCCCGAATTCCTGCGCGCCACGCTGTGCCATTTGCGCGCGCGCGACATCGACATCGTCAGCATGGACGAGCTGCATGAGCGGCTGGTGCAGGGCCGGTTCGACCGCCGCTTCGCCGCCTTCACTTTCGACGATGGTTATCGCGACAATCTGGAGCACGCATTGCCGGTGCTGCGCGAATTTGACGCGCCGCTGACGGTCTATGTGACGAGCGATTTTGCCGAAGGGACCGGACGGCTGTGGTGGACGGCGCTGGAGGCCGTGATCGCCGGGACCGAGCAGATCGACATCCAGATCGGCAATTCCGCGCTGCGGCTCGATGCGACGACGCCGGCAGCCAAGCAGGCGGCGTTCGACCGCCTGCATGACTGGCTGCGCGCGCTGCCGGGCGAGCAAGATCTTGCGCGCGAGATCGGAGCGCTGTGCACGAGGTACGGTGTCGACATGGGAGCGCTGTGCCGCAGCCTCTGCCTGTCCTGGGCCGAGCTGAAGACATTTGCCGCCGATCCCCTGGTCACGATCGGCGCGCACAGCATCAGCCATTGCAACCTCGCCAAGCAGGCGGAAGACGCAGCCGCGCAGGAGATGGCCGTGAGCCGCGCGCGAATCGAGCAGGCGCTGGAGCGCCCCGTAATGCATCTCGCTTACCCCTATGGCGACCGCGAGGCTGCGGGGATGCGCGAATTCGCCCTTGCCGCCGCGACCGGCTTCAAGACCGCGGTGACGACGCGGCCCGGCATGCTGTTCGCGGAGAATGCCGGCCACATGACCGCGCTGCCGCGCGTTTCGCTGAACGGCAATTACCAGGACGCGCGCATCCTGCCGGTGCTGACCTCGGGCGCCGCGACCGCGATGTGGAACGGCTTCCGCCGCATCGCCGCGGCCTAGCCGCGCTCCGCGCTCGTCCCGGACAAATGCGCCTTCCTTGACTCCCCTCCCCGCCCCGCTCACAACGGGCGCCAACCCAGGGAGGCATCATGTTCAACGATCTGTTCTCGCTCAAAGGCCGTGTCGCGCTGGTGACCGGCGGCTCGCGCGGTATCGGCAAGATGATCGCGGCGGGATTTCTCCATGCCGGCGTAGCGAAGGTCTACATCACCGCACGCAAGGCCGGGCCGTGCGAGGAGACCGCCAAGGCCCTCACCGCACAATATGGCGGCGAATGCATTGCGTTGCCGATCGACATCTCCACGGTCGCCGGCTGCGAGCTGCTCGCGAGTGAATACGGCAAGCGCGAGTCCAGGCTCGACATCCTCGTCAACAATGCGGGCGCGGCCTGGGGCGCGGAGTTCGACGAATTTCCCGAGAGCGGCTGGGACAAGGTGATGAACCTCAACGTCAAGGCGCCGTTCTTCCTGACCAAGTCGCTGGCGCCGACGCTGCGCGCGTCAGCGAGCGCTGAACGGCCGGCGAAGGTAATCAACATCGCCTCGATCGACGGCATCTTCGTCAATCCCGGCGAGACCTATTCCTATGCCGCGAGCAAGGCCGGGCTGATCCATCTGACGCGGCGCATGGCGGTGAAGCTCATCCCGGACCACATCGTCGTCACGGCGATCGCGCCGGGCCCGTTCAAGTCCGACATGAACCGCGCCGCGCGCGACCACGCCGACGAGGTCGCAACGCGCGTCCCCGTGGGCCGCATCGGCACCGACGAGGATATGGCGGGCGCTGCGATCTACCTGGCCTCGCGCGCCGGCGACTACGTGGTGGGAGCGACCATCGCGGTTGACGGCGGCATCGTCTATGCGAACCCGGGGATCAAGGGCAGCGGGTGGGACAGTGATTGATGGGGCAGTCACCCGTCGCGCGCAAGGGGGGGCAGAACCAAAACGTCGAAAACAACCCCATGCACAGTAGAATCCCCCTTGATCGATAAGGGATTTTCGAACAGCGCGGGGACGACCCGTGCAGCCGCGATGATGTTGACACGCCGGGCAAAACACGTCCGAGCCGTGGCCGGATATGACGCGGCCACGGCTCCAGCACGACGGTCTCTGGGACCGTGTTCCCCTCGCGGGTGTGACACCACCAGTGGACGGTCACGCCCGGCGAGCCAGGAAATGGAGCCCGACGAGCGCGGGCGAGCCGAGCAGAAGCCATGACGCGGCGTCCCAGAATCCATCGCCCAACAATGCGAAGGTCAGGCCGAGCGCGGAGATTGCTGCGATGACGACCGGCCAGCGATAGACGGCCCAGACGGTGTGGGTGCCCTGTCGTGTGCGTGGCATCATGCTTCCCCGACGCGTTCGACGCCGAGCACGCGTTCGGGCCGTCTCACCCGTGCCGAACGCCGCTTGCCCGAGAGATAAAGGCCCGTGACCAGAACCATGATCGTGAAAACGTCCAGCACGGCCCACACGATCTTGAGCGGCGTTCCGCCATAGTCGCCGAAATGGAGGGGCTGGGACAGCAGTAGCGTCTGGACGTACCACGGCATGTCGCGCGTGTCGGTGAACGATCCATCGCTCGCATCGATGAGCACGGGCTTGAGCAGCCTTGAGGTGACCGGCTCGTTCCCGCGCATGAAGATGGCATAATGACTTCTGCTGGAGAACACGGAGCCGGGATAGGCGACGAATGACGGGGTCATGTTTGGCAGCCGCGCTCGTGCCGTCGCGACGGCCGCTTCGACCGAAGCGAGCTTTGCCGGGCGCGGACGACCGCCGTGCTCTCCGACCATTTCCGCGAGCTGGCCATATTGCCAAGCCTTGATGAGCAGATCGGCACAGGTGTTCAATACCCCTGTCGAGCCGACAACCAGAACCCACAGGATCGTCACGGCGCCGAGTAGATTATGGACATCGAACCATTTGGCGAGCTTTGACCGGCCCTTCCGAATGGTGCCGAAGCTCATCTTGCGCATTGCCGGGCCATACACCACGACGCCTGAGACCACAGCGATCAGAAACAGGACGCCCATCACACCAAGGAACAGCTTGCCGGGGAGCCCCAGAAACATCTCGGTATGCAATCGCAGGAGGACGTACGTGAGACGGCCGCGGATGTCGGGCTCGTCCAGGTAGGCGCCCGTCGTCACATCCATCCTCAAATCGCGATTGTCACGGAAATCGGCGTCCGGCGACTTGGCGATGCTTACAAGCAAGGCCTCCGGCTCGTCCCTGTCCCACAGCAAGAACTGGATGAATGCGCCCGGCAGGACAGCGAGGGCATTCTTCTCGATGACATCCAGACTGGCGAGCGGCCTGCCGGGGATGATCGCCGTTGCCTTGGTCTCTTCGTAAAGGAACTCGTCGATCTCGTGATGGAAGATGAGCGGCAAGCCGGTGATGCACAGCATCAACAGGAACAGCGTGCAGACCAGGCTGCTCCATCGATGTATCCATGACCACGTCCTGATCGCCGAGCGTTTCACTTGGTCACGAGGCTCGTCTGCAGCGGTCTTTCGGGAGCCGGCGGCCACTTGTAGCTCAGCGTGCCCAACACCGTCCGCGCGATGCCGAGCCCGCAATTGTTGGTGCCGAAGCAGTTGGTCACGTAGTAGGTGTCACCCACATTCGTGACGTTCAAGCGCGCCGTCAGACCTTTGAGATCGTTGCGGAGGTAGCCGAAATCGTACGAGAGAGCCGCGTCGAACACCGTCGAACTCGGCACGAGCAAGGTGTTCAGCGCATCGCCGTAGCTGTTGCCGACGTGGCGCACGCCGCCGCCGACGCCCAGCCCGCCGAGCGCCCCCGAGCGGAAAGTGTAGAACGCCCATAGCGAGGCGGTTTCGAGCGCGACGTTGGGCTGATAGAGCCCGACGGTTCCCTCGGTGCTCGCGGTGACCTTGGGAACGAGGCGCGAGTAGCCCGCGACCAGATCGAGCTCCCGGTTGAGACTGACCTTGGCCTCCAGCTCGACGCCCTTGACGTTGACCGCACCCGTCTGTGTCTGAAACTGCGGCAGGGCCTGGTCCGTCGTCAGGACATTGCGTTGATCGGTGTCGAAAAGCGCGGCGGTGAACAGCGCGTTCATGAATGTCGGCTGGTACTTGACGCCGACCTCCCGCGTCGTGCTGGTTCTCGGCCTGAACGGATTGCTGAAGCGGTCGGTGCCGGACGTCGGGTCGAAGCTGGTGGCGTAGCTGACGTAAGGCGCGACACCGGCGTCGAAGACATAGGATAATGCGGCGCGATAGGTCGTCGCGGTGTCGGTCTTCCGCACCACGGAGCTTGCCAGATAATCGTTGAGTTCCTGGTCGGCGTTGTCGTAGCGGCCGGTCAACGTCAGAACCAGCCGATCGAACTTCGCTTGATCCTGCAGGTAGACGCCGGTCTGCTTGGTGGTGGTCCGATTGTTGGTGAAGGGCAGGTAGAGAATGTTCTGAGGTACGCCGTAGACCGGATTGAAGACATCGATCGGCGTCGCGCCGGCGCCGAGAGTGAAGCTGTACGATGACGATGTGTCGTAGTAGTCGATCCCCGCGAGGACCTTGTGACCCACGGGGCCGGTCGCAAAATCGGCCTGGACCTGGCTGTCTATGGCACCCTGGTCGGACTTCTGCCCGACCCGCAGGTTTGCGCGCGGTACCGTGCGAAAGTCCGCCGCCAAGGGCCCGAACGGCGCGAAGCTGTCGATATTGGACTCCAGTCGTGCAAGGCGGGCATTCTGGCGGAACTGAAAAACGTCGTTGAGGCGGTGCTCGAAGACATAGCCGATGGCGTCGTAGCTTAGATTGCGAAAATCATTGTCAGGTTCGCCGAAATATCTGCTGTAAGGAATCTTCCCGTTCGGATTGAACAAGGCCGAACCGAATCCGGGAGCATATTGCTGATAGCCGCGACCGCTTTCGCGCTGCGTCGAGGCGAGCATCGTCAACGTGGTGTCGACGGTCGGCCGGACGGTGACGCTCGGCGCGAGATAGTAATTGTTGTCCTGGACGAAATCGAGCTGCGTGTCCGACAGCTTCCCTGAACCGACGAACCGATAGGACAGGATCGGATCGACAGGACCGCTGAAATCGAAGAAGCCCTCCTTCCGGTTGAAGTTTCCGAACCGGACTCCGACCTCGTTCTGCTGGTGGTCGGTCGGACGCTTGCTGATGACGTTGAGAAGGCCGCCGGGAGGGGTTTGGCCGTAAAGGCTCGACGACGAACCGCGCAGCAACTCGATGCGCTCGACACCGTATGTGTTGATCCTCGGCACCACCTCGGTGGCGACGTCGCCCAGGGTCCGGAGGCCATCCACGTAGGTCGGCACGGCGAATCCCCGCACGACCGGAAGGTCGTAAAGGGAATTGGATCCGTATGTGCCGAGCATGACACCGGGTGTGTAGAGAAGCGCCTGGGCCAGGTCGGTGGCGCCGCGCGCGGCGATTTCGTCCTTGGTCACGACCGAGATCGACTGTGGAGTCAGGAGCAACGGCGTATCCGTCTTGGTGCCGGTCACGCTTTGGCGCGCTACATAGCCGACGGCCGGCCCCGTGCCGCGTTCGGGCCGCGCCCCCTCGGCGTTGAGGTTCGGCGTCGACGCTTGTTGAGACGCGACGGTGCGCCGCGCCACCGCGCGGGTCCGAGCCGCTCTTTGTCGCGACGCCGCTGCCGTCGAGACGCGTGGTTTGGGGGCTTCCACCGTCACCGGCGGCAGGGTCGACGATTGGGCTTCTGCGTCGCTCCAGGTGCCCAACGACAATGCAAGACAGCTGACTGCGCCGACAACGGCGGTCTTGGAAACATCATTCCTTCGCACAAACACACCCCGAACTGATCGCCAAACAACTTGGCTTCCCCGCTGTTCGGTTTAGCGAGACCTCATCACGAGTGCATCGGGACGTGGCGTTAGAATAACTTCAAAATCATATTCAAGCGCGCCAGCCTCATGTGCTAGATTGCCAGAGCGCATCGACGATTTAGAACGAGTCTAGATAGATGACGCAGAGCGCTGCTTTCAAAGAACCGAAGCGGGCCTTCGACCTGGACATCGCGATGCCGATCTCTCCCCAGCCGATCTACGCGAGCGACATCACATCGCTCTCGACGCCGGGTTCATCGGTCACGGTCGCAACGGCAAAGGCCACGAACCTCGAACGGCCGCTCGCACACGGATGGATCGATGAGGCCGTGATACAGCCGGGCTTCGAGGTCTTCGCCGCAAGTTATGACAGCCACGCGGCGTACAGCGTCAATACGACCGCCGAGGCGGGCTTTTTCTTTGGCTTGAACCTTGGTGACGTCGACAGCGCGGACGTGCCGAAACAGGAGCTCCACCTCCCGAGCGGCACCTTCGGGACCATGTCGCTGGACGAACCTCTGGCCATCCGCTTGCATCGCGGCGAGAGGAAACATCAACGGCGATGCGGCATCACCTTGCGTCCAGAGTGGATCGCGTCCGGCATGTTCGAGCGGTTCGAGGATTCCGGCATCATCGCCAGGACGGTGACCCGACGCGGCATATCCGAAGCGAGTGCGGCTTCGACCGGCCTGCTGTCTGCTGCCGCACGATTGTTCGCGGCGTTCGAATCCAGGGGACCATTGGCCACGTTGCGCCGGGAAGCGGCAGCGCTGGGATTCCTTGCCGAGGCCTTCACCGGCGCCGACGAGTCGCGGCAGTACCGGCCCGCGGCCCGGATCGAGGTCGCAAGGATCAGGCGCGTGAAGGACATGCTGGACAGCCTGGCGCCCGATGTTGAGATCAGCCTCGTCGCGTTGGCGGCCGCGCATGGAATGAGTGTTCGCTCGTTGTGCCGCCACTTCCGGATGACCTTCGGCACGACCGTGTTCGCTTACGTCGCGCAGCGGCGCATGGACCGCGCGCGCACCGCCTTGGAGCGCGATGGCTTCACCGTCGATCAGGCCGCCTATATCGCCGGCTTCGCTCACTCATCCAATTTTTCGTCCGCTTTTCAGCGGCGTTACGGCTATCGGCCCGGCAAGGGATCATCCTGGAGGCGGAGCGAGTAGCGCTACCACGCGCCTGAAAAGCCGGATGCAATCCTCGCTGTCCAATCGCCCAGGCGCATGTCGGGCAGGCCTGAAGCCATTTCCATGGCGCGATGGACCGATCCCACCGTCGCCGAGAGCCGATTGCAGATGATAGCAACGACCGAAAGCTGCTGATCGGCCCCGGCGCACCCTGTTTTGGAACCGATGTGGCGTCACGGTGACAGCCATTTGCTTGAAACCGGATATCCTGCGAAGCACTCTGCAAGGGGTCAGACTGGGCTTGCAATATGATGAAGCTTATCGCGACGCTCGCCATTTCGGCGGCACTCACCGGATCGGCTGTTGCGGCGGACCTGGCCGCCCGGCCCTACACCAAGGCGACGGTCCCTGCCGTCTACGACTGGACCGGTTTCTACGTCGGCGCCAACGGCGGCGGCGGCTGGGCTCGCAAGTGCTGGGACATGTTCTCCCTGTTCGGCGCGCCCCGCCCGGTGGCGACCGAAGGATGCCACGATGCGACCGGCGGCACGGTCGGCGGACAGATCGGCTACCGTTGGCAAGCCAGCAACTGGGTCTTCGGCCTCGAGGCGCAAGGCAACTGGGCTGACTTCAAGGGGTCCAATACCAGCCTCGTGTTTCCCGCCCCCTTTGGCCAGATCAACCGCAGCAAGGTTGACGCGTTCGGCCTGTTCACCGGTCAGGTCGGCTACGCCTGGAATAACGTCCTTGGATACGTGAAGGGCGGCGCCGCTGTCGCCCACGACAAGTACGAGGGTATCGACATCCCGACGAACGCCGTGTTCGATCGTGCGAGCGAGACCCGCTGGGGCGCCGCCGTCGGCGCCGGCATCGAATATGGCTTCGCCCCGAACTGGTCGCTCGCGGTCGAATACGATCACCTGTTCATGGGCAAGCGCGACATCGGTTTCAACTTCGTGCCGCCCTTTGCGGGGCCATCGCGTGGCGACACCATCCGTCAGGATATCGACGTGGTCACCGCCCGCATCAACTACCGCTTCGGCGGCCCGGTCGTCGCCCGCTACTGACCGGAAGACGCCCTCTCTGACAACAAAGCCCCGGTGACGTACGGGGTTATTGCGATCGTTTGATGATCCGTCGATCCGTGACGGCGTATGCGCGATGGGATCAGGTTTGATTGGGCGTCACCGGCGGTGCACGCCCTCGCCCGCTTGCGGGAGAGGGTTGGGGAGAGGATTTTTGCGCATTGGGATTCTCCCCTAGAGGAGAAGCCCTCACCCGGCGCGCGGGACGATGCTTCGCATCGCCCGGACGCGCCGACCTCTCCCGCAAGCGGGAGAGGTTGCACCGAGCCCGCGGCAATCGATTCGACCTGACGCGATTCCGATTAACAGCCGTTACGACTCGATCTTCACGTACTCGAAATCGCCGGGCTTGTTGTCGATGCCGACCTTGGGCGGCGAGATCCAGGAGGCGAACTGGCCGATCTCGGTGACGGGCTGCATCAGCGAGGTGATGAAGTCGCCGTCGCTTGCCGAGGGCAGCCATTCGTCCTTGCGCTTGGCCCAGGTGGCGTCGTCGATCAGGATGCCGTCGGGCGTCGCGTGAACGTCCTTGAACTCGCCGATGTGGCGGTGGAAGGCGACGTTGGGAAGCTTGAGCTGGAAATCATAGCCCGCAGTCGAGATCACCTTGTTCCAGCGCAGCATGCCCTTGACGCAATCCTGGCTGTAATCGTCGCGCAGGCGCATGTTGAGCGCGGTCAGCGCCGGCTCGTCGACCAGCTTGATCTCGCCGTTGATCAGCTTGAGCACCGGATAGGTGGAGCTCTTGAGCTGGTGGTCGTCCTCGATCTGGGTCTCGTGATAGCGGCCCTTGATGCCGGCGTTGAAGGCGTTGGCCGCGTTGGTCGAGACTTCCGAGCCGAACAGGTCGAGCGACAGCGTGTAGTGCAGGTTCAGCTTCTTCTGGATGGTCGGCAGGTCGATCACCCCGAGCGCGCGCACCTTGGCGATGTCCGTGGGATCGGTGATGCCGGCCGCGCGCATCGCATCGCAGGTGCGCTGCACGACACGGGTGATCCCGGTCTCGCCGACGAACATGTGATGCGCTTCCTCCGTCAGCATGAAGCGGCAGGTGCGTGACAAGGGGTCGAAGCCCGACTGCGCCAGCGAATGCAGCTGCATCTTGCCGTCGCGGTCGGTGAAATAAGTGAACATGAAGAAGGACAGCCAGTCCGGCGTCGCCTCGTTGAAGGCGCCCAGCATGCGCGGCGCGTCGGCATCGCCGGAGCGGCGGCGCAGCAAATCGTCGGCTTCCTCGCGGCCGTCGCGGCCGAAATATTTCTGCAGCAGATAGACCATGGCCCAGAGGTGGCGGCCTTCCTCGACATTGACCTGGAACAGGTTGCGCATGTCGTAGAGCGAGGGCGCGGTCTTGCCGAGATGGCGCTGCTGCTCGACCGAGGCCGGCTCGGTGTCGCCCTGGATCACGATCAGGCGGCGCAGCATGGCGCGATGCTCGCCCGGCACTTCCTGCCAGGCCGGCTCGCCATAGTGCTCGCCGAACGGAACGACCCGGTTCTCTTCCTGCGGCGCAAGCAGGATGCCCCAGCGATATTCGGGCATGCGAACATAATCGAACTTGGCCCAGCCGCGCGGATCGACCGAGTAGGCGGTGCGCAAATAGACCAGCGATTCCTGGAAGCCTTCCGGGCCCATGTCGCTCCACCAGTCCATATAGCCGGGATGCCAGCCCTCCAGCGCTTTCAGCACCTGGCGATCTTCGGCGAGATTTACGTTGTTCGGAATCTTGGTCGAGTAGTCGACGTTCATGATGTTCATGTTCATGGCCGTGCTCCTTGCGATCTCTTTCCGTCATGCCCGGCCTTGTGCCGGGCATCCACGTTCTTGCTTCCTCGAGCCAAGGACGTGGATGGCCGGGACATTTGTGCGAAGACGCGCTTCGCGCTTTTGCCCGGCCATGACGCAGTGAATGTCATCACACCCGCGTCATATCGAATTTCGGCTTCTGGCCGCTGCCGTAGCGGCGCAGCGCGCCTTCCTCGCCGACGGCATTGGGACGCTGGAAGATCCAGTTCTGCCAAGCGGTGAGGCGCGAGAAGATCTTCGATTCCATGGTCTCGGGACCGACGAAGCGCAGGCTCGCTTCCATGCCGGTGAGGCTGTCGGGCGAGAAGCTGGCGCGCTCCTCCAGGAACACGCGAACCTCGTCGTCCCAGTCGATGTCGTCGAGTGCGAAGGTGACGAGGCCGAGCTCCTCCGCCTGCTCCGCGTCGAGCGCGGTGCCGAGCGTGGCTTCCGCGCGCTCCACATCGGACGGATCGGCCTGGAAGCGCGATTGCAACCGCGTCAGGCCGTGGCTCATCGGATACGGACCGAAATTCATCGCCGAGAGCTCGATCGACGGCGGCGGGCGGTTGTCGCCCTGACGCGTGCCGATCAGCATGTAGGAGCGGTCGGCGGCAAACACGAGCTCGGCGAGCGTGCCGGCAAAGCAGGAGCCGGGCTCGACCAGCGTCACCAGCGTGCGCGAGGTGACGTCGATGCGCTTGAGCACCCGCTTCCAGTAATGCCTGATCTCGTTGACCAGCCAGTGCGCCTTGTTCGCTTCGAGGAAGGCGTCGTGCGCGAGCACATGGGCGCGGTCGCCATGGCTCTTGAACACCAGCATGGCGATCTCGAGCTCGTTGATGCGCAAGTGCAGGATGGCGTCGTCGAGCTCGCGCGCGACCTGGAGCGGCCAGAACGAGGCGCCTTGCGCCATCATGCCGTCGATGTCGGCCGGCGGCGCGGCCTCCGGCGCCTTGATCGAGATGGTGGCGATCCGCGCCGCGCGATCGATGTCGACGGTGACGAAGCCATAGCGGATGCTGGTCTCGTCGATGACGCGCTGGAGCGGCGTCAGCGCGATGCCCTTGCCGCTGCCCTTGCGTTTCGACTGGCCTGCGAACTCCTTGGCACGCTCGGCGATCCTGGCTTCCAACTTGGAGTTCGGCGCGATCTCGTCGACGAGGCGCCATTGCACCGCGCGCTTGCCCTTCACACCCTCCTCGATGGTGCAGAAGAAGTCGGCGTGATCGCGGCGAACCTTGCGCTTGTCGACCACGCGCGTGAGGCCGCCGGTGCCGGGCAGCACCGCGAGCAGCGGCACTTCGGGCAGCGCAACGGCGGACGAGCCGTCGTCGGCGAGGATGATGTGGTCGGTCGCTAGCGCCAGCTCATAGCCGCCGCCGGCGGCGGAGCCGTTGACGACGGTGATGAAGCGCTGGCCGGAATTCTCGCTAGAATCTTCCATGCCGTTGCGGGTCTCGTTGGTGAATTTGCAGAAGTTCACCTTGTGCGCGTGAGTCGAGCCCGCGAGCATGCGGATGTTGGCACCGGCGCAGAACACGCGGTTCTTGGCCGAGCGCATCACCACGACCTTGACCTCGGGATGCTCGAAGCGCAGCCGCTGGAGCGCGTCGGCGAGCTCGATGTCGACGCCGAGATCGTAGGAATTGAGCTTGAGCAGATAGCCCTCGAACAGGCCGCCGTTCTCGTCGACATCCATCGTCAGCGTCGCGACGTCGCCCTCGACCGCGAGCTTCCAATGCTTGTAGCGGGACGGTTCGGTCTGGAAATCGATGAATGTCGCGCCGCCTGCGAGGCGCCGATCTTCCCCGGCCATGAGCCACCCTTGAGCTTGCTTATGCATTCTGGATCGTTAGATGCACAATAATGCATCTTATTGGGTTAGTCCAGCCCGAATGTCGGACCTATATGCACTTTGCTTCATCCACCCACGCACATGCCTCATGCCGCCTGAAGCCCAGGATCGTCCCGCAAGGCGGCCTTGGCGAACGGCACGATGGCCTCGAGGGTCGGTCCGGCGGCCTCGCGATGCGGCGAATGCGCGGCGCCGGCAATGATTTTCAGATCGACGGGGCAGTAACATTCCTCCTGCGCGATCTCGGCCTGACGCAGCGTCCCATATTGATCGTCGACGCCCTGCACGATCATGACGGGCACGCGGATATAGGCGAGGTATTCCGAGATATCCCAATCGCGGAATTTCGCGTCGAGCCAGGCGCCGTTCCAGCCGTAGAACGCGTTGTCGACGTCCTTGTGCCAGCGCGCCAGCTTTGCCCTGAGGTCCGTGGTTTCGAACGTCGTCTTGATCGCAGCGATCGATTTGACCGAGACGTCCTCGACGATGAAATGCGGCGCGACCAGCACGAGGCCGTTCAGGCGATGATCCTGATGCGCCCCGGCATAGATCGTCGCGATCGAGGCGCCGTCAGAATGGCCGAGCAGGAGGCCACGCTTGAACCCGATCGCATCGAGCAGCTTCGGCAGCACGTCCAGCGCCTCGCGCTGCATGTAGTCGAGCGGCCGCGGCAGCGCGGCCGGGCTGGACTGGCCGTAGCCTGCGCGCGAATAGGCGAAGATGCCGGCACCGGTGGCCTGCTGCAGCTTCTCAGGGAAGTCGCCCCAGAGACCGACGCAGCCGAGGCCTTCGTGCAGCATGACGATGGTGGGGGCATCCGCGGCGCGCGGCGCGAGCCATTTGTATTCGAGGCTGGCGCCGTCGATGTCGAGGAAGCCGGTGGGGGTGAGGTTGGTCATGGTCGAATTCCCATTCCTAGCCAATGCCGAGTTGCCACCCTCCCCTGGAGGGGGAGGGTCGATTCACAGCGAGCGCAGCGAGATGTGAAGCGGGGTGGGGTGACAGTCTCTCCACAGAGGCAGCGCCCGTGTGGAGAGATCACCCC
>NZ_JAEMSD010000053.1:12797-22103 GCF_016462955.1 Bradyrhizobium sp. | reverse complement strand
CCTCGAACAGGGTCTTGACCTTGAGCCGGGCGGCCGAGCGCTCCGCGGGCGTCTCCCCGCGCAGTCGCCACATCACGATGTGCCTGATCGGGCCCGACATTTCCTGATTTCCTCGCCTGCGATTGTGCTTTGTTGGCGCTATTTTGCCTTGCAGAAAGCGGAAATAAAGGTCAAAATTTGTAAGTCTCTTTTCCTTATTTCGCAAAGATGGACCGGCTGCTCCAACTCGAGGTCTTCTCCAAAACCGCGGAGCTCGGCAGTCTGTCCAAGGCTGCCGAAATCCTGCGGATGTCGAACGCGGCCGCCAGCCGCCATCTCAGTGCGCTTGAGGAGCGCCTTGCGGTTCGGCTGATCGAGCGCAACACGCGCCGGCAATGGCTGACCGAAGCAGGACAGGAACTGCTGCAGCGCTGCAGCACGCTTCTGAACGAGCTCGCCGAGGCCGAGGACGCCGTCTCCGACCGTGCGCTGTCGCCAAAGGGCATGCTGCGCGTGACGAGCTCGCTGTCCTTCGCGATGATCTACCTCGCGCCGATGCTGCCTGCCTTCCGCGCGCTCTATCCTGATCTCAGCGTGCAGATCATCAGCGCGAACCGCTATCTCGACTTCATCGAAGCCGGCATTGACGTTGCGATCCGTACCCGCGAGCACGAACCGGATTCCAACATCGTCGTTCGTCGCATCGGCCAGATGCACCGCGTGCTCGCGGCAGCTCCGTCATATCTGGAGAAGCACGGCAGGCCCGAACATCCCGCCGATCTCGCCCGCCACAACATGCTGATCTACAACCTCGCCAACGATCCCTATTCGCTGCGGCTGAGCCAGGGCAGCACGACGCAGACGGTGCGGATCGCACCGACGCTCGACAGCAATGACGGCCAAATCATCTGTGGTGCGGCGCGCGCAGGGCTCGGCATCCTGATCCAGCCACTCTACATCGTGCAGGGCGATATTGCCGCCGGCCGGCTGGTGCCCGTGCTGAGGGACTGGCAGCTGCCGCTGCTCACCATGAACATCGCCTATCAGAACCGCGTCAGGCTGCCCGCCAAGATCAGGGTATTCTCCGACTTCCTCGTCAGTCATATCCGCGAGCATTCGGCGCCCGGCATATGGATCGACGCGGCAAATGAACGGGGCACCGGAGAATCCTGATCGCCCGGAGCGGGCAGGCCAGACAAACGCCGATCAGACAGCCGAGCTCGGGCTGGCTCTTGCGGACAAGACGGTCGATGGAAATCGACTTGCGAGGGCGCGAGTCTTGGGTTGAACGCGCGATCCGTCGATCACCTCGAGCCGGCCGCAGCGGTTCAGCGTGTGCAGCTTCCGCCCGGGCCATAGCGGTCCCGGCTTCAGCGAGTGGCGGACGATCTGCTTGAACGTCGTCGGCGACAGTTCGACCACCTCCGCCAGGGCGAGCGCTGCGCCATACCCATCGGCACAGTTCTGGACCGGCCGCCACAATTTGCCATTGAGAGTGACGAAGTTGCCTGCCGGCCGCGCGCTTGCACGGTCGATCAGGACCGGATTGCTGGCGTGAGGCAACCAGGGCCCCAGGAGGTGATCGGCGTAATAGATCGCCAGCGAATCCGAGTAACCGCCCGCTCCGTCGCGCCAGGCGCCGAATAGATAGTGCAGGCCGTCATGCTGCGTGATCGTCGCGTCCGCCAGTTCGAGGCCGGACAGCAACGTCGCGTGCCGCTCCCATTTGTCCGGAAAACGAACGCATTTGTAGAGCGCGACGTCGCCGTGGAGCGAGCTCTCTGGGATCATCCACAGCGCGCCATCGCTCTCGATCAGAAACGGATAAGAGAGGTGCCAGGGCTCCTCCAGCACGGGCACGGCTTTTCCTACTGGCCCCTCATCATTGAATTCGATGGCCGAGATGATGCCCTTTCCGACCCGGTGATCGAGATCTTCGAAGAAGACGAATGTTCGTCCCTGCCACGCGATGGGAAAGGGATCGGCATAGAAGTGGTCTCCGGGATCTCCCAGAACGTTCCAGCTTGGACCCGACAGATCTCCGGTCTGCCAGACGTCCGCCCCGTCGTTGAAGCGCCATCCGACATGCCAATGCGGGGCATAGCAGCACAGCCGATAGATCTCCTTGGCGACCGATACGGCAAGGCCGCGCGCGACATAGCCGACGGGGCCTCCAGGCGCGCCATGTCCTGCGGAGGGCACCAGCTGCGGCACGATGCGCGGCCTGCCCGAGACGATGGCAGCCACCATCGTCAGGGTGCGCGCCATGACCGTCTCTAATGCGCCGCTGAGGCCTGCGGCGATTTCTCCGGACGGGTGGCCACGGTCGAGCACCGAGCCGTCGATCTCGTTGACGATGTCGATCACGGGCAGGTCGCCGGCGAGAATGGCGGCGAGCGCCGCGTTTTCGCCTGCGCCTCCGTTGAACAGCGGCCGGAGATACAGCCGGGCAGGGCAATTCGGATCCCGCGCGGCGCCCGTGAAATCGACGATCACGTCGGCGGTCTCGGGACGAACCTGCGCCCGTTCCGGAATGACGGTCGGCTTGCTGGCGTCGCTGTGCTTGCCCTTGTGCAACACCACGCGTTCGAGCTCGAACAGGGCGTCTAGTCCTGCGGGCCGCGGCTCGACCGTCGCCGTCCATGCAACCTGCACCGGTACGTCCCGGCCGTCGACCGACAGCGTCTTGCGGCACATCCAGCGCCGCGCGTACTCACGTTCACAGCGAAACTCGATGATCATGTCGAGCCAATCTGTCTCAGCGCATCAGGTCAAACGACCTGATCGAGAATTCGGATGTATTCCTCCACCATGGCATCTACCGAATAGCGCAGCCGCAGGCCTTTGGCGTTTTGTCGCAGTTCGTCGCGCAATTGATCGTCGGTCAGCAGCCTGGAGACGGCTGCGGACAACTTCGCATGATCGGAGGCCTCGACGAAAAGTGCGGTCGGTCTGCCCCGGTAGGACAGTACTTCGCGCAGGACGGGAAGGTCAGTCACGACGGAGGGAACTCCGGCGTTCGCGGCCTCGACCGCCGCCAGACCGAAGGTCTCGGCCTGCGTCGGAAATACGAACACGTCCAGACAGGCCAGGAAGTCCGCCATTTCGCTGGGCGCAATCTCCCCGAGGAAATGTAGCCTGTCCGATACTTTCAATTCATTCGCGAGCTGCCTGAGCCGGGCCTCGTCGGCTCCCTGGCCGGCGAGCGCAAGGTGCCAGGAGGGCTCGTCCGGCAACAAACGTATCGCGGCATCGAGCCGCTTGTGTGGATGCAGCCTCGCAGCGCAGCCGAGCAGAACGCGATCCGGCGGCAGGTCGAGCTTTTGTCGCGCTGCCTCCTTCGACAGGGTGAGGGCCTTGTCGTCGAAGCCGTGAGGCACATGCACCATGCGCGATCGATAGGCGGCGGGATATCGCGAATACTCGCGTTCCATGTCCCGTGAGTTGAGCGTGATGCGGTCGAAGAAACCGATGCTGCCCATGATGATGTCCGCGGTGCGGATCGGCCAGCCCATCGCCAGTGTGGACGAGACCTGATTTGCGACAACAGGCGCGCGGCTGACGAGGCGCGTCACGCCAGCGCCGATGACGTTGCCGAAATGCTGGAATGTCAGGACGGCGTCGGGCCTGGTGGTCCGGATATGGCGGCCGAGCGTCCAGAGCATCCGCAGCAGCGCCACCGGATTGCCCGGCCGGCCCGGCGCGCAGTAGAGCGTATCGGGCGGCTCATCGAAAGAGCTGGATTTGCGGAAGAAGAACAGATGATTGACCCGGTAGCCGCGCGCGACCAGCCCGGCGCCGAGAAGCCGGGAGATCTCCTGCGCACCGGCATTCTCCGCCTGCGTTTGTGCGAGAAGCACATGCAGCTTCGGCCCGCCGCGGCTTGACCGTGCAGGCGCCGTCGCGTTCGTCTCGCCCGATTGCTTGTTCGGCTGGTAGTGGAGCACGGATCCCGACCGCTAAAGAAACGAAATCTTCACCTTCTTAACTCCGTACCTACCATGCGGGCATGATGGGGATAGGACTAGCAACAAACGGAGTTAATGCGAGCAACGGCGACGACATCGTTCGTCCCACATTCTTGCGGGGTCCCGCCGGGTACGCGGCGCGCGCGTTAACCAATCGGTGATGCGCGTTGCGCGCTCGTGACACCTAGTCGCACGAGTCGGCGCTGCGCACTGCATAATTGCCACGTCTCGATGCTGGCCAGCGCAAGAGCACGAGGACTGAAGGATCGACTCCGCTTCGCCGGCGGCAGAGAACGTTCAGGGCAATCGTCGCCAGCGTGAGCGAGACGGTCGCCGAAATGGCGGCGCCAAGCAGGCCGAGCCAGGGAATGAGGACGAGAAATCCCACGAGCCGCAGCGTGACGTTGGCGGCTACGACGGGGACATAGATCCGTTCATGACCGGTCAGCTGCAGGATCGCGGCAGACGGACCGCCCGCCGCCTGGATGGCGGTTCCGATTGCGAGCACGATCAGGACCGAGTGCTGCTCGGTGAAATGAGGTCCGAACAGGTTGAGGAGGTAGTCGCCGCCGAGCCAGATCGCGGCGAGGCCGGCGATGACGCACAGCGCGGTCACTTCCGCCATCAACTTCAAGGTCCGCTCGAATTCCTTTTGGTTCTTGCTGAAATACAGCGACGGGAGCCGGCGCGCGCCGAACGTGTACAGCGCCGCGGACAGCATGGCGAAGATGTTGGCGAGGCGCGAGGCTGCAAAGTAGATACCGGCGGTCGCCGGATCCAGCATCCAGTAGACCAGGATGACGTCGAAATACTGGTTGGCCGCTTCGAGGATCGAGGCCAGCCAGAAGTGCAGGGCACTCGATCGCCAGCGCGCCGATTCGAATCGCGCCGGCGTGTTGCGAAAATCCGGCAGGACCCGCGCGGTCGAAATGACCTGCGCAGCGAGGCCGACCGACAGGGCAATCGTCATCACCGCAAACAACTCGGCGGGATCGAGCTGCCGATGGCCGAGCAGCACAGCCAGCAGGAACAGCACGACGATGGCTCGCCAGAAGAACTCGCGATTGCCTTCGCCCATGAGGATGCGGACCAGCGATCGTGCGACCTGGCTTCCCAGCATCACACCGGCGTTGACGGCGGTGTAGGCCGACACCGCAATGACCAGCAGCCAACCGTTTCCCCGTGTGCTCGCCACGCCGGCGATCCCGGCGATGACGATCAGCATTGCGGCAGAGGTGATCTTCAAGCTGGACAGCAGGACGCCCTTGGTCAGGTCCGGCCGGTTGCCGACCTGATACTCGTTCAGGAATCTGACCAGCAACGATTCCTGGCCGACCAGCCCGACGACAGCTGCGATCTGGGCGACCGAAAGCCAGGTCGCGAAGATGCCGAAGCCGTCAGGCGACATCGTTCGTGCCGCCAGCGAGAACAACGCGAACGCGAGCACGCCGCTGCCCACCTTGAGGAGGATGGTCCCGGCAACACCGCGAGTGACGTCGCGCCGCATGAACTGGAGGATGACTTCGATCATGGAAGGTTAGGGGCTACGCTCCCCTGGAGACACATATTCCGATACTGCGGATGATCTAGCACGCCGAAGAACGGCGAGTGTTAATGGACGATTCCAGAAACTCGCCCAGCCGCGAGGATATCGCGGACGCCGGTTGCTTCACTGTGGAACATCGCCGTCTCCATTGTCCCCAAATCGTGCAAGGCCTGGCTCGACGGAATGAAGGCCGAGGGCCGCATCGCCGTCGAAAGAAGGCGAGATGGCCGATCGGGAGCGGAATGGTTCGCAAGGATCATTCGCCCAGATGGCAGGAACCGGGATTTGCGGGCTCCGGGCAAATCGCGTGCCGGGACAGCGGAGCGAAATTGGCGTTGCAGGTCATTAACCTCAATCTGCGGAACTGGCCGCGCATGGAGGGCGTCGGCAGGTTCGCGGTCCGCTCCGAGTGCGCATCGGCGAGCGGGGGGCTGCAACCTCAGATCCGAGAGCTCCTGGCCGCCGCCAGCTCCGATGGGTTCTCAGAGACGCACGGCGGTCGTCGCAAACGCCTGCGCGGCGGGCTCCTGGACTCGATTCAGAATCAGCATCCCCGCAATCGCGATGACCAGGGCCGCGACGCAGCCAAGCAAAAACGCCTTCATCCTCAGCCTCCCTCGATTGAACCAGCGAGCCATCTATACGACACAGCTTGCGGCGGGCAAGCTCATCGATCGCGCCGAGACGCCCCGGGTTCTATGGTTCTTGACTACCGGAATCCGCGCGGATGCCGGCGTTGGGCCGTTGAGCTGCACGCTTCGGAACCGAAGCAGGCCTTGCAAGTTTATTGCAGGCCCAGTGAGCGCATCGGAGGCCCTGCGTGACATTATCGAGAACGATCCTGTGCTTCGCGGCACTTTGTCTTGCTGGCAGCGCCCTGGCTCAGCCCGCGCAAACTGACTCGCCGTCGGCGCAAAAAACTCCTCCCGAAGAGAAAGGCCAGCTACAGCCGCAGGGCTGGACTGGCCCGATCAACACGGGGTCGGGCGGTGCGCCGGCCGAAAGTCCCCAGGGCCAGAGCCCGCCGGGCATGCAGGCCGCGCCGGAGGGATCGTCCAAGACCACGACGGCACCGGCCAAGTAGACGGTCTCGGGATGTTCATTTCCGTTGACTCTTCTGGCAATCTCCACGCCGTGAAAGCAGGGCCCGTCGGCAATGAACAGATCGCCTTTGTGCACGAAGGTGGCGGCAGCGCTGTGGGCCATGTTTGCCGCGTCTTCCGTGCACGCCGACATGGTCGGGCATGGCGGCCCGATACGATCTCTCGCTATTTCGCCCGATGGGCGCAGCCTTCTTTCCGGCAGCTTCGACACGGCGGCTATCCGCTGGTCGCTTCGGACCGAGACCGCAGAGCAGGTGCTGCGCTATCATGCTGATGGCGTCAACGCCGTCGCTTTTTTGAAAGACGGCCGCATGATCACGGCCGCGGCCGATGCACGAATCGCGGTGTGGACGGCCGGTCGTCCCGAGCCGGACCGGGTCATGGAGGGACACCTCGCTCCGATCGCTGCGCTTGCCGTATCGCCCGACGGGGCGCTGCTCGCGTCGGCTTCATGGGACCGGACGGTGCGGCTCTGGTCGCTATCGGACGGCACGTCCCGGGTGCTCGAAGGGCATTCGCAGAACGTCAACGGCGTCGCCTTCCTGCCGGATGGCCGGCTTGTCAGCGCCGGCTACGATCTTGCGCTGCGCATCTGGCGCCTGCCGGATGGTCCGCCCGATATCGTGACGTTGCCGGCGCCGCTGAACGCGGTGACCGTCGCGCCGGATGGTGAAATCATCACGGGCGCGGTCGATGGCAGGCTGCGCATGCTGACCGCGGACGGCAAGGTCAGTGGCGAGGTCGCGGCTGGTGCGACACCGGTTGTGGCCTTGGCCATGTCGGCGGACGGTGCGCTGATCGCTGCGGCCGGCATCGGCGGCACGGTGACGATCATCGATCGCAAGTCGCGCAGGCTGCTGCGCACGCTGCTTGGGCCTGGGCCGCCGGTGTGGTCCGTCGCTTTCCTGTCCGACCGCGAGACGCTGGTGACGGGTGGCGCGGACGGCAGGATCAGGCGCTGGAATGCGCGCACGGGCGATCCCATCGGCTCAGGTCTGATCGGCACGCCGGCCGATCCGCTCGCGGCCTATGCCGGCGATAACGGCGCCAATGTGTTTCGGGCCTGTGTTGCCTGCCACACGCTCTCCGACAAGGAGGTGCAGCGTGCCGGCCCGTCACTTGCGGGACTCTATGGCCGCAAGATCGCTTCGCTGCCGGGGTATCGCTTCTCGGATGCGCTGAAGACGATGGACATCGTCTGGACGCCCGAGACGGTTGCAAGACTGTTCGAGATTGGCCCGAATGCCTACACCCCCGGCACCAAGATGCCGGAGCAGCGCATCGGTTCGGCCGAAGACCGACGCGCGCTCACCGAGTTTCTGGGCCGCGCGACGTCGCGCTAGTTTCGCTTCAGTCCTTGCCCTCACGCTGGCGCAGATAATCATCAGTCGTGCGCGGCGGCGTTCGTTCCGGCACGCCCTTGAACGGGTCGAACTGCTGCTCGCTCATGACGATGACGCGGCAGTCTGCGCACATCCTGAGTGCATCGATCCGCTTGTCGCCGGCCGGATACATCCAGTGCCGGCCTTCGAGCTTGGCCGCGATTCGGTCGATCGTGCTCTTGACGCCGAACGGCGTGCTGCAGCGGACGCAGAGCGCGGGCTCCTCTTCCTTGATGATTGCGGCAGGCGCGCGCGCGGCGCGGAAGTCGATCTGCGGCTTCAGGCTGATGACCTTTTCCGGACAGGTGCTCTGGCACAGGCCGCACTGCACGCAGGCATCCTCGATGAATTTCAGCACCGGACGCTCGGGATCGTCGCGCAGCGCGCCGGTCGGGCAGGCCGAGACGCAGGAGAGGCACAGTGTGCAGCCATCGGTGTCCACGGTGATCGCGCCGACCGGGGCGCCCTGTGGCAGGGCGATCACGTCGACCGGCTGCGGCGCCAGCCTGTGCAGTTCGCCGAGGGCGAACCGCAGCAGGTCGCGTCGCTTGCCGACGGTCTTGAAGGTCGCTGGCGTTTCGATCGCGGCCAGCGTGCCGATCTCGGTCAAATGCTGGCCGAGCGCGTCGGGATCGTCGGTTTCGACGGTGGCGAGGCGACGGCCCGCAAATCCAAGGCCGCCGAGGATCGCCTCAGTCATCGCGATCGTCTGCGTCAAGCCGGTCACGTCGTGGCGCGGCTTGGCACGGAGCAGGAAACGCACGGCGGAGACGCCATAGGCGAAGGCGCCGACGATGGCTTCCAGCCCCACTTGCGTGAGCTCGTTGACGGCGAAGGGAAGCACGTTTGCCGGCAGGCCGTCGCCATGCCGCGCGAGGGCGTCGATCAGAGGCGTGCCGTGCGGACTGTCATGAAAGAGCAGCACCGCATCGGCGCCCCCGGCCTCACGATAGGCGAGCAGCATGGCGCGAAGCCGATGAAGCTGCGTATCGGCGGGCGGCAGCGTGTAGGAGACCGCGCCGGTCGGGCAGGCCGCCGCGCATTGGCCGCAGCCCGCGCAGATGTTCGGATCGATCGCGACATGATCGCCGGCGGGCGTGATCGCCCCGGCCGGGCAAAGATCGAGACAGCGATGGCAGCCGGTGCGCTTCGAGCGCGAGTGGGCGCAGAGGGAGGGGGCGACCTCGACATATCTCGGCTTGTCGAAGCTGCCGACGAGATCGCGCGCGGCCAGCACGGCGCGCAGGACAGCAGCGGGATCTTTCGTGTCGGCGCGCAGATAGCCGTCGCGCAGGTCGTGGGCAGGAAACAGCGGCATATCGCCGGAC
>NZ_JAEMSD010000053.1:0-12787 GCF_016462955.1 Bradyrhizobium sp. | reverse complement strand
TCGCCGGACAGATCGAGCACGATATCGCAGCGCGAGGTGACGCCGCTGCGCGGCGGGTCCAGCACGTAACGATCGCGCGAGGAGGGGCGGGGACGCGCATAGTCATCGATTGCAAGCTCGAATGCGCCGAAATGTCCCTTCGCGGATCGGATCGTGCCCTTCACGATCGGGAACACCGTTGCAGCCGGCGGCACCCTGTCGTCGAGTTGCTTCAGCATCACCGTGACGTCGAGGTGATCGGCAAGCAGGCGGCCGGCCTCGATCGCGGCCTCATCGCGCCCGTAGACCAGGATCACGCCCTCGCTCGACAAGGTGACGAGCGGATAATCCGGGGCCGGGATGGAGGCGGATGCGAGCAGGGCGGCCATTTTTGCCCCAGTTCGCGCGCCCTCGCGCGACCAGCCGGCCGTTTCGCGGATGTTGACGAAGCTGATCGCATCAGCCCGTTCGCCGGCCTCGTCCGAAAACTGCGCTGCCTGCTGCGTACAGGCGACCGTCAACACGCCATCCGTCGCAGCGATTTTGCGGAAGTGATCGAGTTCCGCACCGCAGAGGTGGCGAAAACTCTTGACCTCGCCGTTCGGGCATCCGCGTCGGATTGCAGCCACGTCGAGGGGCATCGTGTCTTCGCACGAGCAGATCAGGATGGTCTTCGACGGCTGCTCCAGGTTCATCCCTCCGCCATTCGCACGCCGACGACGGACTCGCGCCGGCCGTTCGCCTCGTATAGACATTATCCCTCGGGAAGAAAAGGAAAGCGGAGGACGGCCTGCCGTCGATTCCAGTGAGCCATGTTTCCGCGGCGGAACCGATCCACCTGCCGCCGCCGTTCACATTGGTGCGATTGCGCGAGAGCGGCGACGCTTTTGCCCATGCATGCCGCATCGCACCGGAGAGCGGCGCCGGAACGCTCGTCTATGTCGGCCGCTTCGACCTCGCCGAGTTCGCCGTTGTGCTCGAGCCGGCCGAGCCGTTGCGCAGCGCGCGGCGCGCGTTCTATGCAGGTATGGTCGCGCTCACCGACGCGCTTCGCGCCTATGCGCCGCCGAGCAAGCCGATCACGATCGGCTGGCCGGATGCGGTCAGGATCGACGGGGGGCTCGTCGGCGGCGGACGGTTGGGCTGGCCTTCGGGAGCCGGCGAGGACGCGCCGCCGCCCTGGCTGGTCTTCGGCGCGATGATACGGACGGTTGCCATGAACGACGACGATCCAGGCATTCACCCGCTGGCCTCCGCGCTCGACCAGGAAGGCTTTGGCGAAGCGGGCGCGGCGCAGATCACGGAGAGTTTCGCCCGGCACCTGATGCTGGCGCTGGACGGATGGCGGGTTGACGGCTTCGACAGCGTGGCGCGTGATTATCTCACCCGCATGCCGCGCGAAAGACAGACCATTCAGCGCATCGACGATGGCGGCGATCTCCTGACGCGCCGTATCGGGACGGATATCATCGAGCGAAGCGACCTCGTCCGGGCGCTCGCGGCGCCGTCCTGGCTCGATCCCGCCCTGGGAGGACCGCGGCTGTGAAGCTCCTGCGTACCATCGCGCTCGATCCCTCCGATACATTTGTCTTCGACGTGGCCGCAGAGCCGGGCGAATGGGCCGTCTCCGGCGCCTTCCGCTTCTGGGATTGCGACGGCGCGACGCTCGAGGGCAAAGCGCGCGCGGCGTTTCGCGGTGGTTTCCTCGGTGTGCAATCCTGGGGTTGGTCGACGCTGGCGCAGATCGTTCCGGCGAGCGAGGACGATTACCGCGGCCTGGTCGATCTCCTGGCGCGGCAACTCGTCGACCGTTTCGGCGCGCCGGACATGGCGGCAGCGAAGACGGCCGCGGAAGAGGAGATCGCGTTCGCGCAGTCGCTCTGCAGCCATCCGATCAGCTCGCTGATTGCGGTGCACCGCACATCAAGTGATGGTGAAGTCCGCGAGTCTTTCCGCCGGCTGCAACTGCGGGAAGGGCAGGGGCATAGCAAGGCCTTCTCGTTCATGGAGATCGAGGACGACGTCCAGCCGGACGGCGATCTCAGGCTCGCGGATCTGGGGCGGGAGCCGAGCATCAGATGAACGATTTCTGGATCGCCTGTGGCCATCATCTGCTCGATCGCGACGAGGGCGGTGGGCTCCGTGTCACCGATGAGTTTCTCAAGGCCTATTTCGCCCGCCCCGAACTGATGCCCCCGGATGACGCGTGCCCGGTCGAACGCCGCCTGCACCGCGAATTGCTCGCCGATCCGCGCCAGCCGGTGAGCGCCGGCGAAATCGCCGGGATCGTCGATGCGGATGCGCGGGAGAATTGGCAGTTCGTGCTGGCGTTCCGCGATCTTCTGCTGCGACATCCGACGCTCGAAGCCGCCTATCTCGCCTCGGTGCGATCAGGGGCGAACGATCTGCCGCCGCTGTTCGTCAACCAGCTGGTGCACGTCATCTTGCGCAATGCGCTCGATGGCTGCGACGACCCGTTCGTGCTGCGCGCCGCCGAGCTGTTCTTCCGGACCCAGCGCATCCTGCCCCATGAGCACGCTTTGTTACTCGGCGACGAGGAGATCGTCGGCGGCCGCAGCCCGACCCCGGTGCTCTCGCTGATGTCGATGCTGGGCGCCACCACCGATGCGGTGGTCGAGGTGTTGAGCGAGGAGAATGCCGAGGCCTATTGGCAGCGCAGCGACCAGTTCGACATGGCCCTCGACCTCACGGCCGGCGGTCGCGGGCCGACTGCGCTGGCGCAGGCGATGACGCGCTGGGTTTCCCATTTGCTGGGCGTCGACGTCGCGATCGAGCCGCTGCGCGCGCTGCACGAGGAAAAGCTCACCTGGTATGTCGGGCTCGATGCCGAGGCCACGCGGCTCGGCGACATTCTGTGGCACGGCGACGAGCTCGGCGAGCGCGACACGGACCGCGTGCTCGCGCTGTTCCGGCTGACCTTTGCGGAATCGAGCCGTGCTCTCGACGACGTCGGGAGCGAGCCGGTCTATTTGATCCTGTCGATGACGGCGGATCAGAAACTCCGGATGAAGCCGCAAAATCTGCTGACGGGGCTGCCGGTGAAGGGTCTGGAGATGGCGACATGAGCCCTGCGGCGTTGCCGACCCTCTCGATTGCCGTCGGTGTCGTGGTCGAGCGGCGCAAGGCCGATTCGCCATGGGTCGATTTCATCTGGCGCGGAATAGCCGTCCTGCCCGACGAGCCGGCGACACGACCCTGGACCGTGCTGCGCGAGCAGGATGGCACGACCCTGTTCTATGCCGGAAGCGCGTCCCTCGATCTCTATCCATCGGAGACGGCGCGCTATCGCGACAATCTCGCCTCCGGCAGTCCGAGCATCTGGACTGTCCTGTCGCCTGCGGAGGGCGCCTGGCCCTACGCCGTCACCACAGTGACCGCTGACCCCGCAGAGGGCGAAGGCTTTACCGAAGCCGCCGACAATCTCGTCGAGGCCGTGCCGATGCCGGAGGTGCTGCGCGAGGCGATCGAAAGCTTCGTGGCCGAGCACCATGTCGAGCGGGAATTCGTCAAGCGCAAGCGGCGCCGTGCCGACCCGGAGGCGCTGGCACGGCGCGAACATGAAGGCGGGCAGGAATGAGTGACGAGGAATTCCTTGCACGTTGGTCCCGCCGCAAACGCGAATCGCAGGCGGAGCCCGCCAAGCCTGCCGCGGCGCAGCCCGCGCCCCAGCCCGAGGCCAGCGAAGGCGAGACCGAGTTCGATTTGTCGAGCCTGCCGTCGCTCGACGAAATCAATGCTGCGACGGACATCACGGCCTTCCTCGGCAAGACGATTCCTCGTGACTTGAGCCGCGCGGCCCTTCGCCGCGCCTGGGTTGCCGATCCCGCCATTCGCGACTTCGTCGGGCTTGCGGAGAATGCATGGGACTTCAACGACCCGACCGCGATGCCGGGCTTCGGCCCGCTGGATTGCTCCTCAGAGGAGCTGGCCGCTCTGGTCGATCGCATCGTCGGCGGCGTCCGCGAGGCGGTCCAGTCTCTCCCCGAGGCGGCGATCGAAACAGGGGATGCTTCGGGCCCATTGCCTCAAGCTGATGTGACAACCTCGTTGGATGCGACTGAAGATGCGACCGAGCCGTTGGATGAGTCGGAGCACCAGGTCATCTCTGCTGCAGTGCAACCGACGCTGACTGAGAGGTCTGCCGAATCTGCCGAGCCGATCAGGGCCCGTAGCCATGGTGGTGCGCTGCCTCGGTGAGAATCACGACCAAAGGCTATAGGCATAAGCTATGGCAGGCGTTGACCGCTGGCGGAGCCCAGATTAGGTTACCTACTGCTTTGTAACAAAAGCGATAATCGGGCAGACGGGACTTGGATGGGAGGTCCACGTGCGGGATGAAGGGCTTGATCGCGCGATCGATGCCGCGGGCGGCATCGCTCAACTTGCGCGCAAAATAGGCATCAGCCAGCCTTCCGTCTCGAATTGGACCCGTGTTCCACCACAGCGGGTGATTGCAGTCGAAACCGCCACCGGCGTCTCCCGCAACGATCTTCGGCCTGACCTCTATGGCGAGCGCACCGGTTCGGCGGAACTCGTCGATCCCATCGACGCGGCGCGCGCACGGGAATACGCGCTGCTCGCGATGCTGCTGTCTGCGCCTCCGCCAAAGCGCCTGCTCGATCAGCTCGCTGCGTTGAGCGCTGACGAAACGCCGCTCGGGCGCGCGCATGCGGCGCTGGCCGACGCCGCCTCGATTGCGGTCGCGGCGAAGGTCGAGCGGGAGTATTTCGACCTGTTCGTCGGGCTCGGCCGTGGAGAAGTGCTGCCCTATGCCTCCTACTATCTCACCGGCTTCCTCAACGAACGGCCCTTGTCGCGCCTGCGTGGAGACCTGACGGCGCTCGGCATCGAGCGGGTCGCCGACAATTCCGAACCCGAAGATCACGCCGCCATCCTGTGCGAGATCATGTCAGGTCTTGCCGACGGCCGCTTCGATGCCTCGCCCGAGGCGCAGCGTGCCTTCTTCGAAAAGCATGTGTCGCCGTGGATGGGGCGGCTGTTCGCCGACATCGAGAGTGCAGGCGAGGCCCGCTTCTATCGGGCAGTCGGCGCGCTCGGCCGCACCTTCATCGAAATCGAGACGGAAGCATTCACATTTGCCAGCTGATCGACGCGGGTCGGTCCGGGAGAGATGCGATGAGTGACGAGACGAAAGCAAAGGTCGGACGCCGCGACTTCCTTCGCAAGGTCGGCCTGGGCACGGCTGGTGTCGGCGCGACGCTTGCGACGCCGCTGGTCGGGTCCGCGCAGGCAGACAGCGAGAACAACGATGAGAAGCGCAAGGCGCGTTACAAGGAATCCGATCACGTGAAGACGTTCTACCGCGTCAACCGCTATCCGGCCTGAGAGGGAGGGCTGCCCGTGCTTATCAAGCGAACACATCAGCGTTCCGATCGCCGCGGTTCCGTCGCCGAATCCCTTGCGGCCCAGGGCGGAGGACTTGATCGCCGCACATTCCTGCGCAAGTCCGGACTGGCCGGCGGCGCGCTCGCGGCGCTGGGGACCATGCCGGTCGGCAGCGTACGCAAGGCCGAAGCCGCCGCCGCCGGGCCGCTGACGGCCGGCGCGGTCGTCAAGAAGAGCATCTGTACGCACTGCGCGGTGGGCTGCACCGTCACGGCGGAAGTGCTCAATGGAGTCTGGATCGGACAGGAGCCGAGCTGGGATTCGCCGATCAACCGTGGCTCGCATTGCGCCAAGGGCGCATCGGTGCGCGAGCTCGTGCACAGCGATCGCCGCCTGCGCTATCCGATGAAGCTGGTGAATGGGCAGTGGACGCGCGTGTCGTGGGACACGGCGGTCAACGAGATCGGCGACAAGCTGCTCCAGGTTCGCGAGAAATCGGGCAGCGATTCCGTCTATTGGCTCGGCTCGGCGAAGATGACCAACGAAGGCGCCTATCTGTTCCGCAAGCTCGGTGCGTTCTGGGGCACCAACAACACCGATCACCAGGCGCGGATCTGCCACTCCACCACCGTCACCGGCGTCGCCAATACCTGGGGCTACGGCGCGATGACGAACAGCATCAACGACATGCGCAACTCCAAGACGATGCTGTTCATCGGCAGCAACGCGGCGGAAGCGCATCCCGTCAGCATGCAGCATTTGCTCGAATCCAAGGAGCTCAACAAGGCGAACTTCATCGTCTTCGATCCGCGCCTGACCCGCACCGCGGCGCACGCCACCGAATATGTCCGGATCCGTCCCGGCACCGACATTCCGGTGCTCTACGGCATGATGTGGCACATCCTGAAGAACGGCTGGGAGGACAAGGAGTTTATCGCCCAGCGCGTCTACGGTTTCGACGACCTTCGCAAGGAGGTCGAGAAGTGGAATCCGCAGGAGGTCGAGCGGGTCACCGGCGTGCCCGCCGCGCAGCTCGAGCGGGTCGCCAAGACGTTCGCCACGCAAAAGCCCACGACCATCATCTGGTGCATGGGCCAGACCCAGCATACGGTCGGCACCGCCAATGTGCGGGCGAGCTGCATCGCGCTGCTGATGACCGGCAATATCGGCAAGGCCGGCGCCGGCGCCAACATCCTGCGCGGCCATGACAACGTGCAGGGCGCAACCGACGTCGGCCTCGATATCGTGACGTTGCCGTTCTACTACGGCCTTGCGGAAGGTGCCTGGAAGCACTGGTCGCGGGTCTGGGAGGTCGACTACGAGTACCTGGTCTCCCGCTTCGACGAGAAGAAGCAGATGGAGACCCCAGGCATCCCGCTGACGCGTTGGTTCGATGCCGCGCTGTTGCCGAAGGCCGACGTCGCACAGAAGGACAACGTCAAGGCCGTCTTCGTTCAGGGCCACGCCAGCAACAGCATCACGCGTATTCCCGAGTCGCTGAAGGGCCTGAAGGCGCTGGAGCTGCTGGTGATCGCAGATCCGCACCCCACCACCTGGGCCTCTCTGGCGGTCGAGGCCGGGCGCAAGGACGGCGTCTATATCCTGCCGGTGGCGACGCAGTTCGAATGCACGGGCTCGCGCGTTGCCTCCAACCGCTCGATGCAATGGGGCGAGCAGATCGTCAAGCCGATCTTCGAATCCAAGGACGACCTCGAGATCATCTATCTCTTGGCGAAGAAGTTCGGCTTCGCCGACAAGATGTTCAAGAACATCAAGGTCGAGAACAATCTCCCGGTGCCCGAGGACGTGCTGCGCGAGATTAACCGCGGAAGCTGGTCGACCGGTTATTGCGGCCAGTCGCCGGAGCGCATCAAGGCGCACATGAAGAACCAGCACAAGTTCGACCTGGTGACGTTGCGCGCGCCCAAGGACGATCCGGAAGTGGGCGGCGACTATTACGGTCTGCCTTGGCCGTGTTGGGGCTCGCCCGAGGTGAAGCATCCGGGCTCGCCGCTGCTCTACAACAACAATCTGCACGTGATGGACGGCGGCGGCGCGTTCCGTCCTCGCTTCGGCATCGAACGCGAGGAAAAGCTGGCGGACGGCACCACGCGAAAGGTGAGCCTGCTCGCCGACAAGTCCTTCTCCAAGGGCTCGGAGATCGAGGACGGCTATCCCGAGTTCACGCTGGCGAGCCTGAAGAAGCTCGGCTGGGACAAGGATCTCACCGAGGCCGAGATGGCGACGATCCAGCGGGTCAACCCGGCCAATCCGGATGCGGTGTCCTGGGCCCTCGATCTCTCGGGCGGCATCCAGCGCGTCGCGCTGAAGCACGGCTGCGTGCCGTTCGGCAACGGCAAGGCGCGCATGAATGCGTTCGGCCTGCCGGATCCGATCCCGGTGCATCGCGAGCCGATCTACACGCCGCGCGTCGATCTCGTCGAGAAATATCCGACCCTGCCCGATGCCAAGCAGTTCCGCCTGCCCAATATCGGCTTCTCGGTGCAGAAGGCGGCGGTGGAGAAGGGGATCGCGAAGCAGTTTCCGCTGATCCTTTCCTCGGGACGTCTCGTCGAATACGAAGGCGGCGGCGAGGAGACCCGCACCAATCCCTGGCTCGCCGAATTGCAGCAGGACATGTTCATCGAGATCAGCCCGGCCGATGCTGCCGATCGCGGTATCAAGGACGGCGGCTGGGTCTGGGTGAGCGGCGCCGAGAACAATTCCCGCGCCAGGATGAAGGCACTCGTGACCGAACGCGTCGGCAAGGGCGTTGCCTGGATGCCGTTCCATTTCGGCGGCTGGCTCGGCGGCAACGACCTGCGCAAGAACTATCCCGCGGGTACCGATCCGATCGTGCTGGGCGAGAGCGCCAACACCATCACGAGTTACGGCTATGATCCTGCAACGGGCATGCAGGAGCCGAAAGTCACGCTTTGTCAGATCGTCGCAGCCTGAGGGGAGCACGCACATGGCTCGGATGAAATTTCTCTGCGACGCCGATCGCTGCATCGAGTGCAACGCTTGCGTCACCGCCTGCAAGAACGAGCACGAGGTGCCCTGGGGCATCAACCGCCGGCGCGTCGTCACCATCAACGACGGCAAGCCGGGCGAGCGCTCGATCTCGATGGCCTGCATGCACTGCACGGACGCGCCCTGCGCGGCCGTGTGCCCGGTGAACTGCTTCTACACCACGGCCGATGCCGTGGTGCTGCACTCCAAGGATCTCTGCATCGGCTGCGGCTATTGCTTCTACGCCTGCCCGTTCGGCGCGCCGCAGTACCCGAAGGTCGGGAACTTCGGCTCGCGCGGCAAGATGGACAAATGCACCTACTGTGCCGGCGGTCCGGAAGCCGACGGCAGCAAGGAGGAATACGAAAAGTACGGCGCGAACCGGCTCGCCGAAGGCAAGCTGCCACTGTGCGCCGAAATGTGCTCGACCAAATCCTTGCTTGCGGGCGACGGCGAGATCATCGCCCAGATCTACAAGGAGCGCGTCACGAAGCGCGGCTATGGCTCGGGTGCATGGGGCTGGAAGACCGCGTATCGCGAGACGATCGAGTCTTGACGTGGGCAGTCGACGGGCGCGCAAGGCTGGGGAGGACGTAATGGCGTCGTTTGCAAGGTTCATTCGTCTGGCGTTTGGTGCCTGGGCGCTGCTTCTTTTGGTGACGGCGGTGCCCGCGAGCGCTCAGCAGGTCAACCCGACCGCGAGCGCGGTCAAGGAGCAGCAGCTTCTGCAGGAGCTCAACCGCATCCAGGGCCGTGTCAGCATTCCCGATCAGCGCTCCCGCGTTCTCGAGCAGCCGCAGGGGCGGGAATGGCGGGAATTCCGCATGGTGACGCTGCCCTGGATCGGCGGCGTTGCCATCATCGGCATGATCGCCGTGATCATGATCTTCTATCTCACCCGCGGCATGGTTCGGCTGGAGAGCGGCCGCTCGGGCCGCACCGTCGTGCGCTTCAACGGTTTCGAACGTTTCGTGCACTGGATGACGGCGACCTGCTTCATCATCCTGGCGATCTCCGGCCTCAACGTCACCTTTGGCCGGCAGCTGCTTTTGCCGCTGATCGGTTTCGAGGCCTTCTCCGAATGGTCGCAATGGGCCAAATACGCCCACAATTATCTGAGTTTTCCGTTCACGCTGGGGGTCGTGTTGATCTTCCTGATGTGGATCGGCGGCAATATTCCCGGCAAGGTGGATATCGAATGGGCCAAGCGCGGCGGCGGCCTGATCGGGCATGATCATCCGCCGGCCTACCGGTTCAATGGCGGCCAGAAGATGATCTACTGGATCGTTGTGCTCGGCGGCGGTCTCGTTGCAGCGTCAGGCTATGCACTGATGTTCCCGTTCTACGGCACGGGGATCGAGGGCATGCAGATGGCCCAGATCGTCCACGCCATCGTGGCGGTCCTGTTCGTCGCAGCGATGATCGGGCACATCTACATCGGCACCATCGGAATGGAAGGCGCGTTCGAGGCCATGGGCTCGGGCGAGGTCGACGTCAACTGGGCGCGCGAGCACCATAGGCTCTGGCTGGACGAGCAGATGGCGCGAACCGGACCGAACGACGGACAACGGCAACCCGCAAGCGCACCGGCCGAATAGCGCGCCGGTGCGGACGTGCCGGCTACCGCTCCGGTTCTTTCATGAACAGGACGGAGCGATCCTGCAGCTCCTGATCGGGAAGCTTTTTAGCCTGACCCGTCTGCATGTCTTGAAGGGACACCATGCCGGGCTGACCGGAACGAGAGACTGTATGCGGCCTGAACACGCTATTGGCCGCACCGGCGAGAAGCATGGCTGCAATAAGCGAGAGCATGAGGAGTTTCATGCGCGTCTCCGTCTGCATCTCCACCCGGCACGATAAATACATCCGGATCGTCAAACCCGATGTGAGCCGTTTCACAGCGCGGGGTTCCATTTGCAGGCGGTTCGAGCTCCCCTGACGACCGTCAACTTCGTCGTCAAGTGGATATCTGCTTGCCAAGGAAGCATCCCATCCCGTACCGGCGCCGTGATCGGTTGACGGCGAATTCCGCCATAAGGCCAGCCATTTGGCTTCTATTCTGTCGCCTCGTCAGGGGGAGCGCGAAAATGGTCCGGCTCTTGCTCTTGCCAGTATGAGAGACTTTGATAAACGTCATACTGTGGGACCGGATGGATGGAACGAGCGGTGAGGCGGACTTTGCGGGCGGTCGAGCCCGGGACGGTGGCACTGCTCGGCGGTCTCGTCGCCGTCAATCTCGCCGCATGGGCCTGGGCCTTTGCGCTGTTTGGCGACCGGCCGACGGTGATGGCGACCGCGCTGCTGGCCTGGGTGTTCGGCCTGCGCCATGCCGTGGACGCCGACCACATCGCCGCCATCGACAACGTCGTACGCAAGCTGATGCAGGCCGGCGGCGCGCCGCGCAGCGTCGGACTCTATTTCGCGCTTGGCCATTCCACGGTGGTGGTCGTCGCGACCATCCTGCTGGCACTGGGCGTCGTGAGCCTTGGGGGCGACAGCCTGCTCAAGGAGATCGGCGGCCTCGTCGGCACCTCGGTCTCGGCACTGTTTCTGCTCGCGGTTGCCGCGATCAATCTCGTCATTTTCGTCGGCTTGTGGCGGACATTTCGCGAGGCACGGGACGAGGGCGTTCACGACCCCGCCAAGCTTGACGCGCTGCTCGCCAAGCGTGGTTTCCTGGCGCGGCTGCTCGGCCCGATGTTCCGCCTGGTGACCAAGCCCTGGCACATGTACCCGCTCGGCTTTCTGTTCGGACTCGGTTTCGATACCGCCACCGAGATCAGCCTGCTCAGCATCTCCGCGAGCGAAGCCGCGCGCGGCACCTCGCTCATCGACGTCCTGGTTTTTCCCGCGCTGTTCGCGTCGGGCATGGCGCTGGTTGACGCGGCCGATTCCGCTCTGATGGTGAGCGCCTATCGCTGGGCATTCGTCGATCCCCTGCGCAAGCTCTGGTACAACCTCACGATAACAGGCGCCTCGGTCGCGGTCGCGCTTTTCATCGGCGGCATCGAGGCGCTGGGGCTGATCGGCGAGCGGCTTGGCCTCTCCGGCGACGCATGGGCCCTGGTCGAGGGCCTCAACGAGTCGCTTGCGAATGTCGGCTTCGTCGTGATCGCGCTGTTCGCGATCGCCTGGCTCGTTTCTGTCGTGCTCTATCGCCGCATGCTTGCGGACGGCCGCCAGCCTGCCGGAACGAAAGTCCTGGAATGCGCCGATGCGACCGAGGCGCCCTTGAGCCCGCCCGTCGTCGCCGCGCGCTGACGGCACTCAACGAAACAGTTTGATCGTGTCACACCGGAAGCGCCTGGCCGCGAGCCGAAAGCGTAGCAGGGACTGCCGATGAGCCGTGAGCTCGATCTCGCCGGCTTTGCAATGCATCCGCTGCGTGGTGCGGTGCTGGCCGAGGTGCATGCTCGCCCATTCACCCGGTTGTTGGCACCGGTCACCGTGTTGCGCTTTGCATTTCTCGGCGAGGGCGCCGCCGCCGCGGCCGACCGGGAGAGGTTCGGCGCATTCTGCATGGCGCACGGGCAGCCGCCGCCGGATGCCGCGACCAAGCATCATCAAGTGACGATCGACGGCATCCAGCTGCGCTGGGAGCAGCACTCCGAGTTCAGCACCTTCACCTGGATCCTGAGCAGCCCCGACGTGCCGCCTCGCCGGTTCGGTGAGATCGGCGAGGGGCCTGCCGCGTTGATCCGGTCGCTTGGCCAGTCCGGCCAATTGCTGGCCGCGGTCAAGCTCGAGGTCGAGCAGACATCGGCGGCGCTGGAGCGTGCCCAGCAACTGTTCGAGAGAGGCAGCCTCGCGATGGCCGCGGTCCGCAGCGGACCTGCCGTCGTTGCATCCGACTTCCGCACCGACGAGCACGGCTTCGTCCGCGTTCTCGTGTGCAATGACGGTCTGTCGCCGGGCCGTCTCGGTGCCCTGGTGCAGCGGGTGCTGGAGATCGAGACCTACCGCACGCTGGCGCTGCTCGGCCTGCCCGCCGCGCTCGAGCTTGCGCCGTCCGTCGATCATATCGGCAGGCGGCTCGTCGAAGTGCTCGAGGAGATGCAGCGCGCCGGAGACCTCAAGCTCAACAATCATCTCCTGGGCGAACTGACGGCATTGGCGGCTGCGCTGGAGCGGGGTGCTGCCGGCAGCCTGTTCCGGTTCGGCGCCAGCCGGGCCTATTACGATATCGTGCAATCCCGTCTCGCCGTGATCGAGGGCGGCGAGATCGCGGGCTATCCGACCTGGTCCTCGTTCCTGGACCGCCGCATGGCACCGGCGATGCGCACCTGCGCGGCGATGGAAGACCGGCAGGCCGGCCTGTCGATCAAGCTCGCGCGCGCGGCCGATCTGCTGCGCACGCGCGTCGATGTCGAGCTCGAGGAGCAGAATCGCGATCTGCTGCGCTCGATGAATGAACGCACCCGGCTGCAAT
>NZ_JAEMSD010000882.1 GCF_016462955.1 Bradyrhizobium sp. | reverse complement strand
GTTGCCCGCGTCGATATCGACGCCTGAATCGGCGTAAGTGAGGCCGTTTTTGCGGTCGGTCATGCCCGATTTCCAGTGGGTTCGCGGCTGGTTACGTCGAATTCCGGGGACGCGCAATGGCTCGCATGGCGCTCCTCGCTATACTATGTAGACATATCAACCGGTTCAGCCTGTAACGGGCCGGATTTGAGGTCAGAACCGGTGCCGGGAAGCGCTGCGTGAGTATTCCGAACATCATTACCCTGGGCCGCATCATGCTGGTCCCGGTCATCGTTTGGGCGATCGTGTCGAGCCAAATGGAGGTGGCATTCGCCGTGTTCCTGATCGCCGGCATCAGCGACGCCGTCGACGGCTTTCTGGCCAAGCGCTTCAACATGCGAAGCGAGCTCGGCGCCCTGCTCGATCCGCTTGCGGACAAAGCGCTGCTGGTGTCGATCTACATGGCGCTCGGCATCTGGGGCGCGATCCCGCGCTGGATCGTGATCCTGGTGGTGTCGCGCGACATCATGATCGTCGCCGCCGTGATCGTCTCCTGGCTGTTCGACAGGCCGGTCGAGATGAAGCCCTCGAAGGTGTCCAAGCTCAACACGGTGGCGCAAGTCGCATTCGCGGCCTTGGTGCTGGCCGCACTTGCCTTCGGCTTCAAGCCCGCGCCTTATGATATCATCCTGATGGGCCTCGTCACGGTCTTCACGCTCACCTCCGTGTCGCTCTATCTGGTCGAGTGGTTGCGCCACATGAGTACGATCGAGGCCAAGTGAAGGGACGTTCGGCCCCGTAACGGGCTAAGTCCCACACGATTAAGTCGAACCTCGTCAAATGCGCCGGCATGCCGGCATGGAGCAAAGCAAGCGTGGCAGGCCGCGTTCATCCCCGACAATTGGCGTTTTCCCTTCCGCATGCGGAGAGCCTCAGCCGGGACAATTTCCTCGAAGGCCCCGCCAATGCGGAAGGTCTCGGCCTGATCGACAGCTGGCCGGAATGGCCGAACCGGATCATGTGGCTGGCGGGCCCGGAAGGAAGCGGCAAGAGTCATCTGGCGACGATCTGGGCGGAAGAGGCCGGCGCGCGCTCGACCAGCGCCAATGCGCTGACCGCGGCGGGCGTTCCGGGCGCACTCGCCACCGGCGCGCTCGTGGTCGAGGACCTCAAGGCAAAGGATTTCGACGAGCGCGCCATGTTTCACCTGATGAATCTGGCCCGCGAGGATGCCGCCTACGTCCTGTTCACCGGACGGGAGGCGCCGGCCGCGCTGGAGATCGAGCTTCGCGACCTGCGCTCCCGCCTGCGGGCCGTTCCGGTGGTGACGCTGCTGCCACCCGACGACCAGCTCTTCCGCGGCCTCATCGTCAAATTCTGCGCCGACCGCCAGCTCACCGTGGACGAGAGCGTGGTCGGCTATCTCGCCACCCGCCTGGAGCGATCCTCGGCCGCCGCCCGTCAGGCCGTGGAACTGCTCGACAGCGAGGCCCTGCGGCTCGGCCGCCCCGTCACGAGGGCACTGGCTGCCGAGTTGCTCCGGGACGCCTGAGCCGCCCCGCCCGGACGCTCTGCGTGAAGTCCGCTTG
>NZ_JAEMSD010000881.1 GCF_016462955.1 Bradyrhizobium sp. | reverse complement strand
GTAATTTCCGCCTCCATTTCCCAGCGGGGGCTAATTTCTTCAGAAGGCTATTCCTGATCACCGCCCGCGAGGGGACCTCCCCTTGCGGGCGCGGTCGTTTTTGGCGGGAATGCTTGGCAATGCCTCAGTTCGAATTGGGCGGCCTAAAGCCAGAGATCAGTTGGATGTGAATGTCTTGGGCGACTATTTGGCGCGCCCATTCGGCTTGATCTTCCGCAATCAGTTTCGCGACGAGCAATTCATCCACGATCGAAGCGGCAATTTGCTCGCTCCAGCGGATATCTTCTGCATTTCTCCTCTCGTCGATCATGCGAGTGCTACCCGACGTCCACAGCCTCTCTGCTCTCTATTCGGCGGCTGTCCACTGTCTTATACCGTAGTTACCCAGCGTCTTTTCCACAGCCTCATTCGGGCTTGTACCGAGAAGCCGTCCAGTTTCGTCACAAAGCTTTCGGCAGCCTATCCACAACCAATCCCCAGGCTTATCCACGGCTTCTGAACAGCGCGCGGTGATCCCTCAGGATCGCCTGCGCCGCATTGTGGCCGGGGGCGCCGGTGACGCCGCCGCCGGGATGGGCGCCGGAGCCGCAATGGTAGAGGCCCCGCAACGGACCCCGATAGTCGGCGTGTCCCAGCATCGGCCGCGCCGAGAACAGCTGGTTCAAGGACAGCGCGCCGTGGAAGATGTCGCCGCCGAGCAGACCGAACTGCCGTTCGAGGTCGAGCGGTGACAGGATCTGACGGCCCAGCACGCTCGCCGCAAAACCGGGCGCGTAGTCATCCACTGTCGCCATCATGAGGTCGGCGACCTCCTCGCGGTGGTCATCCCAGGACCTTCCATCTGAAAGCTCCGGCGCGACATGCTGGCAGAACAGGCTCGCGACATGCTTGCCGGCGGGCGCCAGCGTGTCGTCGAGCGTCGAGGGGATCAGCATCTCGACGACGGGCTGCCGGCTCCAGCCTTGCGCCCGTGCATCGGCATAGGCGCGGTCCATGTAGGCAAGGCTCGGCGCCAGGATGATGCCGGAGGTGAGATGATCGCCATCGCCTGGCAGCGCCGCGAAGGAGGGCAGGCGGTCCAGCGCCACGTTCATGCGGAAGGTGCCGGAGCCGTTCTTCCAATGCCGGATGCGGGCAAGGAAGTCCTTTGGCAGCGCATCCGCCGCAATCAGGCGCGTATACAGCAGCTTTGGATTGACGTTGGCCGCCACGTATGTCGCGCGGATCGGTGTGCCGTCCTCCAGAACCACGCCGACCGCGCGGTCGCGCTCGACGATGACCTCGCGGACGCCGGCATCGGTGTCGATCACCACGCCCCGATCGCGCGCAGCGCGCGCCATCGCCTGCGTGATCGCGCCCATGCCGCCGATGGCGTGGCCCCAGGCGCCCTTCTTGCCGTTCACCTCGCCGAAGGCATGATGCAGCATGACATAGGCCGAACCGGCGGCGTAGGGGCTCGCATAGTTGCCGACGATGGCATCGAAGCCGAACAGCGACTTGACCAGATCGTGTTCGAAACGCTCGTCCAGCATCTCGCCTGCGGACCGGGTGAACAGATCCAGCAGGCTG
>NZ_JAEMSD010000880.1:1076-1573 GCF_016462955.1 Bradyrhizobium sp. | reverse complement strand
TTGAATCCGCGCTCGTAGACCTTGCCCTCGTTCTTGGCGATGGCGCGGTATTCGCCTTCCGAAAGCACCACCCGCGGGAAGGCGCCGATCGATTCCTTGATGACGTCGCCGCCGGGGGTCAGCACCGACCAGGCGGTGTTGGCGAGCGCCTCGCCGCCTTTGTCGCTGACCAGTTTGAGGGTGATCACGGCGGCGCGGTGGGTGATGGTGACGTCGGTGAGCTTGCCGGCCTGGACGCGGATGTCCGAGCGCACCACCGAATTGGCATCGCCGTAATTGGAGACGATGTAGTAGGTGCCCTCCGGGATCAGGACGACGTCGCCGGCGGCGACGTTGGGCACCAGGGACGCGCGTTCGCCGGCTTCGAACTGGCTGCCCTTGTAGATTGCGAACGAGATCTGGTTCTGCGGAATGCGGCTGGTGCCGACGCGGCCCTCGATGCGCAGGCCGCCGGCCGGCAGCACGAAGGATTCGCGATTGGTCTCGGACTTCAGGCT
>NZ_JAEMSD010000880.1:0-1066 GCF_016462955.1 Bradyrhizobium sp. | reverse complement strand
ACCGCGCTGACAAGACCAAAGGCGACGTGGACGACATAATTGCCGGGCGGCAGCACGATGTTCGGCGTTCCGCTGCGGTCCTCCCGGATCAGCTTGAAGGTGCCGTTCTCGTCGGGCCGGTCGGCAAATACGCGCCAGACCAGGCCGCTGGTGATGGGGGCCGAGTCCTTGCCGTATTTGGCTGTCAGCGACAGCACGCCCTGTCCGGGCACGGCTGCGTTCAGCGGAGCGGCCGGCGGTACGGTGGAGACGGCGGGCGGCGGCATGCTCGGCGTCGTCGGCTGCATCAGCGTCGACGGCAGGGTCGGCGGACCGGCGCCGAGGCCGGAGGGCGGCGCGAGGCTGACGGCACCGCCGGGATTGGGCACCGATGCCGGCGGCACCGGCGGCGGGCGGTCGGAGAAAAGCTGCGCCTGAACAGTATTTTGGCTTGTGGTAACGAAGCACGCGGCAAGAATCAGCGCCGGCAGCAGCCTGCCGCTGCGCCGCCATCCGATGATGCCGTCACCCCCGCGTGTCATGCCCCTGCTTTTCACCGAAAACGCGGCAAATTCAAGCCTCTGAAATCCCAGGAAATACGGGCTCACGGGCGATGGCTGGAACCCGGCTGACACCTGCGTGATTTCGCCGGAGGCAGTGGCCGCTCGCCATACTCTCGCCCCCTGCCCTTCCCAAAGCGGCATAAACCATGCTTCGCCCATGATATGGCGGAGGGCAAGAGCGGTGCCTAGTCTGGTGCTACGGGCGGGCCCGGTGGAGGAGAGTTTCGGTGCTGGACATCTTGAAGGGTCGGGGCGTGAACGGCTCGAACGGCGAAAAGGGCGCCGAGAAAGTCGGCCTCGGCAGCATCCGCCGGCCGGTCATCGGCCTTGCCCTCGGCGGCGGCGCGGCGCGCGGCTTCGCCCATATCGGCATCATCAGGACCCTGCTCGCGAACGGCATCGTGCCCGACGTCGTGGTCGGCACCTCGATCGGCGCCGTGGTCGGCGGCCTTCATGCGGCCGGCCGGCTCGATACGTTCGAAGAATGGGGTCGCTGCCTGCAAGGGATGCGCAATATCCTCGGC
>NZ_JAEMSD010000439.1:4722-5851 GCF_016462955.1 Bradyrhizobium sp. | reverse complement strand
GCGGCTTCGAGGAGGGAAGACATCTCTGTCGCTATGGTGGGGTGCGTCGCGCTTTGAGGGCACGCCGCCTTCGGGCCCTTGGGGCGGGGCCGGGGGCTGATGACTATCCCATTCGAGGGCTGGCCTGGCCAGCCGGCGCCGGGAAGGGCAGGGATGCCGCCCTTTCCCCGCCGTATTCGCCGTGTTAACCGGATGGCCTGCGAGCGGCGGTATCCCCTGTAAAATGTCCAACGAGCCCGATTCGCTGTTGAAGCCGCGCGAGATGTTCAAAACCTTTTCCTTGACCGGTCTTGCGGCGCTTTTGGCCGCCACCGCCCTGACGGCTGCGACGCCGGCGCAGGCGCAGATCGGCACGATCTTCTCCGATCCGCCGCCATTGCGGCCGCCGGGCAATATTCCGCGTGGCCAGCCCCAGCCGCAGCAGTTTCCGGAGGACGACGAGGAGGTGCCCGAGCTGCCGCCGCAGGGACGGGTGCTGCCGTCGCGTCCGATGCCGCCGCCTTCGGGGCGGCAGGGCAATGTCATGCCAGGGCCCGTCGAGAGCCAGCCCCTGGCGCCGCCGCCGGGCTCGACCGTCGCGCCGCCGAACCAGCCGCCGTCCGCAGCGATCGCTCCACCCGGTGCGCCAGGACAGCGCCAGCCGCAGCAGAAGGGTGCTCCGGGCGCGGTCCCGCAGGCGCCGGCGAGCCTCCAGCCCGGCGACGAGGTCGTGACGGAGCCGCCGGCCCAGAAGATCGTGAACAAGAAGGCGACCTTCTCCGGTCTCGACAAGATCACTGGACGCATCATCAATTTCGACGAGGAGATCGGCGAGACCGTTCAGTTCGGTGCGCTCAGGGTCAAGACCAATGCCTGCTACACGCGGCCGGCGACGGAGGCCGCCAACACCGATGCTTTCGTCGAGGTCGACGAGATCACCTTGCAGGGCGAGGTGAAGCGTATCTTCTCGGGCTGGATGTTCGCGGCCAGCCCGGGCCTGCACGGCGTCGAGCATCCGATCTACGATATCTGGCTCACCGACTGCAAAGAGCCGCAGCAGACCATCGCGACCGCAGCGCCCGATCCGGCGGTTAAGCCGGCGCCTCCGCCGCCGGCCCAGAAGAAGGCTGCGCCCAAGCAGGTTCAGCAA
>NZ_JAEMSD010000439.1:0-4712 GCF_016462955.1 Bradyrhizobium sp. | reverse complement strand
GTTCGGGATTCCGGGGTTCGGCCGCTAAGCCGGCCGCCGATCATTGCCGCGAGGCGATGATCTCGAGCGCGCGCGCGCCGGGGATGGCTTCGCCGTCGGAGAGCCTCAGGAAATCGCCGGGCTCGCCGGCGAGCGCCTTGTCGAGCAGCGCCGTGTAGCGACGCCGCGAAATCTCGACCGCGCCAAAGCTCTTCAGATGCTCGGTGACATATTGGGTATCGAGCAGCTCGAAGCCGCCATGGATGAGCCGCGCGACCAGATGCACCAGCGCGACCTTGGACGCATCGCGCGCGGTGTGGAACATGCTCTCGCCGAAGAAGGCCCGCCCCAAGCTAACGCCGTAGAGCCCGCCGACGAGGTCGTCGTCCTGCCAGGCTTCGACGCTATGGCAATGGCCGAGCTCGAAGAGGCCGCCATAGAGATCGCGGATGCGCTTGTTGATCCAGGTGTCCTCGCGCCCTGCCTGCGGCGCGGCGCAGCCGGCGATGGTCGCCTTGAAGGCGGTGTTGACGGTCACGCGAAAAACGTCCGACCGCACGGTGCGCGCGAGCCGCGAAGCCACGCGAAAGCCGTCGAGCGGGATGATGCCGCGCAGCTCCGGTTCGACCCAGAACAGGGTCGGATCATCGGCGCTTTCCGCCATCGGGAAGATGCCGCAGGCATAGGCGCGCAGCAGCACGGCCGGCGTGATTTCAGAAGGGGCGGAGTCGCGCGACGTCATGGCTTGCCATCATAGCAGGATCGCAATGCGGTTGCGATGGGCGCGCGGCCGGGCCCGGGCTCAGCTCGCGGCGGCGGTGCTGGTCTTGCCGAGACCTGCGGGCTCGCGGCCGAACTTCAGCACCACCCTGGTCCCGGAATGCGCGCGATCGCGGCCGACGGTGGCATCGAGCTTGGTGGCCATCGCCGCGACGATGCGCTGGCCCATGCCGGTGGAGCGCGGATCGGCCTTGGCGTTGTCGCCGACGCCGTCATCCGTGATCGTAAGCAGGACATCGTCTCCCTGCGAGGTCAGCTCGACGTGGATCGGGCCAGCGCCGTCGGGATAGGCGTATTTCACCGCGTTCATCACCAGCTCGTTGACGATGATGCCGACCGCGACCGCGCGGTCCGGATCGATCTCGATCGGCTCGGCCTTCAGCGTCAGGCGCGACATGCGGTTGCCTTCCGCCGACCGCCTGAGATCCTCGAGCAGCGAGTCCAGATACTGATTCAGCACCACGCTCTTCAGGTCCTGCGACGTATAGAGGCGGCGGTGCACCTGCGCGACCGCGGCCACGCGGCCCATCGCGTTTGTCAGCGCCGCCTTGACCTCGTCCTGCGCGGCGGAGCTGGCCTGAAGATGCAGCAGCGAGGCGATGATCTGGAGCGAATTGCCGACGCGGTGATTGACCTCGCGCAGCAGCATCTCGCGCTCGGCGGCGAGCGCCGCGTAGCGGTCGCGCGAGGCGTGGATCTCGGCTTCGGCTTCCTCGCGCGCCCTCTGCAACTCGGCCTGGCGCAGCGCGCCTTCGGCGGCGACGTGGAGCAGCGGGATGAAATCGCCCTGGACGTCCTTAACGAGATAATCGGCCGCCCCCGCCTTCAGCGCGGTGACCGCGATGCTGGAATCCTGCGACGCCGTGACGAACACGATCGGCGGGGCGTCCGGGATCGCCATGATCTGCTCGAGCGTCTCCAGCCCGTCGAGGCCCGGCATGTACTGATCGAGCGCCACCACATCGATGGCGCCTTCGCTGCCGTTTTGGGCGCAGGCGCGGCGGATGCGCTCGAGCCCTTCCTCGCCGCTGGCGGCATGAACGACGCGATAGCCGCGCCGCGTCAGGCCGCGATCGACCAGGCGCGCCAGCGCGTCGTCGTCATCGATGTAGAGAAGTGTCGGCGTGCGTTGGTTCATGGGGCGGCGGGCGGGACCTGGATGACCGAGAAGAACAGGCCGAGCTGCCGGATGGCATTGGCGAAATTCTCGTAGTTGACGGGTTTGGTGATGTAGACGTTGCAGCCGAGCTCGTAGCAGCGCTTGATTTCCTGGGAATCGTCGGTGGTGGTCAGCACCACCACGGGCGAGGCCTTCAGGTATTTGTTCTCCTTGATCTGCCTCAGGATGTCGATCCCGGTCATGTCGGGAAGGTTGAGGTCGAGCAGGATCAGGAGCGCATTGCCCTTCTGCACGAGGCCTGAGCCGTCGGCGCCGAACAGGTGCCGCATCGCGTCGGTGCCGTTGGTGAACGAGACGATCTCATTGTTGACGCCCGAGCGGCGGATGTTGCGCTCGATCAGGCGGGCGTGGCCCTCGTCGTCCTCGACCATGATGATACTGACAGGCTGGGTCATCAATCTCTGTTCCGGTTGCTCACGTTCCAGGCGATCGGCAGCGTAATCGTGAAGGTGCTGCCCGCGTTCAGTTCCGATGATACCGACATGGTGCCGCCGAGGCGACGCACAAGTGCACGCACATGCGCAAGACCAATGCCCTGGCCAGGCTTGTCCTGGGTTCCGGCGCGGCGGAACAGGTCGAATATCCTCTGGTGATCCTTCGGGTCGATCCCCCGGCCATTGTCGCTGATCTCGAAGATAGCGTAGCCGAGCTTGGTCCGCCCGCGAATTCTGATCTCGCCGGGCACGCCATTCCTGAGATATTTGATCGCATTGTCGATCAGATTGGAGAAGATCTGTTCGAGGGCGAGACGGTCGCTCACGACGTCTGGCAGCGGCTCGAGATGAATCTCGGCCTGCGCCTCGGCCGCCTGGTGCGCCAGCGTCGAGACGATGGCCGAGATCAGCTCCCGTGTGTCGATCTTGACCGGCTGGAATTCGCGCCGGCCCTCGCGGGTGAGGTTGAGAATCGCCGAGATCAGCCGGTCCATCTTGGCGATCGACGACTTGATGAAGCCGAGCGCTTCGGAGAAATCCGCGGAGAGCTGCTTGTCGGCGCCTTCAAGCACAATCTCGCCCGGTCCGGCGGGCGCGAGCGGCGCTCCCTCCGCGGGAACGCGAGCGAGGCCGCCGATGCGGCGGAAGATGTCTCCGCCGAGCTCTTCGAGCTCGCTGGTGAAGCCCATGATGTTGACGAGCGGCGAGCGCAGATCGTGGCTGACGATATAGGCGAAGCGCTGGATCTCCTCGTTGGCCTCGCGCAGATCAGCCGTGCGCTCGTCGACGATGGATTCCAGGTTGAGGTTGGCATCGCGCAGCCGCGCCTCGGCCTCGTCGCGGCCGAGCGCCGAGCGCCGCACCAGCCAGATCGAGATCAGCGCCAGCACCACGACGAGGCCGGATCCGACGCCCGTCATCGAGGCGGCGATGGTCTGGCTGCGGTCGGCGCTGACGGTGCGGAGGCGGAACAGGCGCTCCTCCTCCTGGATCATCGCAGTCCCGATCGCCGTGATCCTGGTCGTTACATCCTGTGCCGCGGCCTCGCGAACCACCGCCATGGCCTTGTCCGGCTCGCCTTGCCGGACGAAGGCCATTTCCCGCGCGAACTGGCTGAGGCGGGTCTCGATCGCCGCGCTCAGCTTCTCCACGTTCTCGCGTTGCGTTGGATTGTCGGCACTCAGGCGCGTGAGCTTGTCCAAGGCGGGGATGATGGCAGCCACGGCCTTTTCATGGTCGGCCCTGAAATTGTCCTCCCGCGTCAGCAGGAAGCCGCGGGCGGCGCTTTCAGCGCGCCGGATCTCCAGCAGCAGGGCGTGGGTCTGGTTCTCCACTTCGATGGTATGAACCACCCATTTGCTGTCCTCGCGCGCCTTGTTGACGAGATAGACGGAGCCGGCGCTGATCACGGTCAGCACCAAAAGTCCCGCCGCGAACAGCAGGATCTGCCAAAATGTGCGCCGCCGCTGGGCCTCAGCCGTCACGACGGTTCACCTGCTCATGCTCAGTGGACTGCAAAACGCCCCCTTGGAACTGCCCAACCCTTCCAAACGCGAGTCGGGCCAATCGGTTCCACATGGGAGGGAAACTATCGCGGCGAGGGTTCCGCCTTACCGGCCAGATACTGCTCCAGCCAGTGGATATGATAATCTCCGTTGATGATGTCGTCCTCGCGGACCAGGGCCCGGAACAGCGGCAGCGTGGTCTCGATGCCCTCCACCACCATCTCGTCCAGCGCCCGGCGCAGCCGCATCAGGCACTCTGCGCGGGTTTTTCCGTGGACGATCAGCTTGCCGACCAGCGAATCGTAATAGGGCGGGATCGTGTAGCCCTGATAGACGGCTGAATCGATCCGGACCCCGAGCCCGCCGGGCGGGTGATATTGCAGGATCCGGCCTGGCGAGGGACGGAAGGTCTGCGGGTTCTCGGCGTTGATGCGGCACTCGATCGCATGGCCGATGACCTGGACCTCGTCCTGCCTGGCCGGCAGGTCGCCGCCGGCGGCGATGCGGATCTGCTCCAGCACGAGGTCGATGTCGGTGATGCTCTCGGTGACGGGATGCTCGACCTGGATGCGGGTGTTCATCTCGATGAAGTAGAACTCGCCGTCCTCGTAGAGGAATTCGATGGTGCCGACGCCGAGATATTTCATCTCGCGCATCGCCTTGGCACAGGTCTCGCCGATCCTGGCCCGCGCGGCGGCAGAGAGAACGGGCGAGGGGCCTTCCTCCCAGACCTTCTGGTGGCGGCGCTGCAACGAGCAATCGCGTTCGCCGAGATGGATGGCGCCGCCGCGGCCGTCGCCGAGGATCTGGATCTCGATATGGCGGGGCCTCTGG
>NZ_JAEMSD010000052.1:20275-22207 GCF_016462955.1 Bradyrhizobium sp. | reverse complement strand
TCGAGCCCGGAATCCATTCATCCACCGACACTGCCGCCTGATGGATTCCGGGCTCACGCTTCGCGTGCCCCGGAATGACGGCGGAGAGACATTCAGCTCCCCATCCCCTCCCGGAACTGTCGTCGCACCCTGGCCGTTAGGGTCCAGCGCCGCTTGGCCGCGTCAATTTGCAGCCGAACCTGTCACGCACCGCGGCCACTTTCCGCTAAAATGCCTGATAACCGCGCCGATGCATGAGGTCCGCCATGAGCTTCCGCCGCGATACCCTGACGAAGCCGATCTTCTCCTGGGCACGCGGCGTGCTGCCGACGATGTCCGACACCGAGCGCGAGGCGCTGGAGGCGGGCGACGTCTGGTGGGATGCCGATCTCTTCACCGGCAACCCCGACTGGTCGAAGCTGCTGAACATCCCCGCGGCCAGGCTGACGGACGAGGAGCAGGCGTTCCTGGACGGCCCCGTCGACGAGCTCTGCGCCATGCTCGACGAGTGGAAGATCTTCTGGGAATGGCGCGACCTGCCGCCGGACGTCTGGCACTTCGTCAAGCGCGAGAAATTCTTCGGCATGATCATTCCGAAAGAGTTCGGCGGGCTCGGCTTCTCTCCCTATGCGCATTCGGAAGTCGTGCGCAAAATCTCGACCCGCTCGATTGCCGCCGCTGTCACCGTGATGGTGCCAAACTCGCTCGGGCCCGGCGAGCTCCTGATGCGCTTCGGCACGAAGGAGCAGCAGCAGCGCTGGCTGCCGCGCCTCGCCGACGGCCGCGACATTCCCTGCTTCGGCCTCACCAGTCCTGAAGCGGGCTCCGATGCCGCCTCGATGGTCGACACGGGAATCATCTGCAAGGGCGATTTCGAGGGCCGCGAGGTGGTCGGCCTCAGGCTCAATTGGCACAAGCGCTACATCACGCTCGGCCCGGTCGCAACGCTGCTCGGTCTCGCCTTCAAGGCCTATGATCCCGATCATCTCCTCGGCGATCAGGACGAGCTCGGCATCACCGTGGCGCTGATACCGACCAATCTGCCCGGCGTCGAGATCGGCCGGCGCCATCTGCCGTCGATGCAGGTGTTTCAGAACGGCCCGAACTGGGGGCGCGACGTCTTCATTCCGCTCGACTACGTCATCGGCGGCAAGGAGCGCCTCGGGCAGGGCTGGAAGATGCTGATGACCGCGCTCGCCGCCGGCCGCGGCATCTCGTTGCCGTCGCTCTCTGCCGCGGGCGCCGCCTATGCGGCGCGCACCACCGGCGCCTATGCCCACATCCGCGAGCAGTTCGGCATCTCGATCTCCAAGTTCGAGGGCGTCGAGGAGCCGCTCGCCCGCATCGTCGCGACCGCCTACCAGCTCGATGCGGCCCGGCGGCTGACCTGCGCGGCGCTGAACGCCGGCATTCATCCCGCCGTCATCTCCGGCATCATGAAGCTGCACGCGACCGAGCGGATGCGCATTGCGGTCGACGACGCCATGGACATCCATGGCGGCAAGGCCGTGATCGACGGTCCGCAAAACTATCTCGGGAATTTCCATCGCGCCGTACCGGTCGGCATCACGGTGGAAGGCGCCAACATTCTGACCCGCAACCTCATCGTGTTCGGGCAGGGCGCCATCCGTGCCCATCCTTTTCTGCTCGACGAGATGAACGCGCTGGCGGACAGCGACCGCGAGCGCGGGCTCACCGCGTTCGACCGGGTTTTCTGGAAGCATGTCGGCCACAGCGTCCGGACGCTGTTCCGCGCCTTCGGGCACAGCTGGACTTTTGGCGCATTCGCGCCGGCGCATTGTGCAAACCAATTTGGCGCTGTGCTTTCCTGAGTTGTCGCAGGCCCAGCGCACGCAGGTGGCACGCCGCACTTTTGTGTGTTTTGCCCAAACTTTTTTAGACCGCAGCTGGCTCTGGCATGCACCGCCCGCACTCCTTCAAAAACGCTTGCAC
>NZ_JAEMSD010000052.1:19813-20265 GCF_016462955.1 Bradyrhizobium sp. | reverse complement strand
CTGGACTTTTGGCGCATTCGCGCCGGCGCCCGACGCGGGCGGTGCCACGCCGTTCTATCGCCAGCTCTCGCGCTACTCCGCAGCCTTCGCGCTCTGCGCCGACATGGCGCTCTTGACTCTCGGCGGCGCGCTCAAGCGCAAGGAAATGCTGTCGGCCCGTTTTGGCGACATCCTCTCCGAACTGTATCTGCTCTCGGCTGCGCTGAAGCGATGGCAGGACGAGGGTCGGCAGAAGGAGGATTTTGCCGCGCTGGAATGGTGCATGGCGAGCGGCTTCAAGACCATCGAGAACCGGTTTGCCGAAATTCTCGCCAACCTGCCGAACCGCTTCGTCGCAATTGTCCTCAAGCTCGTGGTCCAGCCGTTCGGCGCCCGCGTGCTGGGCCCGTCCGACCGTGTCGTGCATCAATGCGCCGGCATCGTGCTGGAGCCCTCGGCGGCCCGCGATCGCC
>NZ_JAEMSD010000052.1:0-19803 GCF_016462955.1 Bradyrhizobium sp. | reverse complement strand
GGCCCATGTCGATGACGACGGCGGCTTTGCCCGGCTGGAGCGGGCCTTCAAGCTGGTCGTCGGTACGGACGCTATCGCGAGGCGCCTGCGTGCCGCGCAAATCCGCGACTGGAAGGAGGCGGTCGCCAAGGGGGTGATCACGCAAGCCGAGGGCGAGCAGCTCGCCGCGGCCCGCGAAGCCGTCAATGCAGTGATCGAAGTCGACGATTTTGCGCCGGAGGCGCTGTCGCCGATTTACAAGAAAGCCGGCGATGTGCATCAGTTCTTCCAGGAACTCGGTGAACAGAGGGCGGCGAGCTGATGGCACGACCGGTTTTCATCGTCGACGGCAGCAGGACGCCGTTCCTGAAGGCACGTTCGGGACCCGGTCCGTTCACGCCGGTCGATCTTGCCGTGCAGTGCGGCCGGCCGCTGCTGGCGCGCCAGCCGTTCTCGCCCGAGAGCTTCGACCAGGTCATCCTCGGCTGCGTGAACGTGATTGCGGACGAGATGAATCCGGCCCGGGTCGCCGCGCTTCGGCTCGGCATGGGCGAGGACATGGTCGCCTTCACCGTGCAGATCAATTGCGGCTCCGGCATGCAGTCGATCGACACTGCCTACCGCTACATCCGTGAAGGCCATGCCGACATGATCCTTGCCGGCGGCACCGAGGCGCTGAGCCACGCGCCGCTGGTCTGGCCGAATTCCGGCGTGCGCTGGTTCGCCGGCCTCGCCACCGCCAAGGGCGTGGCCGCCAAGCTCGCGGCGGCCTTCAAGCTGCGCCCGCGCGATCTCAAGCCGGTCATCGGCCTCGAGCGCGGGCTGACCGATCCCGTCACCGAGCTGAACATGGGCCAGACCGCCGAGGTGGTCGGCCATCTCTTCGGCATCACGCGCGCACAGTCCGATGCCTATGCCGCCGAGAGTCATCGCCGCCTCGCGCATGCGCAAGGCGCGGGTTTTCTCAAGGGCGAGGTCGAGACCGCGTTCTCCCGCGACGGCAAGTTCTTCGACCATGACGACGGCGTGCGCCCGGATTCCACGGCCGAGTCACTCGCAAAGCTTCGGCCGGTGTTCGAGCGCCCCTGGGGACAGGTGACCGCCGGCAATTCCTCGCAGATCACAGACGGCGCCTCCTGGGTAATCCTGGCCTCCGACGCCGCCGTGGCAAAACACAAGCTGACGCCGAAAGCGGCGATCGTGGACAGCAATTGGGCCGCGCTCGATCCCAGCATCATGGGACTCGGTCCGGTGATGTCGGTGACGCCGCTGCTCCAGCGCAACGACCTCACCCTCAAGGATGTCGAGACCTGGGAGCTGAACGAGGCGTTCGCAACGCAAGTGCTCGGCTGCCTCGCCGCCTGGAACGACGACAAATTCTGCCGCGAGATCCTCGGGCTGGACGGCGCCGCCGGTGAGATCGACCGTGACAGGCTCAACGTCGACGGCGGCGCCATCTCGCTCGGCCATCCTGTCGGCACCTCCGGCAATCGCATCGTGCTGCATCTCGTCAATGCGATGAAGCGGCTTGGCACGCGGCGCGGAATTGCCACCGAGTGCATCGGCGGCGGGCTCGGCGGCGCCATGCTGATCGAGGCGGTGTGACCATGGATTCCAGGATCATGACCGCGCTCGGCGATCGCGTGCTGGAGCTCGGGCCCAAGCCCGCCACGGACAGTCCGTACAAGCATTTCAAGCTGACGCGCGATGCCGATGGCATCGCCTGGCTGCTGTTAGACCGTGCCGATGCCAGCGCGAACACGCTGTCCTCGGATGTGATGGAGGAATTCGACGCCGTGCTCGCGGCGATCGAGACCGAGCGCCCCGCCGGTCTCGTGATCCGCTCGGCAAAGCCGTCCGGCTTCATCGCGGGCGCCGATGTCAACGAGTTCCGCGGCGCATCCGACCCGGGCATGGTGGAGACGCGTATCCGTGCCGCGCATGCGGTGGTCGACCATCTGGAAGCGCTCAAGCTCCCGACGGTCGCGGTCATCCACGGCTTCTGCCTCGGCGGCGGGCTCGAGGTGGCGCTCGCCTGCCAGGCCCGCATCGCGATCGACGGTGCGCGTTTCGGATTCCCGGAGGTGATGCTGGGCCTGCATCCCGGCCTCGGCGGTACCGCGCGTTTCACCGCGCTGGTCAATTCGACCCAGTCGATGGCGCTGATGCTGACCGGCCGCACCGTCGATGCGCGCCGTGCCAAGGCGCTTGGACTCGTCGACACCGTGACCCAGGAGCGGCATGTCCAGGGCGCGGTGAAGGATGCGCTGTTCGGACGCCTGCAGCGGGCCAAGCACGGCCTGCTCACGCGCGCCGCCAATCTCGGCCCGGTGCGTGGTCTGCTGGCCAAGCGCATGCGCTCGGAGGCGGCGAAGGCTGCCTCGCGCGAGCATTATCCAGCGCCTTACGCGCTGATCGATCTCTGGGAGGCGCATGGCGGCAACAAGGCCGCGATGCTGAAGGCCGAGCAGGCCTCCTTCGCCAGGCTGATGGTGACGCCGACCGCGCAGAATTTGATCCGCGTCTTCTTCCTGCGCGAGCAGATGAAGAAGACGGCCGGCTCGGGCAACGCAGTCAAGCATGTCCACGTCATCGGCGCCGGCGCCATGGGCGGCGACATCGCGGCTTGGGTCGCCGGACAGGGCCTTCGCGTCTCGCTCGCCGACATGAAGCCGGAGCCGATCGCAGCAGCGGTGAAACGCGCAGCCGAGCTCTACGGCAAGATCATCCGCAAGCGAACCGAGGTACGCGACGCACTCGACCGCCTGATCCCGGATATGGACGGCGAGGGCGTCCGCAACGCCGATCTCATCATCGAGGCGGTGCCGGAGAAGCTGGAGCTGAAGCAGAAGGTCTATGCCGGCCTTGAGCCACGTATGAAGCCGGACGCGATCCTTGCGACCAACACGTCCAGTATTCCGCTGCAGGACCTGCGCACCACGCTGGCGCGGCCGGAGCGGCTGGTCGGCCTGCATTTCTTCAACCCGGTGTCGCGGCTGCAGCTGGTCGAGGTGGTCAGCCATGACGGCAACGATGCACAGGTGCTGAAACAGGCGCTCGCCTTCGTCGGCGCGATCGACCGCCTGCCGCTTCCCGTGAAGAGCTCGCCCGGCTTCCTCGTCAACCGGGCGCGGACGCCCTACATGCTGGAAGCCATGGTCATGCTGGACGAGAAGATCGACCAGCGCCTGATCGACACCGCGGCCGAGCAGTTCGGTATGCCGATGGGGCCGATCGAGCTCGCCGATCAGGTCGGGCTCGACATCTGCCTCGACGTCGGCGACATGCTGCGCTCCAAGTTCGGCGATCTCCTGCCGCCGACGCCGGCCTGGCTGCGCGAGAAGGTGGCCAAGGGCGAGCTCGGCCGCAAGACTGGCAAGGGCTTTTACACCTGGAAGGACGGCAAGGCGGAGAAGGCTCAGCTTCCCGAGACCGGGCCGCGCGTGACCGACCAGATGATCGACCGCCTGGTGCTGCCGATGTCCAATGTCTGCGTCGCGGCGCTGCGCGAGGGCATCGTCGACGATGCCGACGCGGTCGACGGCGCCATGATCTTCGGCACCGGCTATGCACCGTTCCGCGGCGGCCCGCTGAACTATGCGCGCACGCGCGGCGTCGAGAACGTCGTATCCACCCTGCGCGCGCTGGCCGAGCGATTTGGCGAGCGCTTCGCGCCTGATCCGGGCTGGGATAATTTCAAGTGAGAGCGATATGAGCGAACAAGCCACGGCCGGGCCGAGCGGCGATCTCTGCATCCGCACGCTGGCGATGCCGGCCGACACCAATGCCAACGGCGACATCTTCGGCGGCTGGCTGCTCAGCCAGATGGACGTCGGCGGCGGCGTGTTCGCCTCGAAGGCTGCGAGGTCGCGCACCGTGACGGTTGCGATCGAGGCGATGAACTTTCGCAAAGCGGTTTACGTCGGCGATCTCGTCTCGGTGTACGCCAATCTCGTGCGCGTCGGACGAACCTCGCTGACGGTGCATCTCGAGGCCTGGGCATTGCGGCGCAAGGAGCTGCATCCCTTCCTCGTCACCGACGGCAACTTCACCTATGTCTCGATCGACGACCAAGGCCGGCCGCAGCCGATCGAGCGAAACGATCCGCCCATTGCGACGTAATCGCGCGCGGCGCTCTGCCTCATCTCGCGACGTGGCGGCGCAGTTCGCAAAGGCGGCGCATCCCGCCACTCCCGTCGGGGCTTCGCCAAAAACCAGTCAAGAACCAGTCATAAAACGGATGAGGTCCCCGCGTACTACCTAGCGTGTCGATTCGGGGTTGGGTACGGCCTCTAATGCCTGGGAACCTTCAGGCACGATTGCCGTTATTTGCCCGCACTGAGGGATCAACGGACCATGCCGGACAGCTACATCATCGAAGTCAATTCGCAGACCGCAGGTATCGTCGTTCGCTCTCAAGGAGGCTATTGCTTTTTTGCCTCATCCCATCGCTTCAACCGCCTCGAAGGCCAGCTCTTCCGCAACGCCCGCGAAGCCGAGCGCGCCGCGCGCAAGCTGGTTAACGGCGATTTGAAAGAGGCGGCGTAGCTGCCGTCATTCCGGGGCGCGCGGAGCGCGAACCCGGAATCTATCGTGCTGCAGAAATTGCCGACCAATGGATTCCGGGTTCGCGCTCCGCGCGTCCCGGAATGATGTCGTTGGTCACAACTTCGTCGCAGCCCGCGACAGCAGCTTCCACTCGTCGCCCTGCTTCTGCCAGTTCATGAGGATGTGAAGATTGGTCGATACTTTCTTCCCGTCGGCCGCCATTTCCTGTTCGCCCAGCCAGTGGAAGCGCACGATCGCCGCGGGGCCGACGACCTTGATGGTCGGGTCCTTGTATTCGATCGAAAGGAATTTCGACTTGCCGTCGGTGGCGTTGGCGATGAAGGTTGCCTTGTCCTCGACCTTGCCGCTGGAATGACTGTAGCTCAGCTCCTCCGCGCACAAGCCGCCCAGCGCCTTCGGATCGGCCGCGATCTGGGCAAGGCGGAAGGCCTCAACTTTCTTTGCAACGGCTTCCTCATCCGGCGAAGCAGCGAGCGTGGGCGTCGCAAACGCCAGTGCAGAGACGGCGAGGGTCGAGAGCGCCAGATCGCGTCTATTGATCGTCATGGTTTCCTCCTTTTTGATCTTGCACCGAGTGTTGCAGTCGCGAGCGGCTTTGTCGAGTGTCGCATGGCCGGTCATGCGCATGCGTCGTTGCGCGATCGAGGCGGTATTGATACGTCTTCCGCATCGATGCGTCGCGCCTTCGGGAAAGTACGGAAATGATCGAGGCCAAACATGATGCGATGGGCAGGGCGTTGCTGTTCGACATCGACGGCACGCTTGCCGACACGGATCCGTTGCACTTGAAGGCTTTCAATCAGGTGCTCGGCCCTCACGGTCATGTGTTCGATCACGCGCGCTTCTCCAGGGAGCTGCAAGGCTTCGCCAATGTCGCGATCGGCGAGCGCTTTCTGCCGGATGAGGCGCCGGAACGGCGCGCCCTGATCCTCGACGAGAAGGAGGAGGTCTTCCGCACGCTGGTGGCCGGGCAGATCGCACCGCTGCCGGGCCTGATGGCGCTGCTCGACCGCGCCGACAACGCCGGCATCCCCATGGTCGCCGTGACCAACGCGCCGCGTCTCAACGCCGAACTGCTGCTCTCCGGCCTCGGCATCACGCATCGCTTCAAGGCGCTTGTGATCGGCGCCGAGCTGCCGCACGGCAAGCCGCATCCGCTGCCCTATCAGGAAGGGCTGCGCTTCGTCGGCGCGAGCCCGCACGCCTCGATCGCATTTGAGGACTCCCGCACCGGCGTGCAATCCGCAACGGCGGCGGGGATCCCGACCATCGGCATCCGTACCAGCCTCAGCCATACTGACCTGGTTGCAGCAGGCGCGGTCGCGTCCGCCAGCGCTTTCGACGACCCGGCGTTGCTCGCGCGTCTTGCGAGCGCCATGGGGTGGTAAGACATGGCGTGGTAGGAAACGGCGTGGCGCGGACCCTTCATTCGTTAACCTTGATCGGTGCGCATTGACCGAAGGCGCGAACCGCCGCACCATGCGTCCCCTGATTTGAGGCCGTTGCCGTGACCGGATTGACCCATCGCCAAGCCGAAATCCTCAACCTCGCGCGTGCTTCCGGCCGCGTCATGGTCGAGGAGCTCGCGCGCCGCTTCGAGGTCTCGGCGCAGACCATCCGAAAGGATCTCAACGATCTCTGCGAGCGGAGGTCGCTGACCCGCATCCATGGCGGCGCCATCATCGCCTCGGGCGTGGAGAACCTCGCCTATGAGGCGCGCCGCTTCGTCGCCGCCGACGAGAAGAAGGCGATTGGGGCTGCCGCCGCCTCGCTGATCCCGAACGGCTGCTCGCTGTTCATCAACATCGGCACCACGACGGAGGAGGTCGCGAGCGCGCTGACCTCGCACGAGGACCTGCTCGTCATTACCAACAATCTCAACGTCGCGATGCTGCTCTACCGCCATCCCCGCATCGAGGTGGTGGTCGCCGGCGGCACGGTGCGGCGCGCCGACGGCGGGGTGGTCGGGTCGACCGCGACGCAACTGATCGGTCAGTTCAAGGTCGACTATGCTATCATCGGTGCGTCCGCGATCGACGAGGAGGGCGCCTTGCTCGACTTCGACTATCGCGAGGTGCAGGTGGCGCAGGCCATCATCGCCAATGCCCGCAGCGTCATGTTGGTCGCCGATTCGACAAAACTCCGCCGCAGCGCGCCGGTGCGCATCGCCCATATCACCCAGATCCAGACCTTCGTCACCGACCAGGAGCTTCCCGAGCGCCTCGCCACCATCTGCCACAGCAAGGGCATCGAGGTAGTCGAAGCGCTGCCGAAGGGGGCGGAGGTCGATGATGCGCCGGCCGAGGTGCAGGATGCGGCGCCGGAGGCCGCACCGGTGGTGCGGCTGAGATAGGTGTTTACACGCCGTCCCAAGGATTGAGCAGCGGAACGCCGAAGGCCGCAAAATCCTTCACGTTACGTGTGACGAGCATGAGATCGTTGACCAGCGCAGTCGCCGCAAAGAAGCCGTCCATGACGGACAATGCGACGCCGCTCCTGCGGCTCTGCACCATCAGGTCACCCCAGCGCTCGGCCACTGTCTGGTCTATCGGCAGGACGCGCTCGGCAAACCGCGCAGGCAAATCGTGGGCAAGCCAGGCGGCCAGCGCGGTGCGCCGGCGGCCGTCCTCGAGCCATGCGATGCCGCGGCGAAGTTCGGCGATCGAGGCGACGCTGATGAATGTACGGTCCTCATCGATCGTATCGAGCCACGCCACAACTGTCGGCGAAGGCACGAGCCGCTGAATCTCCGAGAGCACGTTGATGTCGAGCAACAGGTTCACGGCATTTCATCGCGTGGTGCGTCGTGCACGCGCTCAAGGTCGAGGTCCGCGCCGCGTCGCCGGGTGATCATCTGCGGGCCGGCTTGAGCGCGGTCGATCTTGTGCGTCTGACTATTCAAGGGCGCGGTTAGCCGGCGCCCCAAGGATTGAGCAGCGGAACGCCCGTCGGTTCGAAATCCCCCACGTTGCGCGTCACGACTGTCAAGCCGTGAACGAGCGCAGTCGCCGCAATGAGGGCGTCACGTTCGGCTCGCGGGTTGGGAACGTGGAGCTGTGCGCAGCGCTGAGCCACGGCCGTATCGATCGCCAGAATCCGCCCCTCGAAGCGGGCCAGAATTTGGCCATCGATCCAGGCGCGCAAGACAGCACCCTGCGTCGCGTCTTTGCGTTCAATCAGGCGTGCCCCGACTTCAATTTCAAGGATCGAGATGGCGGACATGAAGAAGTTTGTCGCAGGCACGGCGTTGGCCCAGGCGAGCACGTTGCGATCCGCTCTATCCGGCCGCCGCAGTTCGGAAATGACGTTGGTGTCCAGGAGGAACATCAGTCGAGATCAACGGGCTTGAATATTCCGCCGTCCATGCGAGGCGGATCGAAATCGAAGTCCGCGTTCGCCTCCGCCAAAGCTTGGGCAAGGCTCATCTGTCCGCCGCTCAGGCGCAAATATTCCTCGATCGTCAGCAGGACATGGGCGGGGCGGCCACGATCCGTAATGAAGACTGGACCCTGCGAGGCCGCCTTTTTCGCGCCGCTCGTATCCTGATTGAATTCTCGGCTGGTCAGTGTGGTCACCATCCGTCAGCGCCTCTTTGCCTTCGCGTACCTCATGGCCCGAACTTATGTAGATATGTTTCTACATTCAAGACTCGGTGCGTGTCCGCAGGGGCCGGGCCGACGCCGTCCAGTTAAGTTTGCCTCGAATTGTGTCCGGCCTCCTGCTGATCCATCCGTCTCGCTGCCGCGGCAAAGCCAACTCTTTCGCTTCCTTTCGCCTATCTTTCATCTTGCTTTCGTTTTTCGGTGTGATCTAATCAAAAACGAAAGTAGCCGCTCGACGGAACGAGCGGTCGCCGGGGGATGCGTCTGTTGGAGCGTATTTTCGATCTCGCCATCATTGGAGGCGGTGTTAACGGTTGCGGCATCGCGCGCGATGCGGTGGGCCGTGGCAACACAGTTTTCCTGTGCGAAATGAACGATCTGGCGAGCGGGACGTCGTCCTGGTCGACCAAGCTGGTGCATGGCGGCCTGCGCTATCTCGAATATTACGAGTTTCGGCTGGTCCGCGAGGCGCTGATCGAGCGCGAGATCCTGTGGGGCATCGCGCCCCATATCATCCGTCCCTTGCGTTTCGTTTTGCCGCATCACGCCGGCCTGCGCCCGGCCTGGCTGCTGCGGCTGGGCCTGTTCCTCTATGATCACATCGGCGGCCGCCATCTGCTGCCCCCCACGCGCTCGGTCGATCTTGGGCGTGACGAGGTCGGCAAGCCGCTGATCCCCAATCGCTACAGCCGCGCCTTCGAATATTCGGACTGCTTCGTCGACGACGCCCGTCTCGTCGTGCTCAACGCCCGCGATGCCGCCGACAAGGGCGCCGAGATCCGTACCCGCACCCGCGCCACCGAAATTCGCCAGTCGGAGGGCGCCTGGACCGTCAGCATGATCAACACGCTGACCGGGGAGCGCTCGTCGATCCAGGCCCGCGCGCTCGTCAATGCCGGCGGTCCCTGGGTCGAGGACGTGCTCGGCCGCGGCGCCGGCATTAATGCGAAAGCCAAGGTGCGCCTGGTGCAGGGTTCGCACATCGTGGTCAGGAAGCTTTACGACCACGACCGCGCCTACATGTTCCAGAATGCCGACGGCCGCATCATTTTCGTCATTCCCTACCAGGACGATTTCACGCTGATCGGCACCACCGACCGCGACTACGACGGCGACCCCGCCAAGGTGAAGGCGACGGAAGAAGAGATCCAATATCTCTGCGCTGCGGCCAGCGAATATCTCGCCAAGCCCGTGACTCCGGACGACGTGGTCTGGACCTATTCCGGCGTGCGGCCGCTTTATGACGATGGCGCGAGCGAAGCCAAGGCTGCGACGCGCGACTACGTGTTCGAGCTCGACACGCCCGGCGGGGTGCCGCTGCTGTCGATCTACGGCGGCAAGATCACGACCTATCGGAGACTCGCCGAAGAGGCCCTGGAACGCCTTGCGCCCTATCTTCGCAGTGCGAAAGCGCGCGAGGGCTGGACCGGAAAATGGCCGCTACCCGGCGGCGACATGAATGTGTCGGACATCGACGGCCTGATCGCCGAGCTCCAGCGCGGCTATCCGTTCCTCAGCCACGAGCATGCGCGGCGGCTCGCGCGCGCCTATGGCACGCGGGCGATGAAGCTGCTCGGCGATGCGAAATCATTGGCCGATCTCGGCCAGGCTTTCGGCGCGACGCTGACCGAGCGCGAGGTCCGTTATCTCATGGCCCATGAATGGGCCGTCACCGCCGAGGACGTGGTCTGGCGTCGTTCCAAACTCGGCCTGCGACTATCTGCCGACGAGATCGCGGCGCTTGACGACTGGATCAGGAGCCATGCCGTGCAGCAAACTCCCCTGCGGGAAGCGGGAGGACGCTCATGACCGTGACACTCGATCACGTGACCCGGACCGTCGAGGGTATCGAGCACATCCGCGATGTCTCCCTGACTCTCGAGAGCGGAACCCTCAACGTCCTGCTCGGGCCGACGCTGTCGGGCAAGACCTCGATCATGCGGCTGCTCGCCGGGCTCGACAAGCCGAGCACCGGCAAGGTGGTGGTCAACGGCAAGGACGTCACCGGCGCCGACGTCCGCAAGCGCTCGGTCGCCATGGTCTATCAGCAGTTCATCAACTACCCCTCACTGACGGTCTACGAGAACATTGCTTCGCCCTTGCGCGTGCAGGGCAAGCCGCGCGACGAGATCGAGGCGCGGGTCGCCGAGGCGGCGAAGCTGCTCCGGCTCGAGCCGTTCCTGAAGCGCACGCCGCTCCAGCTCTCGGGCGGACAGCAGCAGCGGACCGCGATTGCGCGTGCGCTGGTCAAGGGCGCCGACCTCGTGCTGCTCGACGAGCCGCTCGCCAATCTCGACTACAAGCTGCGCGAGGAGCTGCGCGCCGAGCTGCCGCGGATCTTCGAGGCCTCGGGCGCGATCTTCGTCTATGCCACCACCGAGCCGACCGAGGCGCTCTTGCTCGGCGGCAACACGGTCTGCATGTGGGAGGGGCAGGCGCTGCAGATAGGCGAGACCACCAGCGTCTACCGCCGGCCGCAAACCTTGCGCGTCGCGCAGGTGTTCTCCGATCCGCCGCTCAACCTCGTCGGCATCGAGAAGAAGAACGGCTCCGTCCAATATGCAGGCGGCACGGCCTCGCCGGCCTCCGGTCTTTACGCTGGCCTTGCCGACGGGACCTATCGCGTCGGCTTCCGGGCGCATCAGCTCGCCCTCGCCGATGGCGAGGCCGATCGTCACGCCTTCCACGCCACCGTCACCGTGACCGAGATCACCGGTTCGGAGAGTTTCGTGCATCTGACCCGGGGCGGGTCGAACTGGGTGGCGGTGCTGCACGGCGTGCACGAGTTCGAGCCCGGCCAGACGCTCGATGCCGTGCTCGACCCCAATGATATCTTCGTCTTCGACGCCGCCGACCGCTTGGTCGCGGCTCCCGGCATGGCGTTTTCAAGCGAAGCGCCTAGCGGTTCGCGCGAAGAAAACGCCTCAACAGTCAGAAGCGCCTGAGGGAGATGCGCCATGGCCCGCATTGACCTCGTCGATCTCGCCCATTCCTACGGCGGCAACGATGCGCCGCCGGAAAGCTTTGCGCTCAAGCCTGTAACCATGACCTGGCGGCAGGGCGGCGCCTATGCGCTGCTCGGGCCCTCCGGCTGCGGCAAGACCACGCTGCTCAACGTCATCTCCGGCATCATCACGCCGTCGCGCGGGAAGATCCTGTTCGACGGCAAGGACATCACGCCGCTGTCGACCCAGAAACGCAACATCGCCCAGGTGTTCCAGTTTCCGGTGATCTACGACACCATGACGGTGGGGCAGAACCTGGCGTTCCCGCTGAAGAACCGCGGCGTGCCGAAGGCCGAGATCGACAAGCGCGTCGCCGAGATCGGCCGCCTGCTAGATCTCGAGCCCTATCTCAATCGCAAGGCGACGCGCCTCACCGCCGACGCCAAGCAGAAGATCTCGCTCGGCCGCGGCCTCGTTCGTTCCGACGTCGCCGCCGTGCTGTTCGACGAGCCGCTGACGGTGATCGATCCCGAGCTGAAATGGCAACTGCGTTCCAAGCTGAAAGCGCTGCATCGCGAGCTCGATCTCACGATGATCTACGTCACCCACGACCAGACCGAGGCGCTGACCTTCGCCGACACCGTCGTCGTCATGCATGATGGCCGCGTGGTGCAGAGCGGCACCCCGGCCGAGCTGTTCGAGAAGCCGGCCCACACTTTCGTCGGCTATTTCATCGGCTCGCCCGGCATGAACATCCTGCCGGCCGAGGTGAGGGGACGCGAGGCGAAGGTCGGCGGTCACGTCATCGCGCTGAACCGCGCCTACGACAATCTGCCTTCAGGCGCGAAGATCGAGATCGGCGTGCGTCCCGAATTCGTCGAGGTCGTTGCGCCGGCGCCCGGCCTGCTGACGGCGAAGATCGAGCGCCTCGACGATCTCGGCCGCATCCGCTTTGCGCGCGCGCGCTTCGGTGACGCCAAGCTCGCGGCGCGCGCGCCGGCCGGCTTCTCGAGTGCGGACGGCAATGCCGGGCTGAAATTCGATCCGTCCCACGTTCACGTCTATGCCGACAGCCTTCTGGTGGAGGGAGCCGCCTGATGGACAAGACCGTCAACCAAAAAGCCTGGTTCCTGGTGCTGCCGGTGTTCCTGGTCGTCGCCTTCTCGGCGGTGCTGCCGCTGATGACGGTGGTGAACTATTCGATGCAGGACACCTTCGGCAACAACCAGTTCTTCTGGAACGGCGTCGGCTGGTTCAAGGAGCTGCTCGATCCCTCGACCGATCTCGGGGGGCGCTTCCTCGCCTCGCTCGGCCGCAACTTGTTCTTCTCGCTGGTGATCCTCGCGATCGAGGTGCCGCTCGGCATCGTCGTCGCGCTGTCGATGCCGCGCGAGGGCTGGACCGTCGCGGCCTGCCTCGTGATCTTGGCGCTGCCGCTGCTGATCCCGTGGAACGTGGTCGGCACCATCTGGCAGATCTTCGGCCGGCCCGACATCGGCCTGCTCGGCTATACCCTCAACGCCATGGGCATCGACTACAACTACGTCTCCAACGACGTCGACGCCTGGGTCACCGTCATCGTGATGGACGTCTGGCACTGGACCAGCCTCGTTGCGCTGCTCTGCTACGCCGGCCTGTAGTCGATCCCGGAGGCCTATTACCAGGCCGCCCAGATCGACGGCGCCTCGCGCTGGGCCGTGTTCAAGGCGATCCAGCTGCCGAAGATGAACCGCGTGCTGCTGATCGCGGTGCTACTGCGCTTCATGGACAGCTTCATGATCTACACCGAGCCGTTCGTCGTCACCGGCGGCGGGCCCGGCAACTCCACGACCTTCGTGTCGATCGAGCTCGTCAAGATCGCGCTCGGCCAGTTCGACCTCGGCAAGGCCGCGGCGCTGTCGCTCGTCTACAACCTGATCATCCTGATCGTCTGCTGGATCTTCTACACGGTCATGACCAATGCCGGCACCGAGCGTGCGGTCAAGGAAGGAGCCGCGTGATGCATTCGATCCCCGGCCGTCGCCTCATCATAGGGCTGTTCCTGATCTTCCTGCTGTTGCCGATCTACTGGCTCGTCAACATGAGCTTCAAGACCAACAGCGAGATCGTCTCGACGATGACGCTGTGGCCGCACACCCCGACGCTGCAGCACTACCAGCGCATCTTCACGGACGAGAGCTGGTATTCCGGCTACATCAACTCGCTGACCTATGTGGTCCTCAACACCGTCATCTCGATCGCAGTGGCCTTGCCGGCGGCTTACGCCTTCTCGCGCTACCGCTTCCTCGGCGACAAGCATCTGTTCTTCTGGCTGTTGTCGAATCGCATGGCGCCGGCCGCGGTCTACGCGCTGCCGTTCTTCAACCTTTATTCGGCGATCGGCCTGTTCGATACGCCCTGGGCGGTCGCGCTGGCGCACTGCATCTTCAACGTTCCGCTCGCGGTGTGGATCCTAGAAGGATTCGTCTCCGGCGTGCCGCGCGAGATCGACGAGACCGCCTTCCTCGACGGCTATTCCTTCCCCCGCTTCTTCATCAAGATTCTGGTGCCGCTGATCGCGAGCGGCATCGGCGTCGCCGCCTTCTTCTGCTTCATGTTTTCGTGGGTCGAGCTCTTGCTCGCGCGCACGCTGACCTCGGTGCATGCCAAGCCGATCGCGGCGATCATGACGCGCACGGTGTCGGCGGCCGGCATGGACTGGGGTCTGCTCGCGGCGGCCGGCGTGCTCACCATCATCCCGGGCGCGCTCGTGATCTGGTTCGTCCGCAATTACATCGCGCGCGGTTTCGCGCTCGGCCGGGTCTAAGGAGGCGATCATGGAGTCAATCGCATGGATGGCCTGGACGTTGCCGACGGCGATCTTCTTCGCCGCGCTCGGCTGCACGCTCGCGGTCATGACCTGGCTGGCCGCGGTCTATCCGGAGGCCGAGCGGGTCGGCGTGCTGCGCATCCCGACCACGCGCGGCGATCGCCTGTTCGTCTCGTTGATCGTGGCCGCCGTCATTCACCTCGCGTGGATCGGTCTCGTCGGCACGGATCCGCTCGCCACGCTGCCGATCGGCGAGGAGGGGTTCGAGATTTCGAGCCTGTGGCTCGCAAGTGGAATTTCGCTGGTAACGGCCGTGCTCATCTTCCGCACGGTCTGAAGCTCGCGAAGGGACGGCCAGGTCCGGGACCAACCCGGGCCTGTATAAAAGTTTGTCGCTGCAACGGAGGAACACCATGCGACAGTTTAGGAGAAGGAAAGGTCCATTGACCAAGAGCAGTTTTCTGACGATGTCGAGCGCTGCCGCGATCGTTGCGGTCTCGTTCGCCCTCTCGGCTCCGGTTCGCGCCGCCGACGAGGCGACGATCCAGAAGTGGATCGCCGAATTCCAGCCCTCGACGCTGTCGAAGGAAGACCAGAAGAAGGAGCTGGAGTGGTTCGCCAAGGCCGCCGAACCCTTCAAGGGCATGGAGATCAACGTCGTCTCCGAGACCATCACGACCCACGAATACGAGGCACAGACGCTCGCCAAGGCATTCTCCGAGCTGACTGGCATCAAGCTCAAGCACGACCTCATCCAGGAAGGTGACGTCGTCGAGAAGCTGCAGACCCAGATGCAGTCCGGCAAGAACGTCTATGACGGCTGGATCAACGATTCCGACCTGATCGGAACCCACTTCCGCTATGGCCAGACCGTCGCGCTGTCGGACTACATGACCGGTGAGGGCAAGGACGTCACCAATCCGATGCTCGACGTCAACGACTTCATCGGCAAGTCGTTCGGCACCGGGCCGGACGGCAAGCTCTATCAGCTGCCCGACCAGCAGTTCGCCAACCTCTACTGGTTCCGCTACGACTGGTTCACCAACCCCGACTACAAGGCCAAGTTCAAGGCCAAGTACGGCTACGAGCTCGGCGTGCCCGTGAACTGGTCCGCCTACGAGGACATCGCCGAGTTCTTCACCAACGACATCAAGGAGATCAACGGCGTCAAGGTCTACGGCCATATGGACTATGGCAAGAAGGACCCCTCGCTCGGATGGCGCTTCACCGACGCCTGGCTGTCGATGGCCGGCAACGGCGACAAGGGCATTCCGAACGGTTTGCCGGTCGACGAATGGGGCATCCGCATGGAAGGGTGCCGCCCCGTCGGCTCCTCGGTCGAGCGTGGTGGCGACACCAACGGCCCGGCGGCGGTCTACTCGATCACCAAATATCTCGAGTGGATGAAGAAGTATGCGCCGCCGCAGGCGCAGGGCATGACGTTCTCCGAGTCCGGCCCCGTGCCGGCGCAGGGCAACATCGCCCAGCAGATGTTCTGGTACACCGCCTTCACCGCCGACATGGTGAAGCCGGGCATCGCCGTGATGAACGCGGACGGCACGCCGAAATGGCGCATGGCTCCCTCGCCGCACGGCTCCTACTGGAAGGAAGGCATGAAGCTCGGCTATCAGGACGCGGGCTCCGTGACGCTGCTGAAGTCGACACCGCCGGACCGCCGCAAGGCGGCCTGGCTCTATCTCCAGTTCATCGTCTCCAAGACGGTGAGCCTGAAGAAGAGCCATGTCGGTCTCACCTTCGTCCGCGAATCCGACATCTGGGACAAGTCGTTCACCGAGCGTGCGCCGAAGCTCGGCGGCCTGATCGAGTTCTACCGCTCGCCCGCCCGCGTGCAGTGGACCCCGACCGGCAACAACGTGCCTGATTATCCGAAGCTGGCGCAGCTCTGGTGGCAGAACATCGGCGACGCGTCGTCCGGTGCGAAGACGCCGCAAGCCGCAATGGACGCTTTGGCCGCCGCGCAGGACTCCGTCATGGAGCGCCTGGAGAAATCAGGCGTGCAGGGTGCCTGCGGTCCGAAGCTCAACAAGAAGGAGAAGCCGGAGTACTGGTTCGCGAAGGCCGAGAAGGACGGCACCATCGCGCCCCAGCGCAAGCTCGCCAACGAAAAGCCGAAGGGCGAGACGGTGGACTACGACACGCTGATCAAGTCGTGGCCGGCCACTCCCCCGAAGCGCGCGGAAGCGAAGTAAGCGGCGCTCATAGAATCACAAACACGAAAGGCCGGGAGCGATCCCGGCCTTTTTTCTTTTGGCGCTTGTGATGGCAAGCTTGTGGCACGCACGTTCTGCATTCTCGGTGTCATTGCCCGCCTGGTGCGCAATGGCGCACAGGGGCGGGCAATCCAGCACGCCGCGGCCTATCGGTTGAATCTCGCCACCGGTGATTACTGGATGCCCCGCCTTCGCGGGGCATGACAGCGTCATGTGTGGAGAAGAAACTACTCCGCCGGCTCGGCCGCCAGCGTCGGATAATCGGTGTAGCCCTTGGCGCCGCCGCCGTAGAACGTGTTCTTGTCCCAGTCGTTCAGCGCGGCGCCCTGCTTCAGCCGCTCGACGAGGTCGGGGTTGGAGATGAACGGCTTGCCGAAGGCGATGAGGTCGGCCGCGTTCGCGTCCAGCACCTTGGTGGCGAGATCGAAGTCGTAGCCGTTGTTGGCGACGTAGGCGCCCGAGAAGCGCTTGCGCAACGACGCATAGTCGAACGGCGCGATGTCGCGCGGCCCGCCGGTGGCGCCTTCGACCACGTGGAGATAGACCAGCTTCAGCGCGCTGAGGCCGTCGACGATGTGATCGTACAGCGCCTGCGGGTTCGAATCCGAGATGTCGTTGGCCGGCGTCACCGGCGAGATGCGGATGCCGGTACGCTCGGCGCCGGCTTCAGCTGCGACCGCCTTGGAGACCTCGAGCATCAGTTTCGCGCGGTTCTCGATCGAGCCCCCATAGGCGTCGCTGCGCTTGTTGGCGCCGTCCTTGGCGAACTGCTCGAGCAGATAGCCGTTGGCGCCGTGGATCTCGACGCCGTCGAACCCGGCCTCCAGCGCGTTCTTCGCCGCGCGCTTGAAGTCGTCGATGATTGCAGGAATTTCGGAAAGCTCGAGCGCGCGGGGCTCGGAGACGTCGGCGAAGCCGCCGTTCACGAAGGTCTTGCCCTTGGCGCGGATCGCGCTCGGCGCCACCGGGGCTGCGCCATTCGCTTGGAGATCGACATGCGAGATGCGGCCGACATGCCAGAGCTGGATGAAGATCTTGCCGCCGCGCTCATGCACCTTGTCGGTGACCTTGCGCCAGCCGGCGACCTGGTCCTTGCTGTAGATGCCGGGGGTGTCCTGGTAGCCCTGGCCCTGTTGCGAGACCTGGCTCGCCTCGGTGATCAGCAGCCCGGCGGAGGCGCGCTGGGCATAATAGTCGGCGGCGAGCGGGCCGGGCACGAAGGTGCCGGGTATGGCGCGGTTGCGCGTCAACGGCGCCATCACCAGGCGGTTGGCCAGCGTGATGGGGCCGAGTTTGTAGGTCTCGAACAATTTGGTCGAACGGCTCATGGGCAATGCTTCCAGGCGGTGAGAGGTCCCGAACACTTGTGCATCGCGGCATCGGGCGCAAGGGACGAGCCATACGGAAAGTGCAGGCGAGCTACGCGGCGGGGTCCGCGTAGCATAAATCGTGTGCAGCGCCGGCTATGACGGCGGTTTTCTGCTCCCGGCCGCTGCGCGGTTCGACAGGTCAGTTCGTGCCCATGAAATCGCGCTTGCCGATTTCGACTCCGTTGTGGCGCAGGATGCCGTGGGCGGTCGCGGCGTGGAAATAGAAGTTCGGCAGCGAGAAAGAGCTGAAGAATTGCTGGCCCTTCATGGTGATGGATTTGTCCGGGCCTGCCGGAAAGGTGACGTCCCTCACTTCGGCACCTTCGAACTGCTCGGGCTTGAACGACTTCACGTAGTCGATGGTCCTGGCCAGCCGCTGCTTCAATTCCGCAAAACTGGTCTCGGTATCGGGCGTTGTCGGCACCTCGCTGTGGGTCAGCCGCGCACAGCCCTTGGCGGCGAAATCGCTGACCAGCTGGATCTGCCGCGACAGCGGCAGCATGTCCGGAAACAGCCGGGAGCCCAGCAACACGCTCGGGTCGATCTTCCTGGCCGCGCAATGCGCCTCAGCCTTGGTGAGCAGCCCGGTCACGCTGTTCAGCATCTGCAAATAGGCGGGGACGACGGCGTCGTAGAAGGACATGTGATGCTCGCTTCAAAATGGTGGGGAATTTCAGGAGAAAACCTGAGCCACTCACATGGGAGCCTCATGGAAAAATACAATCGCAGGAAGGGCTTGTCCGATGCGAAAATTCTACGCGTCATCCTCGCTGTCATCGCCCGGCCTGACCGGGCGATCCAGTACGCCGAGACAGTTTGGGTTGAATCGATAGGCCGCGGCGTACTGGATGCCCCGGTCCAGCCGGGGCATGACGGAGGAGGGTTTAGCGGATCGTCGCCTGGGGCGGCGCCTGGGCCGTGCCGCCGCGCATGCGGGCGAGCAACTCGGCGGTCGGCCAGGAATCCGCCGGCAGGCCGTACTTGATCTGCATCGCCTTCACGGCGGCGCGGCTCTGCTGGCCCAGCACGCCGTCGATCTTGCCGACATTGAAGCCGGCGCGAACAAGCAACTGCTGCAATTCCTTGAGCTCGTTGAACGGCAGCTGCGCCACCGGCGTCGACGGCTTGCGCATCGGCGCCGCGCCGGCAATGCGCGAGGCCAGATAGCCCGCGGTCGTCGCGTAGATCAGCGAGTTATTCCACTCGGTGTAGGCCGCGAAATTCGCATAGGCCAGGAAGGCCGGACCAGTTCGCCCCATCGGCAGCAGCACGGATGCGGCGAGACTGTCGTTTGGCAGCGGCCGACCGTCGGGATAGGTGACGCCCAGTTGCGCCCATGTCGAACGCGGCTCGCGCACGGTGAGATCGGTTTTGTCCCACGGCAGGTTCGGCGGCACCCTGATCTCTTCCAGCCACGGCTCGCCGCGCCGCCACTTCAAGCCGTTGGCGATGTAGTTCGCGGTCGAGCCGATCACGTCGGCCGGCGAGCGCAACAAATCGCGGCGCCCGTCGCCGTCATAATCGACCGCGTAGTTAACGTAGTGCACGGGCAGGAATTGCGTCTGGCCGAGCTCGCCGGCCCAAGAGCCGATCATCTCGTCGGGATGCAAATCGCCGCGGTCGATAATCTTCAGCGCCGCGATGGTCTCGCCCACGAACATCTCCGAGCGGCGGCAGTCATAGGCCAGCGACACCAGCGATTTCAGCGTCGGCAGGTTGCCCATGTTGGCGCCGAAATCGCTCTCCAGGCCCCAGAACGCTGCGATCACGGCGGGCGGCACGCCATATTCCTTTTCGGCGCGTGCGAACGCAGCCGCGTATTGCTTGATGTGCTGCTGGCCGTTCTGCATGCGATAGGGCGCGGCCATACGGCCGGCAAACTCGGTGAAGAGCTGACCGAACACGCGCTGGCCGCGGTCGCGATAGACGATGCCCTGGTCGTAGACGAGGTAGGGCGAGGCTTCCGCGATCGTGCGCTGCGACACGCCGGCCGCGAGCGCCTGCTGCTTCACCTCGGCCAGGAAGCGATCGAAGCTCGCGCCATTGTGGCAGGAGGCCGCGCGCGGCACGGAGGCTTTTGGTGCTGCGGGCTTGGCGGATGGCGGGGGTAACTGGGCGGATGCGGGAAAGGACAGCGCAGCGAAAACAACGGCCGCGATCGCAAGTCGGGTCTGGAGCATGAAGTTTCCGGCGGGGAGGGGACGCTTGGATTCTGAATGAAGCTTAATGGAAGTGGGCTGCGCAAGCCATCTCTTCGTCATTCCGGGGCGCCCGTAGGGCGAACCCTGAATCTCGAGA
>NZ_JAEMSD010000438.1 GCF_016462955.1 Bradyrhizobium sp. | reverse complement strand
GATTAGCCTCATCCTGAGGAGGCGCGTCAGCGCCGTCTCGAAGGACGAGGCGTGCGCGCAGACCGCCGCCGCAAGCCAATTGCGATAGCCCTGCGCGCGCAGGGGGAGCGGGGCTGCAGCCCGCGTCCGGCGAACCCTAGAGCTTCCGATAAGTCACGTGCGCCGTCGCGAACGGAATGCCCGCGCGCCCGGCGCTGCCGCGAACGATGCAGGCGCGATCATCGATCGCGTAGAACCAGTCGTCGAAGTTCAACTTGAACGACTTGCCGTCGCCCTGGGGCGTGTCGCGCGTGTACGTCCAATGGAATGCACAGCCGGCCTGCTCGCCGGTGGCTTCGCCTTCCAGGCGATTCTCATGGCCGGTGTATCGACCCTCGCCGAGCTTGTGAATGGTCCAGCGCAGCGTGTCGCTGTGGCCGTCATCGAAGCTGTAAGTTTCGGTCAGGACGACGGTGTCGGTGTCGGCGTCAAACTCGCCATGCGCCGTGATCGCCGCCCGCTTCAAGAGCCCGCCGACGAGGCTCTCGACCACCGCCCATCCTTCCAAGCGGCCGACGAGGAACTTCTCAGGGAGAAACACCGGCGTGGTGCCGGCGAACGCATCTATGGCCATGGCTCTTCCTCCGAAACGATGACCACTCAAGTCGCCCTCTCAACACCAAGTTCCCGGCAAGAGACTCACCTTGATGCGTCGCGTGCGCGCGACCCGCGTCGACACGTCGCCTTCTCCACAGCCCGTAGGGAACACGTGGACAATGCCAAGCCCTGCCGATTGGGAATCCCTGACCCGTGCTAACCGCCGGGAACGGGCAGGGGCGGTGTGGATTCGTCTCGAGAGGAGCGGTTCTCATGCTGATGACCAGGGAAAGACGGCCGGCGATCCGCACCCTGCGGGGATGGGCCATCCACCTGCTGCAGGAGGCCGGCGCCATCTGCGAATGCGAGGCGCATGGCTGGGCCAGGGATCGCGCCGACCCGCACGCGCGGAAACACGCCATCGCGCTTGCGCGGCAGCATCCACCGGATGGCGTCTCCGCGGATCAGGCGGTCGCCGAGATCAACGATGTGCTCGATTCGATCGGCGATGCGTGTCCGGAGTGTCCCGCCGAGGGCCTGTGAGGCCCGCGACAAGGACCTTGCCGTACCAGTCGGCATACGGCGTGTTCTTCGCCATGTGGCGATTGAAGTCCGGCGTGCCGTCGTTCCACCAGACCGGCCCCCGCTCCCCCAGCGCGCGCTTGACCTCGTCCACGGCGCGATGCGCGGCCGCCTCCGCGTCGGGGTCGTTGTCCGCCTTGGCATCGCGGACCGCGCGCCTTGCCGCCATCAGCCGCTTCACCAGGCTTGCGCGCTCGTCTTCCGGGAGATCAGGGCTCGCCATGCGCCACAAGCGACCGCGGACGACGAAGTAGCGTCCGTCCGGGGTCACCGGATGCTTCATGCCGATTTCCGCCGCGCCCCCGCGGCCGGCTTCTTCGCGGACGTCTCCTTGGCGGCCGCCTTCTTGCCCGCGATCGGCATCAGCATCTCCTTCTGGCCGGCGGCGGCCTTTCTCGGCTTCTTCGCCGGCTTGTCCGCCTTCGCCGGCGCGGCTTCCTTCCCGGCTTCCTTCCCGGCTTCTTTGCCGACGCTCCGGCGCAGCGCCTCCATGAGGTCGACGACGTTCTCGCCCTTCGGCCGCTCCTTCGGCCGGATCACCTTGCCCGCGCGTTTTTCGTTGATCAGCTCGATCAGCGCGGTCTCGTAATGATCCTCGAACTTTTCTGGCGCGAAGCGTCCGGCCTTCTGGTTGACGATGTGCCGGGCTAGATCGAGCATGTCCTTGGTGACCTTCACATCCTGGATGTCGTCGAAGTAGTCCTGCTCGCTGCGCACCTCGTAGGGGTAGCGCAGGAGGGTGCCGACGAGGCCCTTGTCCATCGGCTCCAGCGCAATGATGTGCTCGCGGTTGGTCAGCACCACGCGCCCGATCGCGACCTTGTTCATCTCGCGGATGGTCTCGCGGATCACCGCGAACGCGTCGTGGCCGACCTTGCCATCGGGCCGGATGTAGTAGGGGCGGATCAGGTACCGGGGGTCGATGTCCGACCTGTCGACGAACTCGTCGATCTCGATGGTGCGCGTAGACTCGAGCGCGATCTCCTCGAGCTCCTCCTTGGAGACCTCGATGTACTGGCCCTTGTCCAGCTCGTAGCCCTTGACGATGTCCTCGTTCGGCACCTCGTCGCCGGTTTCCGCATCGACCTTGACGTATTTGATGCGGTGGCCGGTCTGCCGGTTGAGCTGGTTGAACGAGATCTTCTCGCCCTCGGACGTCGCCGGATAGAGCGCCACGGGACAGGTGACGAGGGACAGTCTCAGGAAGCCTTTCCAGTTGGCGCGCGGGGCCATTGACGCAGAACTCCGGTTCGAGTGGCTCGGATTCAAGACGAACGGCCGGCCCGGGTTCCGACATCAGGAGCAACATTCATGACAGGCACGCCTTGCGGCGTCTTGCTCCATTTTTGGGTTCAGGCGCCGCCCGATTTGACGGAATCGACCACCAGCCGGCGCAGCCAGACCGCGCCGGGATCGTCGTGGCTTCGTTCGTGCCAGAGCAGGCGATAGCCGTAGGGCGTCACCTGCGCCGGCGGCTTCAGCATCACGAGGCCGAGCCGCGGCGCGAGCTGCCGGGCCGCCCGCGAGGGCATGGTCACCAGGTAGTCCGACGCCGCCGTGATCACCGCGGCCGTTGCGAAGTATGGAACACGCAGCGCGACGTGCCGCTTGTGGCCGCGCTCCGCCAACGCCGTATCGATCGGCCCGCCCTGCCCGCCGAAAATGCTGACCACGATGTGCGGCCAGGCCGTGAACAGCTTGATCGGCAGCACGTCCTTTGAACCGCGCATCTGCTCGAGCAAGGGATGCCCCTGCCGGACCAGCGTCACGAAACTTTCGCGGAACAGCTCGCGCGCCCGAAACGAGCCGGAGACCGGATTGTCGGCATACAGCACGAAATCGACCTGACCGTCGGCGAGCATGCGAAACACATCGCGCGAGAAGCTGACGATTTCGATCGCCGCACCGGGTGCCTCGCGCGCAAAGCGGGCGGCGGCATTGGGCAGGATGGCGAGCGCGCCATAGTCGGTCGTCGCGATGCGAAAAACGCGGTCGGTGGCGGCAGGATCGAATTTCGGCTTGTGGAGAAATGTCTCGACGCCGCCGAGCAAGGTCGCCAGCGGTTCGCGCATCGCCTCGGCGCGCAGCGTCGGCATCATGCCGCTGGCCGCCTTCACCATCAGCCGGTCCCCGAACAGGCGCCGCAACTTCGCCAGCGCACGGCTGATCGCCGGTTGGCTGCTGCCGAGACGCTCGGCGGCGCGCGTGACACTGCCGGTCTCGAGCAGCGCATGCAACACGACGAGAAGGTTGAGATCGACTTTTGCCAAATCCACTGAACGCATAATGAAAATTCTATCATGATATTTGTGGATGATGCCAGGTCGGCGTACACCAGCCTGCCATCGCCGCCAGGCAGGAGAAGTAGTCATGCCGTTCCATCCGAGCATCAATCGCCGCCTCCTGCTCGCCGGCGGCACGGCCGCAGCGATGACGCCGCTGCTGGGCATGCCGACCGCGATCGCGCAAACGCCGGCGCCCAGGAGCAATTCCGGCCACTACAGCTTTCGGATCGGCGATATCAAGGCGACCGTCGTCAGCGATGGCACGCTGAGCGGGAATCCGCGCATCTACGCCTCGACTGCGCCGGCGGAGGAACTCGGCAGGACGCTCAGCGATGCGTTCCTGCCGACCGACACTTTCAGGCTCAACCTGAACACGCTCCTGCTGGAAATTGGTGACAGGAGAATCCTGATCGAGGCCGGTGCGGCGCAAACACTCGGCCCCGATGGCGGACATCTGTTCCGCAATCTTGCCGCGATCGGCGTAGAGCCCGAACACATCGACGCCATCGTGATCACGCATACCCATCCCGATCACGTCGGCAATCTCAGCCGCGCCGACGGATCAAGCGCCTTTCCGAAGGCGGCCGTCTACATTCCCGAGGACGATTTTGCGTTCTTCATCCGAGGCGAGCCGGACCTGTCGCGGCTGCCCATGCCTGAAGACTTCCAGCGCGCCTTCATCGCCAATATCAAGCGCAGCGTGGCGCCGGTCGCCAAGTCTGCCGTGCTGTACCGGCCCGGCAGCGAATTGCTGCCGGGCATCACGACGATCGCCGCCGGCGGCCACACGCCGGGCATGTCGGCAATCCTGGTGCATTCCGGCGCGCAAGCATTGCTGATCACGTCCGATGCCGCCTATAGCCCGCTGCTCAACATCGACAATGCCTGGCGGCCCGGCCCCGATCTCGATCCTGATGCCGCCGTGCAGTCACGCAGGCGCTTGTTCGACCGCGCCGCGACGGACCGCATCCCGGTGCTCGGGTTTCATTTCCCGTTTCCGGGCATCGGCAACATCAGGACAACGGACGGCGGCTACCGCTGGGTGCCGGCGAGCTGGCGGTTCGAGGGCTGAGTGAGCCAGAAGGAAGCGCTGCTTATCCGGGTGCCGCGCCGGCGATTTCCGCGATGAATCGCCCGCAGCGCTCGACGATCAGGTCCTTGTCGTTGTCGAGCGTGGCGACATGATAGGAATTGTCGAGCCAGAGCAGGCGCACGTCGCTGGAGCTGATTTCCTGCGCTATGCGCTTGCCATTGGCCGCCGGCACGACGTGGTCCTCCCTGGAATGAATGGCCAGAGTCGGACAGCTGACCTTGCGCAGCAGGCTTTCGGTCGCGGCAATCAGGACGTGGATCTGCCGGAGGCAGGCGACCGGCACCTCCTGATAGGCCAGCTCCTTGACGCCGACGGCCTTGATATCCGATCCGATTCCCGGAACGCGCTTCGGCGCCGTGCCGTCCGAGACGAGCTCGGCCATCGCGCCGTCGAAGATTCCGACCGCACCGTTGATCGGCACCGCGCCTGCCACGATGTTCGGAAATCGTGCGGCAAGGTTGAGCGTCAGCGTGCCGCCCATGGACAGGCCGGTGACGAAGACCTTGTTGCCCTGGCCTGCCAGCTCGTGAAGCGCCTGCTCCGCCGACGCGAGCCAATCGAGATAGCCGGTCGTTTCCATGTCGTCGGGCGATGTGCCGTGGCCCCGCAGGCGCGGGCCGCTCACGGTAAAGCCGAAACGCCGGTGAAGCTCCTCGCCGAGATACCGCATGCTTTGCGTCGTTCCCGTGAAGCCGTGGAGCACGAGGACCGCGGGCCCCTTGCCCTGCATGAAGAAAGGTTCGGCTCCAGCCATCACTTCGGTCATGTCATCTCTCCCATTGTCTTCGCGGCGGCGGCCGCATCCGTTCGCGTCTTGGCGGGTTTGCCCAGCCCAGACTCGTCAGCAGGTTGAAGCCGAATGTCAACATCAAGGCGGCCACGGTCGGGCCGAGCCCCCTTTCTCTCCGCCTCTCCCGCTCGCGGGAGAGGCCGACGCGCTCGCAGAGCGCGGCGGGTGAGGGCTCTCGCCGCAAAGGGGAAATCCTCGGTTACTCTCAATAATCCCAGCGCGGAGACACCCTCTCCCCAACCCTCCCCCGCAAGCGGGGGATTGAGCCTACTGCCAATGCCGCTGCATCCTGCACATCATATGCGATTGCCCTTCCCCTTTTCGGAGCCGAAGTCACGTCGGCGGCGTGGACGGCGCTAGCGGACCCGCTCGAACGTGATGCGGATCTTGGTGCCATCGGGGCGTTGAAAATTCTCGGTCATGGTGTCGCCGTCGACCACCAGACGCAACTCCTTCTGCGTCCGGACGCTGCCGATCCAGTTCGGGAAGGTGCAGCCTTCGACCGTGTTGCCGCTGAACTCGCCGTTCTCATCCACGGTATAGGT
>NZ_JAEMSD010000051.1:19484-22234 GCF_016462955.1 Bradyrhizobium sp. | reverse complement strand
GGGAATGAAGTAGATGATGCTGCCGACCCACATCGATTCCCAGCCGGTTTTCATCGCCGGCGAGCCGGCTATGCCCGCGGCGGCAAAGGAGGCGATGGCGACCGGCGGGGTGATCGACGACAGCATGCCCCAGTAGAAGATGAACATATGCACCGCCATGCGGTTGAGCCCGAGCTTCTCCAGCGCGGGCGCAACAAGGATGGCGAGGAAGATGTAGCAAGCCGTCGTCGTCAGCCCGAGGCCGAGAATGAGGCTGGTGAGGGCGCACATGCCGAGCAGCAGGAAGGCGTTGTCGCCGGCGATGTGCAGGAGGTCGTTGGCGAGGCTCGACACCACGCCCGTCATCGAGAACGCGCCGATGAGGAGGCCGCAGCCGGCGAGGATGCCGACCAGCTCGACGAAGGTGCGCCCGTTCACCTCCAGGAACTTGCCGATGGTGGCAAGCGTCCAGCGCGTGTCCTTTGAGAAGAGCTGGTTGAGCACCAAGAGGAGCGCGGTGGCGTAGAACGGCGCGTGGCTCTCGCGCTTGAAGTAGAGCAGCATCACGATCAGAAGCGCGATGACGAAGACGTAATACCAGCCGTCCTTGATCGTATCCATGATCCGCGGCAGGTCGGCGCGCGGAATGCCTTTCAGCCCGTGACGCGCGGCATAGGCGTCGACCTGCATGAAGAGGCCGGCATAATACAGCACGGCGGGAATGATTGCGGCGAGCGCGACGTCGGCGTAGCTGACGTTGAGGAATTGGGCGATCACGAACGCGGTCGCGCCCATCACCGGCGGCGCCAGCACCGCGCCGGTCGAGGCGCAGGCCTCGATAGCTGCCGCATAGGAGGCGCGGAAGCCGCTCTTCTTCATCACCGGGATGGTCATGGTGCCGGCGGTGAGCACGTTGGAGATGATCGAGCCCGACATCATGCCGAGCAGGCCGCTGGCGAAAATACAGACCTTGGCGGCACCGCCGCGGAAGGTGCCGCACAGCGCGAAAGAGAGGTTGATGAAGAATTTTCCGGCTCCCGTCATCATCAACGCGGTGCCGAACACGAGGAAGCCGATCACGGTGTCGGCAAAGGCCTGAATGGGGATGCCGAGCAGGCTTTCGCCTGACAGCACGTGATAGGCGGTCGCCTGCTCCAGTGTCGATTGCGTGCCGCGGAACGGTCCGAGCCAGCCGGCTTCAGCGAACAGGGGGTAGACCGTGAAGGGAAAGACGCTCAGCAACAGGCTCCAACCACCGGTGCGTCGCAGCGCCTCCATCAGCATCGCCCACATCACGAGGCCGGCGGCGATCACGGCGGTCGGCGCGCCGCCGAACTCCCAGCCGGCCTCCGCGGCCTTGCGCACGTTCGACATCAGCATGATGGCCGCCGCGAATGTCGCGACGAACAGGACGAGATCATACCAGAGAATGCGATCGAGCGGGGCGCGCTCAGTGCCCGGAAAGATCAGGAAGGTGAAGGGCAGCATCAAGGCGATCAGGAGGTAGAAATACTCCGTGTTGAGCTGGGTGTAGCCTATGAAGAAGCGCAGCGAGAATTGCTGGTTGATGCAGAGCAGGATCGTCGCGGCGGTCGCTGCGACGAGCATCCAGCGCCAGAGACCGCGCAAGGTGCGGACGCGCGTGACTTCGGCTTCCTGCATGTTGCCGGCTGCGCCATGGGGATCGTCGAACACGACGCGCTTGGGCTCGTCCTGCGGGGCGGTGGAGGTGGAAGAAGACATCATTGATCCCGCGCGTGGGCTACTGTGCAGATCGGGCGAACGACAGTTGTTTGAATCGCTCGCGCCGCGGGCGACGAAACCTCTCCCGCTTGCGGGAGAGGTCGCCGCGAAGCGGCGGGTGAGGGTTCTCTCCTCTGGGGGAGTCCCACCGTGGAGACACCCTCTCCCCAACCCTCTCCCGCAAGCGGGAGAGGGGGCGCAGCTCCCTCGTTGCGACGATCAATGTCCTCAACAAGACTATTCCTCGAACCCGTTCGGCATGCTGGCCTTGGCAAGCGCCGCCGCGCGCGCCTTCATCCAGCCTTCGAGGAAGGCCTTGTCGTCCGATGGCGGATTGGACTTGCCGTAATCGGCCCACGCGGCCGCCAGCACTTCCTGTCGCTTGATCAGCTGGTTGTTGTGCGTCTCCTGCGCATCGCTCCACTGGCCGGCTTCCTTCAGCGCCTTCACCGCGCCGGGATGGACCGGCACCGCCCAGTTCTTGGTCTGGCGGTCGGCGGCGAGACCGCCGGCGCCGGGCGCCGAATCCTTGTAGGCGTCGTAATTGACGATCATCGCCTTTGTGATGGCATAGACCTGATCGGCCGGTTGCGAGGCGTAGGCGACGAAGATCGGGTAGGGATAGTTGCCGAGTTCGACCGGCTTTTGCGGCGAGATGCCGGCGCCGCAGGTCGCAAGCTGCGGGAAGAAGAACGAGCCGACCTTCTGCATGCGCACCCAGCCCTCCTTGTCGTTGGCGGGCAGGGGCGGCCAGATCAGGCCACGCGGCGACGTCTCGGCCTCCTTGGCAGGGCCGGTGATGGTGGTGCCGAAGGCGGCATCGACGTCGTTGTTGATGAGGCCCTTCCACATCGCGCCGTAGCTGGCGAACTCGACGGCCTTGACGTCCTTCTGCGTCAGACCGGCGAAGGCGAGCACCGCGAGCGAGTTCTGGTTCAGCGCCGGCGAGCCGACCACGAAGCCGACGCGCTTGCCCTTGAGGTCCTTCAGTTCCTTCACGCCGGTGTCGGCGGCGACCCCGAGCGAGG
>NZ_JAEMSD010000051.1:18300-19474 GCF_016462955.1 Bradyrhizobium sp. | reverse complement strand
TTGCAATCGACGGTCGAGAGCAGGGTCTGCAGCGGTTGCGGCCCCCATTCCTTGGAGCCGAACTCGAACACGCCTTCCTGTGCGAAATAGCTGCCTGAGCCCATCGCCGAGGCGACCGCTCGCTTGGCGCGTAGCGGCGCCAGGCGGGCGACGTCGTTGCCTGCGGGGAGCACGCGCACGTCGGTGCCGTACTTGTCCTTCATCATCTTGCCGACGCCGACGGCGATGTTGAATCCGGCCGTGCCGGTGTCATATGCCGTGAACGTCAATGTCGCCGGCAGCTTGATGTCCTCGGCGCACGAGTAGCGTGTAGACGCAATAGTAATGCCTGCCACCAAGGCAGGCGCGAGCACGAGCAGACCGCGAAGCATGTTTCCCTCCAATGATCCTCGCTTTGCCGCGAAGATTTTCTTTCTTTGTTTGAAACAACGTTTTGTTTGCAACAGATCATGTCACCGCGATCAAGCGATGGCAACGTCGTACCTTGCGTACAGCAATGAGCTAGACAGATTGTCGCGGAAACGGCAGAGCATGCCGTCAATTCGCGACGATGGCGATCGCTTGTCCTTCGGCAACGACGTCGTCGAGCTTGACGAGAAGCGAGGTGATCGTGCCGCTTGCGGGCGAGGGCACCGGTATTTCCATCTTCATCGCTTCGACCACCACAACGTCATCGCCATCCGCAACGGTTCCCCCAACCTGCACGGGAGTTGCGCAGATGCGACCCGCGACTTCGGTGACGATCTTAATTTCTGGCATGCCATCGCCTTTTTGTTGTCGTCGCAAAATGCCTGAGGTAGCGTCGTCTGCAAGCGGAATTTAATTCCGCACAGCGGAACATACGGTAGGGAACATGGGACGACGTTCGGAGCGGTTGAGTAGGCAAGGCGCGCTCGCCGGCGATGCCGGTGAAGGCGATGTGATCCAGGTGGTCTCGCGCGCGTTCGACGTGTTGCGATGCTTCGAGGGCCACGAGGCCAGGCTCGGCAATCTCGAGATTTCAAACCGCTGCGGCCTGCCGCGCTCGACGGTGTCGCGGCTCACGCACACGCTGACCCGCATGGGCCAGCTGGTCTATCTGCCGCGCGATCAGAAATATCGAATCGGCCCGAGCGCGGTGGCGATGAGCGCGTCGATGATGAAGGGCGCACAGCTGCGCAGCATGATCCGGCAG
>NZ_JAEMSD010000051.1:0-18290 GCF_016462955.1 Bradyrhizobium sp. | reverse complement strand
ATCCGGCAGCGGCTCCAGGAAGTCGCCGAGCAGCTTCCTGGCACGGTCGGCTTCGTCGTGCCCGACCGTTTCCATCTCGTCTATCTCCAGTTCGCGCGCTCGGCCTCCGCCCTCGGTCTGCACGAGGGCACCGGCAGCCGCATCTCCATGGCCTCGACCGCCGCCGGCGCGGCTTACACGGCGGCCTTGTCGCCGGAAGTGGGCGATGCCTTCATCGCCGAGATGGAGCGTGAAGCGCCAGAGGCTGCGAAGATCCTGAAGCCCCGCATCGAGGCTCACAGGCAGATGTTGCGCGAGCGCGGCTATGTCGTCGCCTGCGGCCTCTGGAGCCCGCACATCAACGGCCTCGCCGTGCCGATCTGGTCGCCGCAGTACCAGACTTTCGTGGTCATTACGATCGGTCTGCTCTCGGCGATGTATGACGAGCAGCGTCTGCACGACGAAGTCGCCCCGCTGATGCTCGCGCTCGGCCGCTCGCTCGGCAGCCTGATGGAAGGCGCGGAGGGCGATGCCTTCAACAACCGCATCTCACGTAAACCGGTCGCCATGGCCGTGCACAACAATAACAAGCCGATCAATTCGGAGGGAGTGAATGAACTGGAAGCCGGAACTCGACGAGCTCGCCCGGCGCGAAGCCTTCGCGCGGGAGATGGGCGGCGTTGACAAGGTCAAGCGACAGCATGACCAGGGCCGGCTGACTGTTCGGGAGCGTATCGACAAGCTGATCGACAAGGGCAGCTTTCACGAGATCGGTGCCGTCTCCGGCATCGGTGAGTACGATTCCGGCGGCGATCTCACGAAGCTCACGCCGGCGAACTGCGTATTCGGCCGCGCGCGCGTCGACGGCCGCACCGTTGTCGTGGTCGGCGATGATTTCACCGTGCGTGGCGGCTCGGCCGATGCGTCGATCTCCGCAAAGCCGCTGATGGCCGAGGAGATGGCGCACGACTTCCGCCTGCCCATCGTCCGCATCATCGAAGGCTCGGGCGGCGGCGGGTCGGTCAAGACGATCGAGACCAAGGGAGCTGCCAACCTGCCGGGCGGCATCGGCGGCACGCGCTGGTATCGCTTCACGACGGAGAATCTGTCTCGCGTGCCGGTGGTCGCACTCGGCCTCGGCTCGGTCGCCGGCCTTGGCGCCGCCCGTCTCGCCGCCAGCCACTATTCCATCATGACGCGGAAATCCGCGATGTTCGTCGCAGGCCCGCCGGTGGTGAAGGCGCTGGGGCAGGACCTCTCGAAGGAGGAACTCGGCGGCGCCGACATCCAGACCCGCGCCGGCGCGGTCGATCATGCCGTCGACACCGAGGAGGAGGCGTTCGCCTGCGCGCGGCGTTTCCTGTCCTATCTGCCGTCGTCGGTCTACGAGCTGCCGCCGTCCGTGCCCTGCACTGACAATCCCGAACGCAGCGACGAAGCGCTGATGAACGCGGTGCCGCGCAACCGCAAGCAAGTCTACAAGGTGCGCCCCATCATCGAGTCCGTCGTCGACAAGGGTTCGTTCTTCGAGGTCGCGAAGAATTTCGGCAGACCCCTCATCGTCGGCCTCGCGCGGCTCGAGGGCAGGGCGGTGATGGTGCTCGCCAGCGACAGCTTCCACTATGGCGGCTCCTGGACCGCGGATGCCTGCCAGAAGGTGGTGCGCTGGGTCGATTTCGCCGAGACCTTCCATCTGCCGATCGTCTATCTCATGGACTGCCCCGGCTTCATGATCGGCCTCGACGCCGAGAAGGCGGCGACCATCCGCCACGGCGTCCGCGCCATGGCTGCGGTGAACCAGACCACCGTGCCCTGGTGCACCGTGATCCTGCGCAACGCATTCGGTGTCGCGGGCGTCGTGCACCAGCCGGCCGACCGCTGCTCGATCCGCTACGCCTGGCCGTCGGCCTATTGGGGCTCGCTGCCGCTCGAAGGCGGCATCGAAGCGGCCTACCGCGCCGACATCGACGCGGCGGAAGACAAGGCGGCGAAGCTGAAGGAGATCCAGGAGCGCCTCAACAAGCTACGCTCGCCGTTCCGCTCGGCCGAAAAGTTCTGGGTCGAGGAGATCATCGACCCCCGCAAGACGAGATCGCTGCTGTGCGAGTTCGCGCGGCTCGCCGAGCCGCTGCGCAAGGCAGGGCCGCCGGAGAATTTTTCGATCAGGCCGTAGGCGCTTGCAGGAGGTGACACTCCATCACCGTCATCCTGAGGTGGCCGCTTCTTCAGCGACCCTCGAAGGACGACGGCCCGGCTGCATCGAGGCCGTGCATCCTTCGAGGCTCCTGGCGCGATGCGTTGCTTCGCGCCAGGAGCACCTCAGCGACAACGGCTTTGCCGTTGCGCGGGGATGACGGATTGCTAACCAACAAGAACAACAGGAAACGCCAATCGTGTACGACTTCATCATCGTGGGCGGCGGCTCGGCAGGCTCCGTGCTGGCCCACCGGCTCTCCGCCAGAAGCGCCAACAAGGTTCTGCTGTGCGAAGCCGGCCAGGACACGCCGCCAGGCGACGAGCCGGCCGAGATCAGGGACAGCTATCCGGGCACGGCCTATTTCGATCCGCGCTTCCACTGGACCGAGCTCAAGGTCACCACTCAGGTCGTCAGCCACAACAATCCGAACGAAGCGCGTCCGCCATTACGCAAATACGAGCAGGCGCGCGTGCTCGGCGGCGGTTCGTCGATCAACGGCCAGATGGCCAACCGGGGCGCGCCGACCGACTACGACGAATGGCAGGCGCGTGGTGCCGAGGGCTGGTCGTGGGCCGACGTTCTGCCCTTCTTCAAGAAGGTCGAGCGCGACCTGGATTTCGACGGGCCCTATCACGGCAAGGACGGCCGCATTCCGGTCCGCCGCATCCCGCGCGAGCACTGGACGCGGCATTCTGAGGCGTTCGCGCAAGCCTTCGCGCAGGCCGGCCATCAATTCCTGCCGGACCAGAACGGCGAGTTCGTCGACGGCTTCTTTCCGGTGACGCATTCCAACCAGGCCGAGCAGCGCGTCTCGGCCGCCATGGGCTATCTCGATCGCGACACCCGCAAGCGCACCAATCTCACCATCTCCACCAACACGCAAGTGCGCGAGCTGTTGTTCGAAGGCACGCAATGTGTCGGCGTGAAGGCTGTCGTCGGCGGACGCGAGCAGGAGTTCCGGGGGCGCGAGATCATCCTCTCCAGCGGCGCCATTCATTCGCCGGCGCATCTGCTGCGTGCCGGCATCGGACCGGTCGGCCACCTCAAAGACATGGGCATTCCCGTGCTAATGGGCCTGCCGGGCGTCGGCCAGCGCCTGATGGATCATCCCTCGATCTCGCTGTCGTCCTTTGTCCGCCGCGGCGCCCGCATGAACGAGCACACCAGGCGGCACATGCAGCTCGGCCTGCGCTACTCCTCGGGCCTTGCCGGCGTTCCGAAGGGCGACATGTTCGTGGTCCTGCTCTCCAAGTCGGCCTGGCACGCGGTCGGCGAGCAGATCGGCTCGCTCCTCACCTTCGTCAACAAGACCTATTCGGAGACCGGACAGGTCAAGCTCGCCTCGCGCGATCCGTCAGCGGAGCCGATCGTCGAGTTCAATCTGCTGTCGGACCGGCGCGATCTCGATCGCCTGATGAGCGGTTTCCGCAAGATGGCGGCGATTCAGATGAGCGACATCGTCAAAGAGGTCACGGACAAGCCGTTCCCGGCCGCCTATACCGACAAGGTTCGCAAGATCGGCGTGGTCAATACCAAGAATAAGATCCTGACCAGGATCGCCGCGGCCTTGATGGACGGCCCGGCGGCGCTGCGCCACTACATGATCGACAATTTCGTGGTGGAAGGCTTCACCTTCGATCAGGTGATGACCGACGACGAGGCGTTGGAAGCCTTCGTGCGCAAGGCAACCATCGGTGTGTGGCACGCCTCCTGCTCATGCCGCATGGGCCGCGCCGACGATCCAATGGCGGTGGTCGATAATCAGGGCCGGGTCAAGGGCGTCCAGGGCCTGCGCGTCGTCGACGCCTCGATCTTCCCCGTGGTGCCATGCGCCAACACCAACTTTCCGGTGCTGATGTCGGCGGAGAAGATCGCGGCTGCGATGATGGAGTAGAAGGGAAGTGTTTCGCGTCATGGAATGAGACGCTTTGAACATGATCTAAGTTAAGACGGTAAGTAAAAGCAGTTTTTTGGCCGCGGTTTAGACCCATTTTGGCCAAATCAATATTTGTTTCTCCCGCGCGGGGCAGGATCTCCAACTCAGAGACCTGCAATGATCAAACGAGTTCTTTCTGCGTGCATCCTTTTTATCGCTACCTGTGCAGTCTCGGAAGCGCGGCCTTATCGTGTTCTTCAAGCGCCCGAATGCAACGTCGCCATGCCCTGCGACTTCTCGTATTCGCAACCACGCCGTGAACGGGCTCCACGGCAGGCGTTGCAAGCCTATCGCGCAATGCGAATGACGGTGACTGACGTCGGTAATACTCCCACTTCGACGATTGTCTCGAATGACCGGATCGTTGGCGGCCGTCCGGCCGGATGCCCCTCGTCGTTCTGCGGCTGCGGCGCATCCCTGCGCGTGTTTGGCCGCATCGTCCCGGAATTGAATCTCGCCTCGAACTGGCTGCGCTTTCCGCGGACGTCGCCGGCGCCGGGAATGGTTGCGGCCCGGCGCGGCCATGTCTTCGTTCTGGAGCAGCACCTCGGCGGCGACATGTGGATGGCATATGATGCCAATTCGGGCGGCCGCGCGACGCGGATTCATGCGCGCTCTCTACGCGGCTATGCCGTGGTCAACCCGCGCGGCTGAGAAGCGGGCGAGGGTGCCCGGCTCATCACGGCCGGAGCACCTTGGCGCGATTTGCCGACCGGAACGGCAACGGCTTTCTGAGTGCGTCGGAATTTCCTGCCATCCGCCGCGCCGAGCGGACATTCGCGCAGGCGGAGCTGGAATATTTCGACGACGATCGCGACGGCGAGGTGAGCCGGCCCGAACTCGTTGACAAGCCGAGCCGCTTCATCGGCCGGTATGACAGGAACGTGGACTGTAAAGTGACGGCGGGCGAACTGAAGGCGGCGCCTCGCCGCCGTCAGGCGGCGGTGGCCGGCCGGGTGGTCCGCAGGGCAATCGCATATGGGAGTGATCTTGCTTGTGGTCATCCTTCGAGACGCCCGCCGTTGGCGGGCCCTCAGGATGAGGACCGCATTGCTTTTCGCTGGGTTCAAGGGGCACCGGTGCCGTTTAGCCTCACCCTGAGGGACCGCGAAGCGGTCGTCTCGAAGGGCGAGGCGCGTGCTCAGGTCTTTCGAAAACGCATATGCGATTGCCTCGGGAGGCCCCGATGGTTTCGGCGCGAAGTTCTGAAGGATGATCTGCAAAGGTGCGGCGCAGTCATCCGCCAAGATGAGGTCACAACCGCAGCACCTTGCCGGGATTCATGTTGCTCCAGGGTATTGTCCGCGTTTGCGCCGGGATTCCCGCGGCAATATGGTTCTTGGCCCGGAAAGCAGAGCGCTTTCTGCATCGACGGCTGTTCTAGGGGGGGCGCGTTGGCGGTCTCGCTTGGCCGCCCCGCGCCGGGCGCGCTTGACGCGCTCTTACCGTCTCCCGGTGCACGTCGTGTACCCGCCGCCACCTTGCTTATGATTCTGTTAACCGTCGATCTCTGCGATCGCGTTTAAGCCGCGTTAATGATGCTTTCTCAATACGATACAACGCGCTTTGGTGCGGTCCATGTTTGTCGATCGCCCGTAAGTCTTGATTAAGAAGGCCAAAAGCATATTGCAGCCCGCGATGTTGGGGGTAATCGCAGCAATGCTGCGGCCTCTCACATTGCGGGATTTCAGGGAAAGTTTTTTGCCGTAACGACGGCAATCAGGATGAAGGTCATGCTCCGCCGCGCAATGCTCCGTTTCGGGAGTGATCGGAAGGCCAACGTCGCCGTCATCTTCGCGCTCACGATGGTTCCGATCATCTTTCTCTTGGGCATGACGCTCGACTACACACTGGCCTTGCGCAAGCGCGAGCAGTTGAACGCCGCCGCCGACGCCGCCGCGATCGCAGCCGTGCGGCCGGCGATGCTGACGCAGACCGACACGGCCGTTGTCAGGGCGACCGCGGAGAACGTCTTTGCAACGAAGGCGAACCTTCCCGGCCTGGCTTCGGTCCCGACGCCGACGGTCACCGTCACCGATTCCGGTCTCGCGCGAACCATCACGGTGTCCTACACCGCGCAGTCCATCAACAATTTCCCCGGGGTTCTCGGCAAGCAGACCTGGCAGGTCAACGGATCCGCCACGGCGCGGGCGTCCAGCGCGCCCAACATGAACTTCTACCTGTTGTTGGATGACTCTCCGTCGATGGCGATCGCAGCGACCCAGACCGACATCAACAACATGATTACTGCCACGAAGAATCAGCCCGGCGGTTCGAAGAACTGCGCGTTCGCTTGTCATGAGACGAACCCTCAGAAAGACAGCGGCGCCAACGCGTCGACCAAGGATAACCTCACCATCGCGCGCAACAACAACATCAAGCTGCGCATCGACCTCGTGCAGAGTGCCGTTACACAATTGCTGAAGGGGCCCTGGACGTGCCCGCAGTCGGGTGTGTCGGGAGGCGTGATGCAGTGCATGGCTGCGCTCAACAATACGACGTACAAGGCCGCCATCTATACCTTCGACTACGCCCTCAACACGATTCAGACGCTGACTACCCCGGACACGGCCGCCACGAAGATCGCCAACATTCAGCTCATGAAGGTCGACCACCAGAACTGCATCATCGTCAACAGCAGTGGCAACTGCGTCTACACGACCGACTACGGCACGGATATCTCGGGTGGGCTCACGGGTGTCAACGCCATCATGCCCAATCCCGGCACCGGGACCAACCAGGCGAACGATACGCCGCAGGGGGTGGTCTTCCTCGTTACCGACGGCGTCGAAGACAAGCTGATGCCCAAGCCCGGTACCTGCGACCCGGCCGCCACCTATCCGCTCCCGACGGGTAGCAGCACGACCGTGCGATGCCAGCAGCCGCTCAATACGGCGATCTGCACGACGATCAAGAACCGCGGCATTCGCATCGCGGTGCTCTACACCGAGTATCTGCAATTGCCGACCGACAGCTGGTACAACAGCCGTATCGCGCAATTCAACAATCCGTCCTCGTCGACGGGCACGATCGCGCAACGGCTGCAATCATGCGCCTCGCCCGGTCTGTACGCGAGTGTTCAGACTGGCGGCGACATTTCCGAGGCGCTGACCAACCTGTTCCTCAAGGTCGCATCCAGCACGGCCAGCCTCGTGAAGTAGAGAAGAAGAGCTATGACGGGCCCCGCCGCAACGACCATGAGACGCCGCAATCGCTGTGCCGCCTTCGCGGCGGACAGCAGGGGCGCGACGGCCGTGGAATTCGCGCTGGTCGCTGCGCCGTTCCTCGCCCTCATCATCGCGCTGATCCAGACGTTTCTGGTTTTTTTCGCCCAGCAGACGCTCGAAACCATCGTGCGCCAGTCGGCGCGCCTCGTCAGGACCGGACAGGTTCAATCCGCGCAGATGACGCAGGCGGCGTTCAAGCAGAAGGTCTGCGACCAGATCGTGATCCTGTTCAATTGCAACGGGCTCATGGTCGACATGCAGGTGGCGACCTCGTGGACGTCCGCGAACACGGGAATGCCGACCCTGACCTTCGACGGCTCGGGGAAGGTCACCAATATCTGGCAGTACAACCCGGGCAATGCCGGCGATATCGTCGTGCTCCGCGTCATGTATGAGTGGCCCGTCGTCCTTGGGCCGCTCGGCTTCAATCTCTCGAACCTCAGCAACGGCAACCGGCTGATCATGTCGTCCGCCGCGTTCCAGAACGAGCCAGGAGCCTCCTGATGATCTCCGCCCTGTCATCTCGCGCCCGGCACCTGCTCGCCGATGACCGCGCCGTTGCAGCGACGGAGTTCGCCATAGTGGCGCCGTTCATGCTGTTGCTCTATGTCGGCGGCGTCGAGCTCGGCAATGGCCTTGCGATGAACGTCAAGGTCACCGCGACCGCGCAAAGTGTCGCCGACATGGTCACCCAGAACACAGCCGTCACTACGTCTCAGATGGACGGCATTCTTGCGGCTGCGAGCGCCATCATGGCTCCCTATCCGACCAAGAGCGGCAGCACCTCCTTGATGACGATCACGGTCTCGGGCGTATCGACCGACAGCAGCGGCAATGCGACGGTGCAATGGAGCAGGTCGACCAGCTCGACGGGCGCGAGAAACAAGGGTGACCCGATGACCTTGTCGAAGTTCACGGGGCCGAGCGGTACCACCAACGCCAATATCTCGCTCGTCCTGAGCGAGGTGACCTATGACTACGCGCCCAACCTCGGCTTCACCATCGCCGGCACCGTGAAGCTGACCGACAGCTACTATCTGTTCCCCCGCTGCTCGACCAACAGCCCGGCCACCTCGAGCTTTCCCTATTACGACGTGAAATATCCGGCGACCAAGACCTGCACCTGCGTCGAGCATTTGCAGAAGAAGACCTGTTGATCGACAGTCACAGCCGCAGCACCTTGCCGGGATTCATGATGTTCTGCGGATCGAGCGCGCGCTTGATGGTGCGCATGATGTCGAGCTCGGTCTTCGAGCGGTAGTGGCCGAGCTCGTCGAGCTTGTCGATGCCGATGCCGTGCTCGGCCGAGATCGAGCCGCCCATGGAGGTGACGAGATCGTTCACGCTCCGCGTGATCGCGCCCTTGTATTGCGCCAGCGTCTGCTGATCCATCCCCACCGGCCCCATGAACGAGAAATGCAGATTGCCGTCGCCGATGTGCCCGAGCGGGTAGGGCCGGATGCTCGGAAGAATGTCGAGCACGGCCTTGGTGCCCTTGTCGATGAATTCCGGTATCCGGGAGATCGCGACCGAAATGTCGTAGCTCAGGCCAGGTCCTTCGGCGCGAGAGGCCTCGGCGACACCCTCCCGGATGCGCCACATGTTGCGCGACTGGCCGACGGTCTGCGCGATCGCCGCATCGAGCACACGACCGGACTCGAGCTGGTCGGCAAGAAATTGCTCCAGCTTCTCGGACATGCCTTCAACGCCGTCCCGGCGTGGTCGCGCAGACGACCATTCCAGCAGCAAGTACCATGGCGTCTCCCCCTTCAGCGGATCCTGGACGCCGGGAATATGGCGCAACACCATGTCGATCGCGCTACGGCTCATCAGTTCGCAGGAGCCGACATTGTCCTCGGACGCGCTATGGGCGTCGGAAAGAATCTCCAGCGCCGCGCGCGGATCGCGGATCGTCAGCCATGCCGTGCTGACGTCCTTCGGCGCCGGCCATAGCTTCAGCACGGCCTTGGTGATGATGCCGAGCGTGCCTTCGGCGCCCATGAACAGATGCTTGAGGTCGTAGCCGGTGTTGTCCTTCTTGAGCGCGCGCAATCCGTCCCAGACCTCGCCATTGGGCAACACGACCTCGAGCCCCAGCACGAGGTTGCGGGCATTGCCATAGCGCAGCACCTGCACGCCGCCGGCGTTGGTCGAGAGATTGCCGCCGATCATGCATGAGCCCTGGGCGCCGAGGCTGAGCGGCAGAAACCTGTCATGTTGGGCCGCGGTCTCCTGGAGTGTCTGCAGCACGCAACCCGCCTCCACCGTCATCGAATAGCCGACGGGATCGACATCCAGCACGTGGTTCATGCGGCCGAGCGACAGCACGACGCCGGTGTGCGCAGGCCAGGGCGTCGCCCCGCCCATCAGGCCGGTGTTGCCCCCCTGCGGCACGATCGCGATGCCGTGCTCATGGCAGAGCCGGACCACGCGCGAGACCTCCTCGGTGCTCCCGGGACGAACGACGGCGCCGGCAGCGCCGGCCAGCAACCCGCGCCAATCCGTCACGAAGGGCTGCTTGCCGTGCTCGTCCTCGATCAGGCCCTTCTCGCCGACGATCGCACGTAACGCATCGCGTATCCGGGGCGTCAAGGGAACGGTCGGGATGACGGGATCGGAGGACAGGAAGGCAGCCGGCATTTTGTTTCCCCTGGCGCATCTTGGTGTGCACTGCGCACGTGACGTGCGTCGGGCCATTGTTCACGTTTCGGTCGCGGAGTCTAACGGCAATATGGCCCGAGACCTTGGGTCGGCGTCGCGGGGCCCAGCGCCGGGCTGGCACCGTCTCCGGTTCATCGGCGGCTTCGTCGCAGCTTGATGCGCCGATCCCGGCAACGTTCAGGCAATCTTGGCAACATTTCAAAACATCTTCGTCAACTTCCCGCGGCTGTTCGGGCCTAGGACGTGCCCAGATCTCATCAATCAGGATTGCAGAATGTTCTCGAAGTTTTCGGCGGCGACCATAGGCATTGGTGCCGCTTGCCTCGCGCTCGTCGGCAGTGACCCGTCATACGCAGAGCCGGTGTTCGACAGTTTGGCCGGCACCTGGTCGGGAACGGGGACGATGAAGCCGTCCGATGGTCCCCGCGAGAAGGTCCGCTGCAAGGTGGGGTACAACGTCACCCGGCCCGGGCGATCGCTGACGCTCGATCTGCGCTGCGCCAGCGATGCGTACAAGATGGTCCTGTCCGCAAACATCGAGCAGAGTGGGACCGAGCTTTCCGGCAACTGGTTCGAAAGCGAATACCGGCAGGGCGGCAAGGTCTACGGCACGAACAGGGACGGCCTGATCGAGGCGCGCATTGAGGGAAACACGGTGGCTGCGCTGGTGACGATCCAGACCAGGAGCAATCGCCAGTCCTTTCTCATGGAAGCGCCGGGCTCCTGGATGTCGGAGGTTGCGATCGAATTGAACAAGGACGCGAAATGACTTCGAACGTCATGCGCAACACTTTTGCATACGCAGCAATTGTTCTCCGCTGGTGGCAGGGCATCGCCACGGCTATCCTTGCCTTCAGGCCCTAGAACTCCCCAAGTTCTCGCGCCTGAGGACCGCCGCTTTGCACCTGGATGTTGACACCCCCGAGTGCTTGGCGGCGGTCCTCTCATCGCCATGGTTAGTATCAGGCCGCCGCCGGCTGGAGTTTGGCCTGCCGCGACAGCGCCAGCACGATCAGGGCGGCGAACAGGCAGAGCGCGCCGGCGACGAAGAATGCGGGCAGGTAGCTCTGATAGATCGTCCGGGTGAAGCCGGCGCCGAAGGCCGCAGCGCCGGCACCGAGCTGATGGCCGGCGAAGATCCAGCCGAACACCAGATTGGCGCGCTCGGGCCCGAATTTTTGCGCAGTCAGGCGCACCGTTGGCGGCACCGTGGCGATCCAGTCGAGACCATAGAACATCGCGAAGACGGAGAGGCCGTACAAAGAGAAATCGCTGAACGGCAGGAAGATCAGAGAGAGTCCGCGCAGCCCGTAGTACCAGAACAGCAGCCAGCGGTTGTCATAGCGATCCGACAGCCAACCGGACATGATCGTGCCGACGAAGTCGAAGATGCCCATTGCGGCCAACAGGCTCGCCGCCTGGACCTGCGGGATGCCGAAATCGAGGCACATCGGGATCAGGTGGACCTGGACGAGTCCGTTGGTCGAGGCGCCGCAGATGAAAAAGGTGGCAAACAGGATCCAGAACGCGGTCGATTTCGAGGCGTCGCGCAAGCTGCCGAGCGCCACCGCGGTGATCGAGCCATGGTTCACCGGCGGGGCAGGCAGGGGCGCGGTGCCCTCGTCGCCGAGCGGCCGCAGGCCGACGTCGCTCGGGCGGTCGCGCATCGCGAGCAGCACCGCCAGGGCGGAAACGCCGAGCATCATGCAGACGAAACCGAGGGCAAGACGCCAGCCGTAACGTTCTGTGAGACTGGCGAGCAGTGGCAGGAACACCAGCTGACCGGTGGCGACGCTCGCCGTCAGGATGCCGACGACGAGGCCGCGTCGTGCCGCGAACCAGCGCGTGGCAATCGTCGCGCCGAGCACGAGCGCGGTCATGCCGGTGCCGATGCCGATCACGACGCCCCAGAGGGCGATGAGCTGCCAGACTTGCGTCATGCCTAGCGAGAGCACGAGCGCCGACACCACGATGAGCTGCGCAGCGAGCGTGACGTTGCGCAGGCCATAACGGTTGAGCAGGGCGGCCGCGAACGGCGCCATCAGCCCGAACAGGATGAAGCGGATCGACAGCGCGGAGGAGATCTCCGCCGTGCTCCAGCCGAATTCCTTCTGCAGCGGCACGATGAACAAGCCGGGCGCGCCGACCGTGCCGGCGCTGATCAGCGCGGCGAGGAAGGTGACGCCGACCATCACCCAGGCATAATGGATGTTGCGGCGCGAAAGTGCTGCCGCGAGCCAGTTGGAAATCATCGGGCCTCGGTATCCATGGGCAGGCCGCAACAGACCTGCGTCAGCATGTACAATGACACGGCGTATGTCTGTCGCAAATGACAGAGTTCCCTCGTTTTCGGACGCAACACGTCAGTGAGCGCGGCGCTCCACCGCAACGGCCGTGGCTTCGCCGCCGCCGATGCAGAGCGCGGCGATGCCGCGCTTGAGGTTGTTGGCCTCCAGCGCGTGCAGAAGTGTCACGATCAGCCGCGCGCCGGTGGCGCCGATCGGATGGCCGAGCGCGCAGGCCCCGCCGTTGATGTTCAGCTTCTCGCGGGGAATGCCGAGATCGCGCTGCGCCGCCATCGCCACCACCGCGAACGCTTCGTTGATCTCGAACAGATCGACATCGGAGGCGGTCCAGCCGACCTTGTCGAGCAGCTTGCGGATCGCCGGGATCGGCGCCGTGGTGAACCATTGCGGCTCCTGGCTGTGGGTCGCATGGCCCTTGATTTCGGCCAGTACCGGCAGACCGCCGCGATCAGCGAGCGCGCGCCTCGTCAGCACCAGCGCGGCGGCGCCGTCGGCATTGGCCGAGGAGGCGGCCGGGGTGATGGTGCCGTTGGCGCGGAACGCCGGCTTCAATCCCGGGATCTTGGCGGGATCGACCTTCAGCGGATGCTCGTCATTGGCGATGACGCGCGGTCCGGCCTTCTCGGTCAGCGTGATCGGCGCGATCTCGGCCTTGAACGCACCGCCCTCGACGGCCTTGCGCGCGCGGCTCAGCGTCTCCATGGCGTAGGCGTCCTGGTCCTTGCGGGTGAACTGATAGGCCTCAGCCGTGGCCTCGCCGAAATCGCCCATCGAGCGGCCGGTCTCGTAGGCATCCTCCAGCCCGTCCATCATCATGTGGTCGATGATGCGGTCATGGCCGACGCGATAGCCGCCGCGGGCCTTGGCGAGCAGATAGGGCGCGTTGCTCATGCTCTCCATGCCGCCGGAGACGACGATCTCGGCCGAGCCCGCGCGGATGATGTCGTGCGCGAGCATGGTTGCCTTCATGCCGGAGCCGCACACCTTGTTGACGGTGGTGGCGCCGGTGGCGTCGGGCAGACCGGCCGCGCGTGCCGCCTGCCGCGCCGGCGCCTGGCCCTGGCCGGCCGGCAGCACGCAGCCCATGAAGACCTCGTCGACCTTTTCGGGCGCAAGCTTGGCGCGCTCCAGCGCCGCTCCGATCACGTGCGACCCGAGCTTGTGGGCGGCAAGCGGCGACAAATCGCCCATGAAGCGGCCGAGCGGAGTGCGGGCGGCGGAGACGATGACGACGGGATCGGCAGCTTCGGCCATGACGGAGTTCCCTGGCAAACGACGTGTAAGATGATGATCATCATATGATGCGGCGCAAGAAATGCAACTGCGGCAGGGATGAGAAAATGTCGTGGTTCGGATGAGGTCTGGTCGTGCGATTGGGCGGTTCTTATCCCGGTACACTGTCATCACCCGCGAAGAAGGCGGGTGATCCAGTATTCCAGAGCCGACGTGGCTAGGACCGAGAAGGCGCGGCGTACTGGATGCCCGCCTTCGCGGGGCATGACACCGTCTTTTTTGGCTGCGCTGTTGCTTCCTAGCTCCTACCGTTTCCGGTTCACGAACGCGCCCATCAGCCGCGTCGGCTCGTCCGTGAGGAAGGACTCGCCGAACACCTTGACGCTCAAATTCACCGACTCCGTCAGCGGCAGCTCCTCCCATTGGCGCAGCAGGGCCTTTTGCGAGCGCAATGCTTCGGGGCCGCATTCGAGCAACGCGTTCACCACGTGCTCGACCTCGGCATCGAGCTTGCCCTCCGGCGCGACCTTGTCGACCAGGCCCCAGGCCAGCGCAGTTGGCGCATCGATGTTCTCTGCCGTCATCACCAGCCAGCGCGCGCGGGCCCAGCCGATCAGGCGCGGCAACAGCGCGGCATGGATCACCGAGGGAATGCCGACGCGCACCTCCGGCATGCCGAAATGGGCATCATGCGCGGCGATGCGGAAGTCGCAGGCTGCCGCAACTTCCAGCCCGCCACCGAGGCACCAGCCGGGCATGCGTGCGATGACCGGGGCGGGGAAGGCGCGCACGGCCTCGCAGAGATCGCGCAGGCGGCTGATGAAGGCCTCGGCGGATGTCTGATCGAGCCGGGCCATCTCCTTGATGTCGGCCCCGCCGATCAGGCTCTTCTCGCTCTGGCCGCGCAGTACCACGACTCGGATGCTGCGGTCGGAGGCGAGCTGCTGCAGGCCTTCGCGCACGGCGTCGGTCACGGGCGAGCCGAGAATGTTGAGCGGGCCGGCGTTGCAGATGACGGCATGAACGACGCCGCGCCCATCGCGCGTCACGCCGCAGTGGTTGTTGAGCATTTCCATGATGGCATCTCGAAGATTTCGTGGGCGTGTGCGAGGCGCACTGCCGAGGATCACTTCCGGGCCGAAATGTACCGCTTGTCAAGCGGGCCTACGGGTCGAGTTGCCAGCGCGAAGTCCGTGAAATAGTATGATGTATATCATTCAAAGAGGTTGCCATGGCTGATATCGATCAACTGGAGCTTTTCTCGCCGGCGCAGCGGCGCGAGCGCGTGGTGGACTGGCAGGCGCCCGCGCCGGTGGCGAAAGCGGCGATGGGGCTGTCCGGCATGGATGCCATGCTCGGTATCCGCGACGGCCAGCTGCCGCCGCCGCCGTTCGCGAAACTGATCGGCTTCGTCATGGCGGTGGTCGAGCCGGGCCGGATCGTCATGGAACTGGAGCCGCGCGAGGATCTTGAAAACACCATCGGCCTGATCCACGGCGCAACCGCCGCGGCGCTGCTCGATACCGCCATGGGCTGCGCCATCTCGACCCGGCTCGAGGCCGGCCAGGGCTCGGTGACGCTCGAGCTGAAACTGGCGTTCCTGCGTCCGCTCTCGGTCCGCTCCGGGCTGATCTCGGCCGAAGGCAAGGTGATCAAGCTGGGGCGTCAGACCAGCTACACCGAAGGCTTCGTCCGCGACGGCAAGGGCGCCCTTGCGGTGCACGCAACGGCAACGTTTTCCATGATCGGCAACAGCTTAACGTGAATTAATGCACCGGTTGGCCGGCTTTCGTGCTATGAGATGATCTTCGACATCCAATGAGATCCGCATGCGCTACTCCCGGGAACACAAGCAGGAAACCCACGATCGCATCGTGAGGAAGGCCTCCGTGCGGCTGCGCGAAAAAGGCGCCCATGGCATCGGCGTCGCCGACCTCATGAAGGAGGCCGGCCTGACCCATGGCGGCTTCTACGCGCATTTCGATTCCCGCGAGGCGCTGGTGGTCGAGGCCTTCGGCTATGCCATGGACCGCTCGATGGAGCACTGGCGCAAGATCACCGACGAGGTTTCACCGGAGAAGCGGCTGGCGCTGGTTGCAGAGGCCTATCTCTCGACCTTTCACCGCGACAATCCCGGCCATGGCTGCTCGATTCCCGCGCTCGGCGCCGAAATCGCCCGCGAGAGCCCAAAAGCGCGGAAAGCCTTTGCCGGCAAGCTCGAGGAAATGATCGAACTGCTGGCCGACTACATTCCCGATGTGCCGCGCAAGGCCGCACGCAAGCAGGCGATCGCGACGCTGGCGACAATGGCCGGCAGCATGCTGCTGGCGCGCATCGCCGGGTCGAGCGAATTGTCGGATGAGGTCCTCAAGGCCGGCAAGGACAGCGCGCTGGAGGGTGCGAAGCGCGAGCCGAAGGCGGCGGCCGCGAAGAAGGCGAAGCAGAATTAGCGAGATGCCGTAGCGTGGGCAAAGGCGCCCTTGCGCCGTGCCCACCGTCTTTCCATGATTGTCGCAGAAGTGGTGGGCACGCCACGAGCTGCGCATTTGCGCGTCTCGTCGCTTTGCCCACCCTGCGAAATCATCAGCTCATCGTCCCGCAAACAGGTCCCGATCGCGCTCCACGATCTCACCGATGTAATCCGCCACGGCCCTGATCCGGGCCAAGTCCTTGCTGTCGGCATGCATCAGCATCCAGAACGTCCGCGTGATCGAAATCTCCTCCGGGAGCACCGGCACCAGCTCAGGATGATCGCTCGCCATGAAATGCGGCAGCACCGCGATGCCGAAACCCGAGAGCGTGGCATTGAGCTGCGCGATCAGATTGGCGCTGCGAAAGCGTGCCGAGATCCGCGGCGAGACCTGTGGCAGATAGTCGAGCTCCGGCGTGAACAGGAGTTCCTCGATGTAGCCGACGAAGCGGTGCTGCGGCAGCACCTCGCGCGAGGCGATCTTGGGGAAGCGCTCGAGATAGGCGGGCGCGGCGTAGAGGCCGAGGCGGTAGTCGAGCAGCTTGCGGCCGACGATGCGGCCTTCCTTCGGCATGGTCAGGCTGATCGCGATGTCGGCCTCGCGTTTGGAGAGACTAAATAGCCGCGCAGTCGCTACAAGTTGCAGATCGAGGTCGGGATAGCGGTCGGCGAACGGTGCCAGCCGTGGCGCCAGGAAGGCGGTGCCGAAGCCGTCAGGGGCGCCGATCCGCACCGTGCCGGTCAGCCGCGCCACGGAGCCGCCGACCTGCTCCTGGTTGGCGACGATGGTCGATTCCATGGCTTCGGCGCTGTCGGCGACGCGCTGTCCCGCCTCGGTGAGGAGGTAGCCGGTCTTGCGCCGGTCGAACAGCTTGGCCGAGAGGTGCTTCTCCAGCCGGTCGACGCGGCGGATCACGGTAGCGTGGTCCACGCTCAGCTGTTTTGCCGCAGCCGACACCGAGCCGCCCCGAACGATGGCCAGCACGAAGCGAAAGTCGTCCCAGTCGATAGCGCCTTGATCCAGCATTTTCGCACATCTATGGTGCATTATATCAGACTTGAATCCTATAAAATGCAGGTCGATAGGATTTGTCAAAGCGACCACGCCCGGCCTGAAGGAGACCATTCCATGCGTTCAATCGGACATTTCATCGGTGGCAAGGAGGTCAAGGGCACCTCGGGCCGCACTGCCGACGTCTTCGAGCCGATGACCGGTGACGTCCAGGCCAAGGTCGCGCTGGCCTCCAAGGCCGAAGTCCGCGCCGCCGTCGAGAACGCGCGCGCGGCACAGCCCGAATGGGCCGCGACCAATCCGCAGCGCCGCGCCCGCGTCATGATGAAATTCGTGGAGCTGGTCCAGCGCGACTACGACAAGCTCGCCGAGCTGCTCGCGCGCGAGCATGGCAAGACCGTGCCGGACGCCAAGGGCGACATCCAGCGCGGCCTCGAGGTCGCGGAATTCGCTTGCGGCATTCCGCATCTGATGAAGGGCGAGTACACGGAAGGCGCCGGCCCCGGCATTGACATCTATTCGATGCGCCAGCCGCTCGGCGTCGTCGCCGGCATCACGCCCTTCAACTTCCCGGCGATGATCCCGATGTGGAAATTTGCGCCGGCGATCGCCTGCGGCAACGCCTTCATCCTGAAGCCGTCGGAGCGCGACCCCGGCGTGCCCATGCTGCTCGCCGAACTCATGATGGAAGCGGGCCTGCCGGCCGGCATCCTCAACGTCGTCAACGGCGACAAGGAGGCGGTCGACGCCATCCTCGACGATCCCGACATCAAGGCCATCGGCTTCGTCGGCTCGACGCCGATCGCGCAGTACATCTATGAACGCGCCGCCCAGACCGGCAAGCGCTGCCAGTGCTTCGGCGGCGCCAAGAACCACGCAATCATCATGCCCGATGCCGACATGGACCAGGCCGTCGACGCACTGATCGGCGCGGGCTACGGCTCGGCCGGCGAGCGGTGCATGGCCGTTTCGGTCGCCGTCCCCGTCGGCAAGTCCACCGCCGACCGCCTGATGGAGAAGCTGATCCCGCGCGTCGAGTCCTTGAAGATCGGCACCTCGATCGATCCGTCGGCCGACTACGGTCCGCTGGTGACGCGCGAGGCGGTCGAGAAGGTCAAGGGCTATATCGACATCGGCATCAAGGAGGGCGCAACGCTGGCCGTCGACGGCCGCGGCTTCAAGATGCAGGGCTACGAGAACGGCTTTTATCTCGGTGGTTCGCTGTTCGACAACGTCACCAAGGACATGCGGATCTACAAGGAAGAGATC
>NZ_JAEMSD010000437.1:3619-5876 GCF_016462955.1 Bradyrhizobium sp. | reverse complement strand
CCGCTGATCAACATGCAGCTCGGCGAGATCATCGTCGGCGGCGTCGGCGCCGGCATGTACGGCATGCTGCTGTTCGTCATCCTCGCGATCTTTGTCGCGGGGCTCATGGTCGGCCGCACGCCCGAATATGTCGGCAAGAAAATCGAGGCGCGCGAGGTCAAGATGGCGATGCTCGCCATTCTCGTCCTGCCGCTGATGATTCTCGGCTGGACCGCCGTCGCCGTGGTCTATCCGGCGGCGGTCGCCTCCATGGCGAATGCCGGGCCGCACGGCTTCACCGAAGTGCTGTACGCTTTCACCTCGGGGGCGGCCAACAACGGCTCGGCCTTCGCGGGCCTCACCGGCAACACCTTCTTCTACAATCTCACGCTTGCCAGCGCGATGTTCGTCGGCCGCTTCTTCATGATCGTGCCGGCCATGGCGATCGCGGGCTCGCTCGCGGCCAAGAAATCGATCCCGCCGTCGATGGGGACGTTCCCCACCACGGGCGGCCTGTTCGTCGGCCTCGTCGTCGGCGTCATCCTGATCATGGGCGGCCTGACCTTCTTCCCGGCGCTCGCGCTCGGCCCCATCGTCGAGCACCTCGCGATGAACGCCGGCAACCTGTTCTGATCCAGCTCTTTCGGAGTGACCTCCATGGAACCCGTCCATAAGCCCAACAAGCGCATGCCCGTCTCGGCGATGCTGGATCCGAAGATCGTGTTGCCGGCGATCGGCGCGGCCTTCGCCAAGCTCGATCCGCGCGCCATGATCAAGAACCCCGTCATGTTCGTGGTCGAGATCGTCGCCGCGCTCACCACCGTGATCTTCCTGCGCGATCTTCTCACCGGTGGCGAGAATCTCGGCTTCACCTTCCAGATCATCCTCTGGCTGTGGTTCACCGTGCTGTTCGCCAACCTTGCCGAAGCGGTGGCCGAGGGCCGGGGCAAGGCGCAGGCCGAGACGCTGCGGAAGACTCGCACCGAGAGCCAGGCCAAGCTCCTGAGCGGTGCGGGCCGCGACTACAAGCTCGTCTCGGGCACCAGCCTGAAGGTCGGCGATCTCGTGCTGGTCGAGGCGGGCGACACGATCCCCTCGGACGGCGAGGTGATCGAGGGCGTCGCCTCCGTCAACGAGGCCGCCATCACCGGCGAGTCGGCGCCCGTGATCCGCGAGTCCGGCGGCGACCGTTCGGCGGTGACAGGCGGCACGCAGGTGCTGTCGGACTGGATCCGCGTCCGCATCACGGCAGCCCAGGGCTCGACCTTTATCGATCGCATGATCAAGCTGGTCGAGGGCGCCGAGCGGCAGAAGACGCCGAACGAGATCGCGCTCAACATCCTGCTTGCGGGTCTGACCATCATCTTCGTGTTCGCGACCGTGACGATCCCGAGCTACGCGGCCTATGCCGGCGGCTCGATCTCGGTCATCGTGCTGGTCGCGCTGTTCGTGACGCTGATCCCGACCACGATCGGGGCGCTGCTGTCGGCGATCGGCATCGCCGGCATGGACCGCCTGGTGCGCTTCAACGTCCTGGCGATGTCTGGCCGCGCGGTCGAAGCCGCCGGTGACGTCGACACGCTGCTGCTCGACAAGACCGGAACGATCACGCTCGGCAACCGGCAGGCGACCGCGTTCCGTCCGGTGCGCGGCGTCACCGAGCAGGAGCTGGCGGACGCCGCCCAGCTCGCCTCGCTCGCCGACGAGACGCCGGAAGGCCGCTCCATCGTCGTGCTGGCCAAGGAGAAGTACGGCATCCGCGGCCGCGACATGGCGGAGCTGGGAGCGACCTTCGTTCCGTTCACGGCCCAGACCCGCATGAGTGGCGTCGATGCCGGCGGCTCCTCGGTACGCAAGGGCGCGGTCGATGCCATCCTCAATTATGTCGGCGGGGGGGCGTCGACTGCGATCGCCTCGGGCAATGCGGCGCGGGCCATGCAGCCCGTGGCCCTGTCGGAAGCGGGCCGCGAGATCAGCGCCATTGCCGACGAGGTCTCCAAATCGGGCGGCACGCCGCTGGCGGTCGCCAAGGACGGCAAGCTGCTGGGCATTGTCCAGCTCAAGGACATCGTCAAGGGCGGCATTCGCGAGCGCTTCGCGGAGCTGCGCCGCATGGGGATCCGCACCATCATGATCACCGGCGACAATCCGATGACGGCCGCCGCCATCGCCGCCGAGGCCGGCGTCGACGACTTCCTGGCGCAGGCAACGCCCGAGGACAAGCTCAAGCTGATCCGGGACGAGCAGGCCAAGGGCAAGCTGGTGGCTATGTGCGGCG
>NZ_JAEMSD010000437.1:0-3609 GCF_016462955.1 Bradyrhizobium sp. | reverse complement strand
GAACAAGGCCGCCTGGTCGCAATGACTGGTGACGGAACCAACGATGCCCCCGCTCTCGCCCAGGCCGACGTCGGCGTGGCGATGAACACCGGCACCCAGGCCGCCCGCGAGGCCGGCAACATGGTCGACCTCGACTCCAACCCGACCAAGCTGATCGAGGTGGTCGAGATCGGCAAGCAGCTCCTGATGACCCGCGGCGCGCTGACCACGTTCTCGATTGCCAACGACGTCGCCAAGTACTTTGCGATCATCCCGGCGATGTTCCTGGCGTTCTACCCGCAACTCAGCGTGCTCAACGTCATGAACCTGTCGAGCCCGCAGAGCGCCATCCTGTCGGCGATCATCTTCAACGCGCTGGTCATCATCGGATTGATCCCGCTGGCGCTGAAGGGTGTCGCCTATCGCGCCGTCGGTGCCGGCGCGCTGTTGCGGCGTAACCTCTTGATCTACGGCCTCGGCGGAATCGTCATCCCCTTCATCGGCATCAAGGCGATCGATCTCGTCGTGACCGCCTTTCACCTGGCTTGACCGTTGTCATGCGAGGAGCAAATTCTCTCTGTCATTCCGGGGCGCCTCGAAGAGGCGAACCCGGAATCTCGAGGTTCCGGGTTCGATGCTTCGCACCGCCCCGGAACGACGGGAGAGATGCTTCGCTCGCAATGACAAAATCATTGGAGACTTAACATGCTCAGAGAAATCCGTCCCGCCATCGTCCTCTTGCTGGCACTCACCGCCATCACCGGCCTGGCCTATCCGCTGGCGATGACGGCCATTGCCGGCGCGATCTTTCCGACGCAGGCGCAGGGCAGCCTGATCGAGAAGGACGGCAAGGTGATCGGCTCCGCCCTGATCGGGCAGGAGTTCAAGGACGACAAGTTTTTCCACGGCCGCCTGTCGGCAACGGTTGCGCCGGACCCGAATGATTCGACCAAGACGGTGCCGGCCCCCTACAACGCCGCCAATTCGGGCGGCTCCAATCTCGGCCCGACCAGCAAGGCGCTGGCCGACCGGCTGAAGGAGGATGTGGACAAGCTCAGGAGCGAGAATCCGAACGCGGCCGTGCCGGTCGACCTGGTGACGACCTCGGCTAGCGGCCTCGACCCGAACATCTCGCCGGAAGCGGCGCAATTCCAGGTGCCGCGCGTGGCCAAGGCGCGAAATATGCCGGAAGATCAGGTCAGGCAGCTCGTGACCGCCCACACGGAAGGCCGTCTGCTCGGCTTCCTCGGCGAGCCCAGGGTCAATGTTCTGGCGTTGAACCTCGGGCTCGACCGCATGGCGGCGAACTAGCCGTCTAGGCTCGCAGTGTACGGATGATTATACTGCCCTGATGGTCCGAGAGCGCCGCGATCCCGAACAACGTCCGTCTCCCGAGGCGCTGCTGGAAGCTGCGCGCCGGGAGGAGAGCGCGAGCGGCAAGCTGAAGATCTTCGTCGGCGCCGCCCCCGGCGTCGGCAAGACCTACGAGATGCTGCAGAGCGCCCATGCCAAGCGCAAGGCCGGCATCGATGTCGTGGTCGGCTTCGTCGAGACCCATGGCCGCGCCGAGACCGAGGCGCTGGTGCGCGGCCTCGAAGTGGTCCCGCGCAAGCGGCTCGACTACCGCGGCCAGATTGTCGAGGAGATGGATCTCGATGCCGTGATCGCGCGGCGGCCGCAGATCGCATTGGTCGACGAGCTCGCCCACACCAATGCGGCGGGCAGCCGCCATCCCAAGCGCTACATGGATGTCGAGGAGCTGCTCTCCCACGGAATCGACGTCTACACCGCCGTCAACATCCAGCACATCGAGAGCCTGAACGACGTCGTCGCCCAGATCACCCATGTCCGGGTTCGCGAGACCGTGCCGGACTCGGTGTTCGACCGCGCCGACGCGATTGAGCTGATCGATCTGACGCCGGACGATCTGATCCAGCGGCTGAAGGAGGGCAAGGTCTATGTGCCCAAGCAGGCCGAGCGGGCACTGGAGCATTATTTCTCTCCGGGCAATCTCACCGCGCTGCGCGAGCTGGCGCTGCGGCGCACCGCCGAGCGGGTTGACGAGCAGCTCCTCACCCATATGCAGGCCAATGCCATTGCCGGGCCCTGGGCCGCGGGCGAGCGCATCCTCGTCTGCGTCAGCGAGGATCCCCGCGCAGCCGGCCTCGTGCGCTACACCAAGCGGCTGGCCGACCGGCTGCATGCGCCGTTCACCGCGATCTCGATCGAGACGCGGCGATCCCTGCAATTGTCCGACGAGCAGCGCGATCGGCTGGCCGATACGCTGCGGCTAGCGGAATCGCTCGGCGGCGAAGCGCTGACCATTCCCGCCGTCGGGCGCCGCATTGCCGACGACGTCGTCAATTTCGCCCAAGGCAACAACGTCACCCAGATCGTGATCGGAAAGTCGAGCCGCTCGCGCTGGTTCGAGATGACGCGCGGCTCGGTCGTGCACGACCTGGTGCGCCGCGCCGGCAACATCACCGTCCACGTCATCGCCGGCGACGAGATGCCCGGCGAGGCCGCGCCCAAGACCGCGGTGCAGACCGCCGCCCGGTCGGAGCCGTTCGATCCGCTGCCCTATCTGAAGGCGCTCGGGATCGTCCTGATTGGCCTCGGCGCCGCGGAGCTGATCCAGCCCCGGTTCGGCATCGAGAACGTCGACCTCGTGCTGCTGACGGCGGTGGTCGCGGTTGCCGTGCGCTATGGCCTGTGGCCCTCGCTGCTGGCGACCGTCGCGGCTTCGCTGTGCTACAATTTCTTCTTCCTGCCGCCGCTCTACACCTTCACGATCACCGATCCGACCAATGTCGCCGCCTTCCTGCTGTTCCTGGTGGTGGCGATGATCGTCTCCAATGTCGCCGCGCGGGTGCGCATCCAGGCCGACACCGCGATCGGCCGGATCAGGATGACCGAGCAACTTTATGCCTTCAGCCGCAAGCTCGCCGGCACCGCGACGCTCGACGACGTGCTATGGGCCAGCGCCTACCAGATCGCTTTGATGCTGAAGGTGCGCGTGGTGCTGCTGTTGCCGGACGCGGGCCTGCTCACGGTGAAGTCAGGTTATCCGCCCGAAGACGAGCTCGATCAGGCCGACCTCGCCGCCGCCAACTGGGCCTGGAGCAACGATCGCCCCGCCGGCCGCGGCTCGGACACGTTGCCGGGCGCCAAGCGGCTGTTCCTGCCGATGCGCACCGGGCGGGGTCCGATCGGCGTCATCGGCATCGACAACGACCGCACCGGACCGCTGTTGACGCCGGACCAGCGCCGGCTGCTCGATGCGCTGGTCGACCAGGGCGCGCTCGCGATCGAGCGCGTGCTGCTGGTCGAGGACATGGACCGCGTCAAGCGCACCGTCGAATCCGAGCGGCTGCGCTCGGCGCTGCTCACCTCGATCTCGCACGATCTGAAGACGCCGCTCGCCTCGGTGCTGGGGGCGGCCTCCACCATGCGCGATCTCGCCGGCGCGCTCTCCGACACCGAGAAGCGCGACCTGCTCGCCACCGTGATCGACGAATCCGAGCGGCTGAGCCGCTTCATCGCCAATCTGCTCGACATGACCAAGCTCGAATCCGGCGCCATCGTGCCCAACACGGCGAAGACCAAGGACGAACAGCCCGACTTTCGCAT
>NZ_JAEMSD010000436.1:1304-5878 GCF_016462955.1 Bradyrhizobium sp. | reverse complement strand
GAACCCCTGTTTCAGCCTTGAGAGGGCCGCGTCCTAACCGCTAGACGAAGGGAGCGTGAGGGCTAGCCAATAGCCTCGAAATTTGTCCGCCGCAAGGACCCGAACCGCCGTTTTACGGCTCGTTGGCAAATTTCAGCTTTCCGGCCGGCTTGAGCGTGTGGGCGTCGAAGGTGCGGATCTCGGTCACGCCGCCGAGGTCCAGCGTGACCACCAAGCGGTCTCCGGCGACGCCGGTGGAGACGATCCGGGCGCCCTTCGGCAGGGTGGCGGTGACGTCGCCGCCGGCTTCCACCGCCCTTCCCTCGGACTTGAAAAGGCGGTAGCCCACCGCGATCAGCACGGCGCAGAAGGCCAGCGCCGTGGTCAACCCCGCGATCAGCATCATCCGCCGCACCCGCGCGAACAGCGCGGCCTGCTCGGGGGTCGGTTCGGGAACAGCGGTATCAGACGTCGTCATGGAAAGCTCTGGGTCAGCGCAGCGGTTGGAGGTCGTGGTCGGGGGCGACGAGGGCTCGGCCCGGCTCGACCGCGTGCTGGCGGCGCGCCTTACCGACCTGTCGCGATCGAGGCTGAAGGCCCTGATCCTGGCGGGCGCAGTGCAGCTGAAGGCCGCCGCGGTCCGCGACCCCGCTTATCACGTCAGTCCCGGCGATACGATCACAATCGACGTGCCCGAGGCGGCGCCCGCCGAGCCCAAGGGGGAGGAGATCGCCCTCGATATCGTGTTCGAGGACGACGACATCGTCGTCATCAACAAGCCCAAGGGCCTCGTGGTGCACCCCGCGGCGGGCCACGAGACCGGAACGCTGGTGAATGCGCTGATCGCCCATTGCGGCAGCTCGCTGTCGGGCATCGGAGGGGTGCGCCGGCCCGGCATCGTGCACCGGCTCGACAAGGACACGACGGGGCTGATGGTGGTGGCGAAGAACGACCTCGCCCACGCCGCGCTATCGGCGCAATTCGCCGACCACGGCCGGACCGGCGAGATGCGGCGCGGCTACATGGCGTTCGTGTGGGGGGTGCCGCACCGGCACCGCGGCACCGTCGATGCGCCGATCGACCGCCATCCGCATGCGCGCGAGAAGATGGCCGTGCGCCAGGGCGGCCGCGAGGCGGTGACGCATTGGGACATCCTGGAGAGCTTTGCCGGCCGCGACGGCAAGCCGGTGGCCGCCCTGCTCGCCTGCGAGCTCGAGACCGGCCGCACGCACCAGATCCGCGTCCACCTTGCCCATATCGGCCATCCGCTGATGGGGGATGCGGTCTATGGCCCGCATTTCAAGACCAAGGCGAACCAGCTGGGCCCTGAGTCGCAATCAGCATTGGCGGCGCTGGGACGGCAGGCCTTACATGCTTACCTGCTGGTGCTGGAGCACCCGAGGACGGGAGAACTTCTGCACTGGGAGGCGCCTTTGCCGGAGGATTTGGTTCTCCTGGAAAGCGCCCTCAAAGCGGCGCTATGACGCAGCCGGCTTCAGAAAGGCTTTACATTACAAAAAGTTATAGCTGCCACACGGGGACGTGACGTCAGCAATCCTTCCCTTTTTGACCCCCAATGAGGTATATTGCGCGTGCGTTGAAATGACCAACGCGGAACATCGCAGCCCGGCCGGCTTTGACACAGCGGTCGTCTGCCTGGCCCGCCGCTATCGGGGGCCTGAACCATTTGGAGGGCGCACTATGGCCCGTACCGCTTCTTTGCCGGTCCTCAATGGAGAATCCGGCCTTTCTCGTTACCTCGCCGAGATCCGCAAGTTCCCGATGCTGGAACCCCAGCAGGAGTACATGCTCGCCAAGCGTTGGCGCGAGCATGACGATCGGGACGCGGCTCACCAGCTCGTCACCAGCCATCTCCGACTCGTGGCCAAGATTGCCATGGGCTATCGCGGCTACGGCCTGCCGATTTCCGAGGTCGTGTCGGAAGGCAATGTCGGCCTGATGCAGGCGGTGAAGCGATTCGAGCCCGAGAAGGGGTTCCGTCTCGCTACTTACGCCATGTGGTGGATCAAGGCGTCGATTCAAGAGTACATCCTGCGTTCCTGGTCGCTCGTGAAGATGGGCACCACCGCGAACCAGAAGAAGCTGTTCTTCAACCTGCGCAAGGCGAAGAGCAAGATCAACGCACTGGACGAGGGCGATCTCCGCCCCGACCAGGTGAAGACGATCGCCAAGCGCCTCGGCGTCACCGATCAGGACGTCATCGACATGAACCGCCGCCTCGGCGGGGACGCGTCGCTGAACGCGCCGATCCGCGACGACGGCGAAGCCGGCGAATGGCAGGACTGGCTGGTCGACAATACGCCCAATCAGGAAGCTATGATGGCGGAGCACGAGGAGTATGATCACCGCCGTGACGCGCTGAACGGCGCCATGGGCGTGCTCAACCCGCGCGAACGCCGCATCTTCGAGGCTCGCCGCCTCGCCGATGATCCGATGACGCTGGAAGACCTTGCCGCCGAGTTCGGCGTGTCGCGCGAGCGCGTCCGCCAGATCGAGGTCCGCGCCTTCGAGAAGGTGCAGTCCGCGGTGAAGGGCACGATCGCAAGGGCCGAACAGGCTGCGCTGGAAGCCGCGCACTAAGCGGGCGTTTCAGCACAAGAGATTGGCGGATCGAAAGAGCGAAAAAGCCGGCGGCAACGCCGGCTTTTTTGTTGGAGGGTGGGCACTCCGCCGTCATTCCGGGGCGCGCGCAGCGCGAGCCCGGAATCCATCCATCCACCAACTCTGACACAAGATGGATTCCGGGTTCGCGCCAAGAGGCGCGCCGGAATGACAACCAACTACTCCCCCCACTGCCTTGCCATGGTCGCGAGCGTGCAGCCTTCGCAATAGCGGGCGTCCTTGTAGTCGATCCAGTTGTGCGCGTAGACGCGGTCGAGCGGGATGCCGTAGCGCGTGCGCAGCACCTTGACGAGGATCTTCCACGCCGCGACCTGCGCCTCGGTCGGTGCCGTCGTGACATCGGGATAGTTGCCGGCGAACTCGACGCCGATCGAATTGTCGCGCACCACCTGGCGATAGGTCGACTTGTTGTCGATGTACTTGTTGTCGTTGCGGTTGGCGCCGTCGCCATGGGTCGGCACAAGATTTTCGGCGACCGCCCAATACACCGTGCCGTCAGTCTCGACCCACACCGTGACGCCGCGCCGCGTCGGGTTCTTCGCCTGCGCCAGCGCGCCGCCGCGCGCCGAGCCCGCGGGTCCCTCGGTCTGGTGCACGATGATGTTGCGCCAGGGGTTGGCGTTGCGGACGTCGCCCCAGGGCGCCAGCCAGACCATCTTCAGGCCGGGAATGTCGGGCGTGCCGGAGGCGCGCGCGAGCCTTGCAAGCTCGGCATCGTCAGCGGCGGCGGGAGCGACAAGAAGGAGCGCGGCGAACGCAGCAGCAGCCAGGCGAGACATCATCAGGCACGTCCAATGCAACCCGAGGCAAGCCCACTTTACGCGAATTTGCGCAGCGCTTCGATCGTCTCGGGCGAGAGCGGCGGCGGGGCCGGATCATAGACCGCAAAATCGTTCTTGCCGTTCTTCTTGGCGGCATACAGGGCGTGGTCGGCATTGGCCATCAGGCGGTCGGGGAAATCGCCGATGCTGCGATCCCACTCCGCGACCCCGATCGAGATCGCGATCGGAATGTCGCCGGGGGTGCAAGCCTCGGCATCCTGACGGCAGGCCTCGAGCACGCGGCGGGCGATGGTGGCAGCTTCGCGCAGCGACGAGGACGGCAGCACGACGCAGAACTCGTCGCCGCCGGTGCGGGCGAGCATGTCGCCGGGCCGCAGCCGCGTCTGCGCCATCAGGGTGAAGTGCTTGAGGCAGGCATCGCCGGCGGCATGGCCGTGAGTGTCGTTGATGGCCTTGAAGCCGTCGAGATCGATCACCAGCAGCGAGAACGGCGCGCCGCTGCGCCCCGAGCGGGCACATTCCTCGGTCAGGCGCTGCAGGAGATGCCGCCGGTTGGCGACGCCGGTGAGATCGTCGAGCAGCGCAAGGTCCGCGACCTCGTTGCGCAACCGCTCGATCGCCATCAGCAGGCAGGCGAAGTTCCAGCCCATGCCCAGGAACACCAGGAGCAGGATCATCAGCGCCTGCAAGCCGTTGAAGCTGGTGGCGACGATGGGACCGCCATAGCCGAGCAGCGCCGCGGCGGAGCGGACCACGTGAATGAACAGGAGCAGAAAGCCGACGATCGCAGCGAGGCGCGCGCCCGGGTTTTCCCGGCCGCTCTGCCTGCCGAGAAGCAGCGGCAGCGTCAACACGATCGGTGTCGATTGACCCAGCGAGTAGATCAGGACCCGCATCGGCATGTTGTCGGTGACGAGCAGGAAGAAGGCGAGACCGGCGCTGCACAGAACGGAGTTGGCGACCGCCGCCGGCCAGGACACCGGCCGGTGATAGAACCGGGCGACGCCCATGCAGGCGAGCCACGACGAAAAGATCATCAGGGCGCCGCCGCCGATCAGCGGAAAGCCCGGATCCATCACGTCGCGCAGCATCGAGATCGCCGCGCCTGCCGCAGCCAGCACCGCCGCCGCAGTCCAGTACCGCGCCGCCTCGAATTTGGGATAGGCGTGC
>NZ_JAEMSD010000436.1:0-1294 GCF_016462955.1 Bradyrhizobium sp. | reverse complement strand
TGGTTTTGGATTGATGAATCCTGCGGACGGATTCCGGAAGCATTAAGCAAGCCTGCGACGGGCGCGAGGGCGGTGCAACGGGCGCGCGCCAAGCGGATTCGCGCGGCAAAATCACCCGAAAATGCATCTGAGCTGTGGATAACGTGATGACGGAGATATGACGGTGCGGGGCAGAGACCTGCGAATCTGCTGAGTTTGTCGTCGAGGATGTTGCGAGGCTGGCCCTCCGCCGAGCATCCCTCGTGTCGCGTTCCACCATTAACCCCTAAGAGGATACTATGGCTAAGAAAGCGAAGAAGGCGGTGAAGAAGAAGGCGAAAAAGGCCAAGAAGGCGAAGAAGAAGTAACGAGGCTTCTGTTTCTTTTGCCCGGGTGGACTGAGCTCCGCCCGGGCGTCGGGTCGAAGAGTTTGAAGGTAGCGGGCGCAAGGCCCGCTTTTTTGTTGAGTGAGTCTTCGAGGCGCCCCCGCTCTGATGGCGTCATGGCCGGCTTGTCCCGCCTGCGCGGCCGAAGCCGCTTCGGCGCGGCGAAGGCCCCGGGCATGACGAGACTTTTCGAGAGCTGACGAAGAGCCTACCGCTCCGACAAAGCGAGCTTGGCGCCGAGTGCGGCAAAGCCCGCGGCAAAGCTGCGGCGCAGCCAGGCCATGACTTGCGGGCGGGAGATGACGCGCTCGCGCACCGCGGCGGCGCAAAGGCCGTAGACCACGAACACCGCGAACGTCATCGCCATGAACGCGCCGCTCAATTCCATCATGCGCGCCAGCACATGGGCCTCGTCCGCCGCAATGAACTGCGGCAGGAAGGCGAGAAAGAAGATCGACAGTTTTGGATTGAGGATGTTGATCAGGATACCGGTGACGACAACGCGGCCGTTCGAGCGCTCGCGGATTTCGCCGTCGACCGCCAGCGCCCCCGTCTCGCGCAGCGCCTGCCAGGACATGTAGAGCAGATAGGCGACGCCGCACCATTTCAGCACGGCGAAGGCGAGCGCGCTGGTGTGCAGCACGGCGGCAAGCCCCAGCATCGCCGCCGCCATGTGCGGCACGATGCCGAGCGTGCAGCCGAACGCGGCCGCCACGCTGGCGCGGGAGCCGCGGGTCAGCGCCGCCGCCAGCGTGTAAAGCACGCCGGTACCAGGCGACGCGACGACGATGAGCGAGGTGAGCAGGAAGGACCAAGTCATGGACCGACGCTATCACCGCCCTTCGCGGTGGGGAAGCCGGGTTTCGATCCCAGACCGTCACCCTGAGGTGGCCGCTTCTTCAGCGGCCCTCGAAGGGCGACGGCCCGGC
>NZ_JAEMSD010000879.1 GCF_016462955.1 Bradyrhizobium sp. | reverse complement strand
CAACGCCCCTTGGCCAGCAAGACCGGCTTGGCCCCGCCGGGAGCAGACAGGCCGAGCGCCGCGATCGTGGCCAACTCCAGCTCTTCGGCTGGCTCGTCCTGCGACCGCCACGCGAGTTTCCAAAGATGGCCTGATTCATCCCATGGCGAGGTGAGTTGGAAATCAACCGCCAGCGAGCGGACATCGCTCCTTTCGTCTTGCCACCGGACACGGCGCATCATCTCGCCTTGGTGCGCAGTGGCCTGGAAATACACGTGATTGATGCCCCCCTTCGGCAGGAGGTGAACAAATGGCGAATTCCCTTCCATCACGGTGACGCCGCCTCTACCGACCCATGGAGTTGCGGGCAAACGATCCTCCCGGCCCGAGCCAGTTTCATTGTCCTCAAAGCCCCAGCGTTGAATGAAACTTGCCTGGACCGAACGCGGTTGCTTCGCCTTCTCGCCTCCGATAGAGGGCATCGAGCGATTCCAGGCATCGAGGACGTTCTCGATTTTCCCCGGAGGAGACAGCGGAACGAGCAGCGAAGCATGCCTGTTTATCTCCGCGCCCGCGTAAGGATAGAGGGAACTCGCGAAGATACCGTAAAGCGAAAAATAGTCGCTTGCCGGCAGCGGATCGAACTTGTGATCGTGACAGCGTGCGCAGCTCATCGTCAGGCCCTGCAACGCCTTAAACGTCGTATCGATCGAGTCGTCGATGGTGAGGTGCTCGTCTGCGCCGGGGCTCGACCCAAAGCGCTTCGCCGTTGCCAGGAAGCCGGTCGCCACGATGCGCTCGCGATAGACCTTCTCGTCCAGCGCGTCCGGCTGTTTGAGCATGTCCGCCGCGAGCAGATCGCCGGCGAGTTGCTCGGTGAGAAAACGATCAAACGGCTTGTCGTCGTTGAACGCGGCGATCACCCAGTCGCGATAGCGCCACATGTCGTCAATTGGCCAGTCGGAGCTGCAGCCGGTAGTGTCCGCGTAATGGACGATATCGAGCCAGTAGCGCCCCCATTTCTCGCCGTAGGCGGAAGAAGCCAGCAGTCGCTCGACGACTTGCGCAAATGCCGCATCGTCCGGTTGCGGATCGTTCACGAAAGCGGTGATAGCCCCGGCCGTCGGCGGCAGGCCGGTGAGATCGAGCGTCGCGCGGCGCAGCAAGGTCCCGCGGTCGGTGCGGGTCGCTGGTCGCAAGTTGTGCTTCGACATTGCAGCGAACAGAAACGCATCGATGGGCGTTCGGGATATCTCGGGGAAAGCCGATTCCGGGACCGCCGGGTGGGTCACCGGCTGAAAGGCCCAATGCTTGCGTCCTTCGTCTAGGTCTTTGCCGGTTTTCTTCGCAACCCGCGGATCCGGCGCCCCCATCTTCACCCACTGCTCCAGCACGGCGATTTCATCATCGCTGAGTTTCTCTTCCGGCATCTGCAAATCCTCGTCCTCATGCCGCACGGCTTTGATGAGCAAACTCTCTTCTGGCTTTCCCGGCACGATCGCTGCACCGGATTCCCCCCCCTTTTCCCAGCCACTGCGTGAATCCAGCACCAACCCGCCTTTGATCTTCTTCTCATGCGAGTGGCATTTATAACAGCGCTCCAC
>NZ_JAEMSD010000435.1:5412-5882 GCF_016462955.1 Bradyrhizobium sp. | reverse complement strand
CTCCGGCGCCGCGCTCGGCGTCGTCGTCGTGGAAGCCGCACACCGCTCGGGCTCACTGATCACCGCGCGCATGGCGGCCGAACAGGGCCGCGAGGTGTTCGCGGTGCCTGGCTCGCCGCTTGATCCGCGGTCGGCCGGCGCCAACGACCTGATCAAGCAGGGCGCAACGCTCGTCACCGAGGTCGCCGACATCGTCAATGCGGTGCAGCCGATCATGGAGCGGCCCTTGATGCACCCCGCAGGCGAACCCGACAGCGAGCCGTTCGAAACCGATCCGCAGAACCACGACCGCGACCAGATCACCCACCTTCTCGGTCCCACACCGATCTCGATCGACGATCTCGTCCGGATGTCCGGTGCCTCGCCCGCGATCGTGCGCACCGTCCTGCTGGAGCTCGAGCTCGCCGGCAAGCTCGAACGTCACGGCGGCGGACTGGTGTCGCTGCTTTAGAGCCTCCAGTCGTCATTCC
>NZ_JAEMSD010000435.1:3818-5402 GCF_016462955.1 Bradyrhizobium sp. | reverse complement strand
CGAAATCCATCCATCCACTTCCTCTGCCGCCAAATGGATTCCGGGCTCCCTCGCTTCGCTCGGATAAGCAACGCTAGCCGTCGTTGCGCGCGTCGAACCGCGTGCGTGCGGCCGCGATCTGCTCCAGATGCGCGATCGCCCACTCGCCGAGGGCCTTCACCGGCTGTTGCAAGCCGCGGCCGAGATCGGTCAGCTCGTAGTCGACGCGCGGCGGAATGGTCGGGAAGATCGTGCGCGTGACGAGGCCGTCACGTTCGAGGCCGCGCAGCGTCAGGGTCAGCATTCGCTGCGAGATGCCGTTGATCGTGCGCTTCAGCTCGTTGAAGCGCTTCGGCCCGTCGCTCAGCATCATGATGACGAGCACGCTCCATTTGTCCCCGACGCGGGACAGCACGGAGGCGACGCCGCGGCAGTCCGCATGGTTGGGATCGGGCATGGGCCTTGTATCGGGTGGATTTGGCCGCGGCCGAGCAGGCAATTCGATGTTCGCAGGTTTCAATGATGTGCCCATGGCTCAAAAAAGTGCGTTCTTGCGGGTTTCAAAATTGTGCCTTCTTGTGCGGTTTCGGCCAGTCACTCATGTAGCGTCAGTTACAAACCTATACCATGAGGTGACCACATGAAACTCCTCCATCTCGACTCCAGCGTGCTCGGCCCCCACTCCGTCAGCCGGCAGGTTTCCGCCGCCATCGTCGATCGGCTGAAACAGGCGACGCCGTCGCTCGAAGTGGTCTATCGCGACCTGACCCAGACCCCGCTGGCCCACCTCTCCGGCTCGCACCTCGCCGCCGCGCAAGGCGCTCCCGCGCCGGCGGAGCTTGCACCCGACCTCGCCGCAAGCGCGGCGGCGCTCGACGAGTTCCTGGCTGCCGACGTCGTCGTGATCGGCGCGCCCATGTACAATTTCACCATTCCGAGCCAGCTCAAGGCCTGGATCGACCGCATCCTGGTGGTGGGGAAGACATTTAAATATGGCGCGGCCGGGCCAGAGGGACTTGCCGGAGGCAAACGCGTGATCGTGGCGATCTCACGTGGCGGCCATTACGGCGCCGAGACCCCATACGTCGCCGGCGAACACGTCGAAACCTATCTGCGCTGGGTGTTCGGCTTCGTGGGCATCACCGACCTGGAGTTCGTTCCCGCCGACGGCATTGCACTCGGCCCGGATCACCGCGAGAAAGCGCTCGCCGGCGCACTTCAGGCGGCGACGACTCTGCGCGCAGCATAGCCTGGACACACGAACCGTCCGGCGCAAGATGGCAGTTGCGCCGGACGGAATCGCGTTGGTTCAAGTCATCAGCCGCGATAGATCGGCGCGCCGCTCGGAGAGGCCACCGCGCCGCCGTCGACGAAGATCTCCTGACCCTGCACATGCGCGGAATCGTCGGAGGCGAGGAACAGCACCGTCTTGGCGACGTGATCGGTTTCGCCGAGGCGCCCCAGGGGCGTCGACAGCGCGATCCGCTTTTCGAATTCTTTCTCGGCTTCGGGCGTCGCGGTCGCGGGCCCCCAGATCGGCGTGCGGAGCGCGCCGGGCGCCACCACCTTCACCGCCGCCGCGGACAGCGCCACCACATCCAGCTG
>NZ_JAEMSD010000435.1:0-3808 GCF_016462955.1 Bradyrhizobium sp. | reverse complement strand
GCGACAGTTCCGAGGCCATGATCCGCGCCATCGCCCGCACGCCTGCTTTCGCGGCACCGTAAGCGGAGTAACCGGGAATGCCGAGCACCGAGATCACCGAGCCGTTGAGAATGATCGAGGCGTTGTCGTTGAGATGCGGCAGCGCCGCCTGCACGGTGAAGAACACGCCGGTCAGATTGGTGCTGATCACCTTCTCGAACACCTCGAGCGTGGCCGAGCCCAGCGGCGTGCCGCCGGCGATACCGGCATTGGCAAACACGATATCGAACTTGCCGAACTTCTCCGCGCCCTGCTTGATCGCAGCTTCAGTGCCGGCAATGTCGGTCGCGTCGGCAGCGAGCGCGAGCGCATTCGGCCCGAGTTCCTTGGCGGCCGCGTCCAGCGTCTGCTTGTTGCGGCCGGTGATTACCACCTTGGCTCCCTCCGCCACGAATAGTTTTGCCGTCGCAAGCCCGATGCCGCTGTTGCCGCCGGTGATCAGGGCCGTCTTTCCTCGAAGTCTCACGCTCGCCTCCAGTGGTTGCATAATGAAACTAGATTGCCATCTAAGGCATTAGGTTTTATGATGCAACCACACGAACGCGTGATCGGCGCCGGCACCGTGCGAACGCGATAGGACAAACCGCGATGGTGAAACGAACGAGCTTCGAGGGCGACGCTTGCCCGATCGCGCGCTCGCTGGAGGCGCTCGGCGACTGGTGGTCGCTCTTGATCATCCGCGAGGCGCTGTTCGGCGTGCGCCGCTTCGGCGAATTTCAAAGCAGGCTCGGCACGGCCAAAAACATCCTGTCCGCTCGCCTGCGGTCACTGGTCGAGCACGGCATCCTCGAAACCACCCCCGCCTCGGACGGCAGCGCCTATCAGGAATATGTGCTGACGCCGAAAGGCCGCGGCGCTTTCCCGATCCTGGTCGCGCTACGGCAATGGAGCGAGGAGTTCGATGACCACCCCGAGGAGATCGCGACCATTTTGGTGGATCGCGACAAGGGCCGCCCGGTGAAGAGGCTGGAAATGCGTGCCGAGGACGGCCGGCTGCTCAGTCCCGCCGACACCACGCTGAAGCCGCGACTGGCGCCGCGGCGAAGCTCGGCCAAAGCCGGCCCGCGAAGCTGAGCACCGCTAGCATCCGACCAGGTTCACTCTGCGGATCGTCTTCAGGCGGTTTCCGCGTTGATTCCGGCCGAACTTGACATCGTAGCTCAGATCGTAGGTACAGCCGACCTTCATGGCGGCAAAATCCGCATTCCGCTCGATCACGTAATGACCGGGAGGCTCGGTGTTGAGATAGATTCGGCCGGGCTCGGCCCATGCTTGATCGACGCCGCGATACGTCACCCGGTCGGTCGAGCCGACGGTCGCAAACCAGAGGATCAACCCTCCGATCAATGCCGCCATGATGCCGAGGCTACGAACATCATCGCGGAGCCTGTCCGCCAGGTTCGAAATATTGGATGCGTTGTTCACGTTCGGTTGGTCGGGGAGACGAGCGCGTCAGTTCACGTCGATCGTCGAGCCCTGTTACGACAGCTTGCGCTTGGTCCGCAGCCGCAGATGCTCGTCGGCCTCGAGCTGCGTCATCCCCAGGAGATAATGCAACACGTCGAGCTTGTGCCGCTCGGCCAGCTTGCGCAACGCCCCGGTCTGCTCGGCAATGAAGGCCACCGCCTCATCTGCGCCGCCCTCTCCCGGTTCGTCGTGACGCCCGCCCCTCCGCGCGCCTGATGCGGCGCGCGCCCGTTTCTTTCCTGGCTTTGTCACCAGACCCCACTCGAATCGCATGCCCCGCGAAACATTACGCCCACATCGAACGCAACTCCAAGGTGGTATTTTGCAACTTTTTCGATATGAAACTTGTCCCATCGTGGCGGCTCTCAACACCCCACGATTTGACAGCGACCGCCTCACCACCCATGTTCGGGTCGAAACGGCCGACCCGAATCCTTTCGTTTCCGGCCCAATTTTTTCCCGTAAGTTACTGGAACTACATGAATATCGTCATCGTGGAGTCGCCGGCGAAAGCCAAGACGATCAACAAGTATTTGGGCTCGTCCTATGAGGTTCTGGCCTCGTTCGGCCATGTCCGCGACCTGCCCGCGAAGAACGGCTCCGTCGATCCCGATGCCAATTTCAAGATGATCTGGGAGGTCGACCCCAAGGCGGCCGGCCGGCTCAACGATATCGCCAAGTCCCTGAAGGGCGCCGACCGCCTGATTCTGGCGACCGACCCCGATCGCGAGGGCGAGGCCATCTCCTGGCACGTGCTCGAGGTGATGAAGGAGAAGCGCGCGCTGAAGGATCAGAAGATCGAGCGCGTGGTGTTCAACGCCATCACCAAGCAGGCCGTCACCGACGCGATGAAGCATCCGCGCCAGATCGACGGCGCCTTGGTCGACGCCTACATGGCGCGCCGCGCGCTCGACTACCTGGTCGGTTTCACCCTCTCCCCCGTGCTGTGGCGCAAGCTGCCGGGCGCCCGCTCGGCCGGCCGCGTGCAGTCGGTCGCGCTCCGCCTCGTCTGCGACCGCGAGCTCGAGATCGAGAAGTTCGTAGCCCGCGAATATTGGTCGCTGATCGCGACCCTGCTGACGCCGCGCGGCGACGCCTTCGAGGCCCGCCTCGTCGGCGCCGACGGCAAGAAGATCCAGCGCCTCGACATCGGCACCGGCGCGGAAGCCGAAGACTTCAAGAAGGCGCTGGAAGCAGCGACTTACGCGGTCACCGCGGTCGATGCCAAGCCCGCCCGCCGCAATCCGCAGGCGCCCTTCACCACCTCGACGCTGCAGCAGGAAGCCAGCCGCAAATACGGCTTTGCGCCGGCGCATACGATGCGCATCGCCCAGCGCCTCTATGAAGGCATCGACATCGGCGGCGAGACCACCGGACTCATTACTTATATGCGGACCGACGGCGTGCAGATCGCCCCCGAGGCGATCACCCAGGCCCGCAAGGTGATCGGCGAGGATTACGGCAACGCTTACGTGCCCGACAGCCCGCGCCAGTACCAGGCCAAGGCCAAGAACGCCCAGGAAGCGCACGAAGCGATCCGCCCGACCGACCTCTCCCGCCGCCCGGACAGCCTGAGCCGCAGGCTCGATGCTGACCAGGCGCGACTTTATGAACTGATCTGGAAGCGCACCATCGCCAGCCAGATGGAATCCGCCGAGCTCGAGCGCACCACGGTCGACATCACGGCCAAGGCCGGCTCCCGCACGCTGGAGCTGCGTGCCACTGGCCAGGTCGTGAAGTTCGACGGCTTCCTCGCGCTCTACCAGGAAGGCCGCGACGACGAGGAGGACGAGGATTCCCGCCGCCTGCCCGCGATGAGCCCGAACGACGCCCTGAAGCGGCAGAGCCTTTCCGTCACCCAGCATTTCACCGAGCCGCCGCCGCGCTTCTCGGAAGCATCGCTCGTCAAGCGCATGGAAGAGCTCGGCATCGGCCGGCCCTCGACCTATGCCTCGATCCTCCAGGTCCTGAAGGACCGCGGCTACGTCAAGCTGGAGAAGAAGCGCCTGCACGGCGAGGACAAGGGCCGCGTCGTGGTCGCGTTTCTCGAAAGCTTCTTTGCCCGCTACGTCGAATACGATTTCACGGCGAGCCTCGAAGAGCAGCTCGACCGCATCTCCAACAACGAGATCTCCTGGCAGCAGGTTCTGAAGGATTTCTGGACCGGCTTCATCGGGGCCGTCGACGACATCAAGGATCTGCGCGTCGCGCAGGTGCTCGACGTGCTCGACGACATGCTGGGCCAGCACATCTATCCGCCGCGGGCGGATGGCGGCGACATCAGGCAGTGCCCGAATTGCGG
>NZ_JAEMSD010000878.1 GCF_016462955.1 Bradyrhizobium sp. | reverse complement strand
GCATCAACCTGACCTACAACAACACCGGCGTGATCGGCCCGCAGGACGGCGACATTCAGATCAAGCTGAGGGAGGGCCACAGGCCGACGGAAGAGCACGTAAAGGTGCTGCGCGAGCAGTTGCCGCGGCTGTTTCCTGGCGTGAGCTTCGCGTTCCTGCCGGCCGACATCGTCAGCCAGATCCTGAATTTCGGCGCGCCGGCGCCGATCGACCTGCAGATCCGCGGTGCCAATGTCAGCGCCAACTTCGCCTATGCCAACAGCCTGCTGGCTAAGGTCCGCAAGATTCCCGGCGTTGCCGATGCGCGGATCCAGCAGTCGCCGAACAATCCAACGTTCAACATCGATGTCGACCGCACCCGCGCCCAATATGTCGGCCTGACCGCGCGCGACGTCACCAACAGCCTCGTGGTCAATCTCGCCGGCTCCTCGCAGGTGGCGCCGACCTATTACCTCAATCCCGATAACGGCGTGTCCTACTCGATCGTGATGCAGACGCCGCAATACCGGATCGATTCGCTCAGTGCGCTCGAGACCCTGCCGATCACCGCGGCCGGCAATGCGCAGTCGCCGATCCTCGGCGGCATCGCCGACATCAAGCGCTCGGCGTCGAGCGCGGTCGTTTCGCAATACGACATCCAATCGATGGTTCAGATCTTTGCCACGACCTCGGGCCGCGATCTCGGCGCGGTCGCCGCCGACATCCGCCAAGTGATTGCCGATACCGCGAAGGACGTGCCGAAGGGCTCGTCCGTGGTGCTGCTCGGCCAGGTGGAGACGATGAACAGCGCCTTCACCGGCCTGCTGTTCGGCCTGCTCGGGGCCGTCGTGCTGATCTACTTTTTGATCGTCGTGAACTTCCAGTCCTGGTCCGATCCATTCGTGATCATCACCGCGTTGCCGGCCGCGCTCGCAGGCATCGTCTGGATGCTGTTCATGACCGAGACCACGCTGTCGGTGCCGGCGCTGACCGGCGCCATCATGTGCATGGGCGTGGCCACCGCCAACAGCGTGCTCGTGATCTCCTTTGCCCGCGAGCGCTACGAGGAACTCGGCGATCCCGTCGCCGCTGCGCTCGAAGCCGGCTTCGTCCGGTTCCGCCCCGTCCTGATGACCGCTCTCGCCATGATCATCGGCATGGCGCCGATGGCGCTGGGGTTGGGTGAGGGCGGCGAGCAGAATGCGCCGCTCGGCCGCGCCGTGATCGGCGGCCTGATCTTTGCAACCTTCGCCACGCTGATGTTTGTTCCCGTGGTGTTCAGCATGGTCCACAAGAAACAAGGCGCCAAGCCCGCCGCCTCATCGGAGTCCGCGCATGTCGCCCACTGAACCCCGCTCCCCGGTGTCGCGCCGGAAACTGGGCATCTTCGGCGTGGTGGCGCTGATTGCGGCAGGCCTCGTCGTCGGCACCGGCATCCGCGCCCGCGAGGAGCAGGGCTCGAAGCTGAAGGAATGGACTGACGAACAGGCCGTTCCCAGCGTGGCCGTGGCGCTGCCCAATGCCAAGGACCTCAGCGTCACCATCGATCTGCCGGGCCGGCTGGAAGCTTACTCCCGCGCCCCTATCTTCGCGCGGGTGTCGGG